>JBOHCG010000127.1:0-14648 GCA_050698735.1 Streptosporangiaceae bacterium | reverse complement strand
GGACCAGGGCACGGAAATGGCGTAGCATGCGGCACTTACCCTAGATGCCGACCTGCCGGTGTATTTCGCCCACGCCCATTCCCCGTGGGAGCGCGGAGCCAACGAGAACACGAACGGGCTGATCCGGGAATATCTCCCGAGAGGGACGGAACTTCCCAGTGATGTGTCCTATCTTCAGGCGATTGCAAATTCGCTTAATGATCGGCCGCGCGCTATACTGGGATTCAGGACGCCAAACGAGGTGTTTGCGGAGCTGCTGCTTCGGGAATCCGTGAGTCCGCGGCCTGATTTGCTTCGACCGATTGAGACCGCCATGACCCGAGTGGCCTGGTCGAGGCGGTGGGCTTCGACCTGGAAGAGGACCTCTCGTCCCTGCTTGCGTCGGCTGACCAACCCGGCCTCTTCGAGCACGCCCAGGTGTTTGGAGACCGCTTGGCGGGAGAAGGGCACCCGGCCTGCCAGCCAGTTGGCGCTGACCTCACCGTTGCTGACGAGGAGATCGATGACCCGGCGCCGAGATGGGTCGGCGACGGCCGACCACAGCTGGTCATCCGCTTGCGTCGTCATCTCTGTTGGCCCTCCGCGAGCGCGCTGGCGAGGCGGTCGAGGAACTCGACCCACCCTTCCCGGTGCTCGTCGGCATAACGCTGCTTCTCTGCATCAGGCCAGTCGCGCAGCTCGTGGCCGCTTTCGGCCACTCGAAGGCGGGTGCGCTCGGCGCCCTCGGGCGTGAGAGTGAACTCGACGAGCATCGAGTTGCCGGCCATCGGCTCCTCCCCGCTGGGGTAGTTCCAGCGGAATGAGAAGCGGGTCGGTGGATCGACCGTCTCCACGACAACGGGGCCGCCCTGATCCCCGAACTGCATATATCCATGAGCGCAGGGTGAGTGCGACGCCGGCGGTGAGCACGGCCGGGGGACCGAGGCGCCGGATGAGCCGGTTGACGCACAGGGCGACGGCGAAGTTGACCGCGGACATGGGCAGGAACGCGAGGCCGGCCTGAAGCGGGGTAAAGCCGAGGATTCCCTGCAGGTACTGGGTGGTGAAGAAGAAGAATCCCATCATCGCGCCGAGGTAGAGCATCCGGACCAGGTAGGCGCCGGCGCGCTGCCTGCTGGCGAACAGCCGCAGCGGCATGATCGGCTGCTCGGCGCGGGCCTCGTTGATGACCAGGCCGGCCAGGAGCGCGACGCCGGCCAGCAGGGCGCCGACGGTGAGCGGCGCCCCCATCCGTTACTGGCGGAGTTGACGATAGCGAAGACGAGGGCGGTCATGCCGAGGGTGGCGCACAGCGCCCCGGTCAGGTCGAACCGGCCGCCGCGGTGCCCGGTCTCAGTGATGAAGCGGCGGGCGGCGAAGACCATGACGATGCCGACGGGGACGTTGAGGAAGAAGCCGGCCCGCCAGGACACCTCGTCGGCTAGGACGCCGCCGATGACCAGGCCAAGGCTGGCGCCAATGCCGGCACGGCGCTGTAGGCGGCCACGGCCCGCGCCCGCTGGCGGCCCTCGGGGAAGGTGGCGGTCAGCAGGGCGAGCGAAGACGGCGCGAGGACTGCGGCGCCGATGCCCTGGACGGCGCGGGCGGCGACCAGCCACCAGGCGGCGGGAGCCGTGCCGACCAGGGGGGACGCCAGGCCGAACAGCACCAGGCCGGCGGTGAACACGCGGCGGCGCCCGGCGATGTCGCCGGCGCGGGCGCCGAGGAGCAGCAGTCCGCCGAACACCAGGGTGTAGGCGTCCTGGACCCAGGTGAGCCCGGCCGGCGAGAAGTGCATGGCTGCCTGGATCCGCGGCAGGCCGGTGAAGATGATCGAGTTGTCGAGGATCACCATGAAGTAGCTGATGCAGATGATCGCGAGGATGGCGGTGGCCTGCCTGGCGGGCGGGGCGGTGGTACTGCGCGGTGCCGGCACCGGAACTCCCTGAGCTTCACTGAGCGGGCCTGTCTGGCCCGTCATGGTCCAGGCAACCGCAGTTCGCGCCCCGCCGGCAGTGCCGCCTTGTGCGGGTACTGGCGTAACCGGTAACGGCAGGCCCTCCCTCGCCTCGGCCGGTTCGCGTAGCGTCGGAGGCGTGAATCTGAGCAGCGAAGTCCGCGAGTTCCTCAGCACGCGCCGGGCCCGCATCACCCCAGAGCAGGCCGGCCTCATGGCCTACGGGGCGAACCGGCGGGTGAAGGGGCTGCGCCGGGAAGAGGTGGCGATGCTGGCCGGGGTCAGCGTGGACTACTACACACGGCTCGAGCGGGGCAACCTGGCCGGGGCATCGGAGTCCGTGCTCGACGCCCTCGCCCGGGCCCTGCAACTGGACGAGGCGGAGCGGGCGCACCTGTTCGACCTGGCCCGGGCCGCGCACGGCTCCGGGAGCGCGCCCCGTCGCACGGGCGGCAGCCGGGTGCGGCCCGGGGTGCAGCGGGTGCTGGACGCGATCGGCGCGCCCGCCTGGGTCCGCAACGGCCGCGCCGACATGCTGGCCGCGAACGCGCTGGGCCGCGCCCTGTACGCGCCGGTGTTCGACGACCCGGCGCGCCCGGCCAACACGGCCCGGTTCACGTTCCTGTCCCCGCAGGCCAGGGACTTCTACCGCGACTGGGACCGCACCGCCCGGGACATGGTCGCCGTGCTGCGCGCGGCGGCCGGCCGTGACCCGTACGACAAGGCCCTGTCGGACCTGGTCGGCGAGCTGTCTACCCGCAGCGAGGCGTTCCGGTCGATGTGGGCCGCGCATGACGTGCTGTTCCACCGCACCGGCCGCAAGGACCTGCACCATCCCGTGGCCGGCGACCTGGACCTGACCTACGAGGCGTTCGAGTTGCCCGCCGAACGCGGCCTGACCATGATCGTCTACACCGCCGAGCCGGACACGCCGACCGAGCAGGCCCTCGGCTTCCTGGCCAGCTGGGCCGAGACCCGGCAGCACGAGGCCGAATCCCGCCGCTGACCCGGCCGGCCCGGTCCATCACATTCATCATGAACGACGGCGTGCTTCGCCGTGCCCGCAGCCGTGACCCGCGGCACGGGCGAGGCGCACCGCCAAGGCCCAAACCGACCCGTTACCCGGCCGGGCTCAGCGCCGACGGCGGTAACCCGGCACCCGCCGGGTTACCGGGCACGGGGCGCTGAAAAGCCTCAGCCAGTTACGGCCGTTGACTACTCACGAGGAGGCACGACATGGAAAAGCGCACCCTGGGCTCCGGTGGCCTGGAGGTTTCCGCGCTCGGGTTCGGCTGCATGGGCATGAGCCAGAGCTTCGGCCCGAACCCGGGCGACCGCGGCCAGATGATGAACCTGCTGCGGTCCGCCGTCGACCTGGGCGTCACGTTCTTCGACACCGCCGAGGTCTACGGGCCGTTCGACAACGAGGAACTCGTCGGCGAGGCTCTCGCCCCGGTACGCGAGCAGGTAATCATCGCCACCAAGTTCGGGTTCGCGTTCGACGACCAGGGCCGCCAGTCCGGGCTGTCCAGCCGCCCGGAGCATATCCGGAAGGCGGTGGACGGGTCGCTGCGGCGCCTGCGCACCGGCCAGATCGACCTGCTTTACCAGCACCGCGTCGACCCGCAGGTGCCGATCGAGGACGTCGCCGGGACAGTCGCGGACCTTGTCACGGCGGGCAAGGTGCGGCACTTCGGGCTGTCCGAGGCCGGCGTGCGCACGATCCGGCGGGCGCACGCGGTCCACCCGGTTGCCGCGCTGCAGAGCGAGTACTCGCTGTTCTGGCGCGAGCCGGGGGAGGAGATCATCGGGGTCCTGGAGGAACTCGGTATCGGCCTCGTCCCGTTCAGCCCGCTCGGCCGCGGCTTCCTCACCGGGAGCATCGACCAGAACGCCGAGTTCGGCGCGGGCGACGTCCGCGCGATCCTGCCCCGGTTCGCCGCCGAGGCCCGCGCGGCCAACCAGGCGCTGGTCGACCTGCTCGGCCGGGTCGCCGAGGAAAAGGGCGCCACGCCCGCCCAGCTCGCGCTGGCCTGGCTACTCGCGCAGCAGCCGTGGATCGTCCCCATCCCCGGCACCCGACGGCTGCAGCGGCTGGAGGAAAACCTTGGCGCCGCCGGCGTCGAGCTGACGTCCGCCGACCTCGCCGCCATCGGTGCCGCGGCCGACGAGATCAGCCTGGTAGGCGAGCGCTACCCCGACGCCATGCAGCAGATGATCGACCGCTGACCAGAGCGGCCGGTAGCCGGCCAGCGCGGGGCGCGACGGAAGGGGGTCCCGCTGGTACCCCGAATGACCGGCACTCCCCGCGTCAGCCGGCTGGTGGTTGCCTGGAACTGAGGCACGAGAAGACATCTCAAGTTTGAGGAGCACTGCAGATATGAAAGCAGCGATTTTCCAGGGACCGGGTGCGGTTGTGCCCGGCGACCGGCCAGACCCGCTCATTCAGGAGCCGACCGACGCCATCGTGCGGGTCGTGCTCGGCTGCGTGTGCGGGTCGGACCTGTGGTACTACCGGGGCGAGTCACCCCACGCGGCCGGGTCGATCGGCCACGAGTTCATCGGCGTCGTCGAGCAGGCCGGCGCCGATGTGACTAGCGTCCGTGAGGGTGACCTGGTGGTCGCCCCGTTCATCTACAGCGACATGACCTGCCCGCACTGCCTGAACGGTTCGACGATCTCCTGCCTGGCCGGCGGGAACTTCGGCAACGGCACCATCGACGGCGGCCAGGGCGAGGCCGTACGCGTCCCCCAGGCCGGCGGCACCCTGGTGCCCGTGCCGGGCTCAGGGCACCCGGACGTGGTACTGCGGTCCCTGCTGGCCCTGTCAGACGTGATGTCGACCGGTCACCACGCGGCGGTGAGCGCCGGGGTGAAGAAGGGCGACACGGTCGCCGTCGTCGGTGATGGCGCGGTCGGCCTGTGCGCCGTCCTGGCTGCCAGCCGGCTCGGCGCCGACCGCGTCATCGCCCTCAGCCGCAACCCCGCCCGGCAGAAGGTCGCCCGCGAGTTCGGCGCCACCGACATCATCGAAGCCCGCGGACACGACGCCGTCCAGGCCGTCCTCGACCTGACCGGCGGCATCGGCGCCGACGCCGCCCTCGAATGCGTCGGCACCGAGCAGTCCACCGCGACCGCGTTCGCCGCCGCCCGGCCCGGCTCCACCGTCGGCGTCGTCGGCGTCCCCCACGGCGAAGTCCCGTTCGCCCAGACGTTCTTCCGTAACGTCGGGTGGCGCGGCGGCCCGGCCCCGGCCCGCATCTACATCCCCGAGCTGCTGGACGACGTGCTGGACGGCACGATCAACCCGGGCCTGGTCTTCGACTACGAGACCGGCCTGGACGAGATCGCCGACGCCTACCGGGCCATGGACGAGCGGCGGGCCATCAAGTCACTGGTCCGGATAGGAGCGATCTGATGACAGCAGCGAACGGCACGGCCAGCTGGCCAGCCGGTGAACTGGAGCGGATCGGCGCGGCGGAGGAGGTCGGGCTCGCCTCTCGCCGCGCCGACGGCAGCCTGCGCCCCTACGTGACCATGTGGGCGGTGCGGGCGGGCGACGGCCTCTACGTACGATCGGCCTACGGGCCGGACAACCCGTGGTACCGCCGCGCCCTGGCCAGCGGCACCGGGCGGGTGAGGGCCGGCAGTACCGAGCGGGACGTGGCCTTCGGCCCGGCCGCCCCGGACGCGCATGACGACATCGACGCGGCCTACCACGCCAAGTACGACCAGCACGGGCCGAAGATCGTCGGGTCCGTCACCGGCCCTGCCTCGCACGCGGTCACCGTCCGCCTCCTGCCGCAAGGCGGGGAGTGAGCGCGATGGCCGTCAGCGACACCGCCCGAAAAAACCACGACGAGCTGTTCCCCGGCCACGTCTCGACCCTGAAGGTGACCGACCCCGAGCTGATCGAGGTCTTCGACAACTTCGCCTTCGACGAGGTACTCCAGCACAGCCAGCTCGGTACCCGGACCCGCCTGATGGTGCAGCTCGCGGCGCTCATCGGCGCCCAGGCGCTCAGCGAGTACCGGGTCATGCTCGGCGCCGCCCTCACCGCCGGGGTCACGCCGGCCGAGGCCAGGGAGATCGTCTACCAGGCTGTCCCGTACGCGGGGATGGGCAAGGCTTTCGACTTCCTGCACGCCACCAACGACGTCTTGACCGAGCGCGGCGTCCAGCTGCCGCTCGACGGGCAGTCCACCACGACCCCCGGCACCCGCGCGCAGCTGGGCCGGGCGGTACAGGAGCAGATCGTCGGCACGGACCGGGTCGCGGGCATGTACGCCTCAGCCGCCCGCGACGAGCTGCACATCCAGCAGTTCCTGTCGGCTAACTGCTTCGGCGACCACCTCACCCGCGGCGGGATCAGCATTCCGGTCCGCGAGCTGCTGACCTTCGCGATGCTCGGGGCCCTCGGCGGATGCGACGCCCAGGTCCGCGGGCACGTGGCCGCCAACCTCAACGTCGGCAACACCCGCCGGGACCTGATCGGCGTCATCACCGTGCTGCTGCCGTTCATCGGCTACCCCCGGGCCCTCAACGCCCACGCCGCCGTCAACGAGGTCGCGCCCGCGCCCGCGGAAGGACGCTGACATGACAACCAGGACATGGCTCATCACCGGGGTCAGCAGCGGCCTCGGCCGCGAGCTGGCCACCCAGCTCCTCGAGGCAGGCGACACCGTCGTCGGCACCGTCCGCCGCCCGGACAGCGTCGCCGGCCTCGCGCAGAAGTACCCGGGCACGTTCCGCACCGAACTGCTCGACGTGACCGACGCCAGCGCCGTCCGCGACGTGGTGGACCGCAGCTTCGGCACGCCCGGCCGCATCGACGTGGTCGTCAGCAACGCCGGCTACGGCCTTTTCGGCGCGGCCGAGGAACTATCGGACGAGCAGGTCAGCCACATCATCGCCACCAACCTCACGGGGTCCATCCAGCTGATCCGGGCCGCGCTGCCGCACCTGCGCGCCCAGGGCGGCGGGCGGATCATCCAGATGTCCACCTACGGCGGGCAGGTCGCCTTCCCCGGCAACTCGATGTACCACGCCACCAAGTGGGGCATCGAGGGCTTCGCCGAGGCTGTCGCCCAGGAAGCCGCCCCGTTCGGCATCGGCGTGACCATCGTCGAGCCGGGCGGCGCCCGCACCGAGTTCCGTTACGGCAGCGCCCAGGTCGCCGACCCGATGCCCGCCTACGACGGCAACCCGGCGCACAGCTTCCAGAAGATGCTCGACCCGGCTAACGGGCTCGCCCCCGGCGACCCGGCCCGCATGGCTGCGGCCATCATCGCCAGCGCCGACCAGGAACCCGCCCCGCTGCGCCTCATGCTCGGATCGCAGGCCCTGCAGTCCACCATCAGCGCCCTGAAGGACCGCATCGCCGGCTTCGAGGCACAAGCCGGCCTCGCCGCCTCAACCGACTTTCCGCCCGGTGAGTAAACGACAACCCCGCGAAGGGAGAGCTGCCGCGATGACCGCGACGAAGACCCGCGTCCTCGGCCGTGACCTGGAGGTCTCGGCCCTGGGGCTGGGCTGCATGGGCCTGAGCGCGAACTACGGCCAGCCGGCCGGCCGGCAGGCAGGACGCCATCGCCCTGATCAGGGCGGCGGCCGACCAGGGCGTCACGTTCTTCGGCCTGTCCGAGGCCAGCGCCGCGACCATCCGCCGCGCTCACGCCGTCCAGCCCGTCACCGCGGTGCAGAGCGAGTACTCCCTGCGGGCCCGGGACCCCGAACCCGAAGTCCTGCCAGCCTGCGCGGAACTAGGCATCGGCTTCGTGCCCCGGCAAGCACAAGGCAAAGAAAAGGACAAGCACGATGACCGCAAAGGTTCCTCTGCTGACGCTCAACAACGACACGCAGATGCCCGCCCTCGGGTTCGGCGTCTTCCAGAGCCCGCCCGAGGAAACCGCCGCCGCCGTCCAGGCCGCCCTGGAAACCGGCTACCGGCACATCGACACCGCCGCCGCGTACGGCAATGAGCGCGAGGTCGGCGAGGGCATCCGCCGCTCCGGCATCCCACGGACGGACGTCTTCATCGAAACCAAGCTCTGGATCAGCGACTACGGCTACGACCAGGCCCTGCACGCCTTCGACAAGAGCACCGCCAAGCTCGGCACCGGCCAGCTCGACCTCCTCATCCTGCACCAGCCGCTCCCATCCGACTTCGACCGCACCATCGGCGCCTACAAGACCCTCGAACGCCTCCTGGCCGACGGCAAGGCACGGGCCATCGGAGTCTCCAACTTCATGCCCGACCAGCTGCGCCAGCTGCTGGACGCTGCCAGCGCCGTGCCCGCCGTCAACCAGGTCGAGCTGCACCCCTACTTCACCCAGCCGGCCGTGCAGAAAGCAGACGCGGAACACGGCATCCTTACCCAAGCCTGGTCCCCGATCGGCGGCATCACGTTCTACCGCGGCACCGGGAAGAGCACCCTGCAAGACCCGGCCATCCTCGCCATCGCCAGCGCCCACGGCAAAACCGCCGCCCAGGTGATGTTGCGCTGGCACCTCCAGCGCGGCCGCTCAGCCATCCCCAAATCCACCAGGCCCGAGCGGATCGCCGAGAACTTCGACGTATTCGACTTCGACCTCACCGCCGACGAGCTGGACAGGCTCGACGCCCTCGACACCGGCGTGCGCGGCGGCCCCGAGCCCGCCTCCATCACCCTCGAAGACTTCGGCAGGCCGATCCCCGAAGCATGAGCGCTACATTGGCAATCGCCCAGCACTGACGCAATTCGTAAGACCGTAGTGCGCCTTGCAACCGCCGGGGCTGTGTCTGGCGGCCCCGGGAAAACAGCCTCGCCCGGACATCGGCCCGCCGCCCGACCCTAGAAGCGGGACGGAACGCAAACCGCCTAGCGCCTGCGGGTATCGGCCGTTATGATCGGTTCATGGAAATTTCCCCGAACTGGGGAAATTTCCCGCGCCTGTGTGTTCAAGTCGCTCCTCGGACCAGCGTAAAGACCTGCCAGGAGCCATCTTTGACGACACGCCATACCGCGCCGCTGCACGACGCTACGTTCGTGTTATCCGAGTGCTGGGCGTCCGCGCAGACCGGTGTCGTCTTGCCCTCCGGCTGCATAGGGTCGCCATCTCCCGCAGACGTCTCCAGAATCACGGTCCACGGGCAGCAGGACCATCCCCCGCCGCTTCTCAAGCTACCGCGCTCCACACACAGTTACGAGCCGGAAGACCGTAACCGAACATATCGCCGATTATCTGCGGTTATCGAAGTTGGCCGGGACGCTTGGGACGTCGCAGCATATCTTCCAGTTCTGCGTCGCAGCGAGTTCATGCGCACCCGGCGGGGCGGTTGATTTCCACCGGTTGGCTGATACCGGCTCATCCGCTCCGGGTGGTAGTAGTTGTACCGTGTCAGCAGCCATCCGGGGAACGGCGGCGGATGGGTCCGGGACGGTTCCGGCGGTCCTTCACGGTGACCGCGTGCCGCTGGCCGCGTGGGTGATCGCCGCCGCCTATGTCGTTCTTGAGCTGGCGGTCAGCGGCCGGTACGGCTTCCAGCAGGACGAGCTGTACTTTCTCGTGGCCAGTCACCACCTGGCGTTCGGGTACGTGGACCAGCCGCCGCTCGCGGTGCTGCTCGCCCGCGCCACTGACCTGTTCGGCGTGAACCCGACCGCTATCCGGATCCTGCCGGCGCTGGCGGGGGGCGCGATCGTCGTGCTCGCCGCGCGGCTCGCCGCGCTGTTCGGCGGGGGCCGCGCCGCGCGGGTGATCGCCGCGCTTGCCGTCGCCATCGCGCCGGTCTTCCTGGTCGCCATGCATGTCGGGAACACCACGCCGTATGACCTGCTCGCATGGACGGTCGTCACGGTATGCGCCGCCACGGCGCTGCTGCGGGACCGGCCGCGGTGGTGGCTCGGCGCTGGGGTCGCGGCCGGGATCGGTATCGAGGACGAGTACCTGATCTTGACCCTGCTTGCCGCTCTTGTCATCGGCATCCTGGTCACGCCGGCGCACCGGGCCGTCATGAGAACACGGTGGCCGTGGCTCGGCGGCGTCATCGCGCTGGTGATCTGGCTGCCGAACCTCATCTGGCAGGTCGCTAACGGGTTGCCGCAGCTAACGATGGCGGACGCGCTGCATCAGCAGAACACCTCCGCGGCCGACTACATCGGCGGGCTGCCCCAACAGTTCGTCGCCGCGGGGCTGCTCGGGATTCCGCTGGTAATCGCTGGGTTCATCACGCTGTGGCGTGCCGCGGGGCTACGGTTCCTCGGCGTCACCGCCACGCTGATCGTGCTCTACGTCCTGGTCTGGATACCGGGAAAGGTGTACTACGCCGACGGCATACTGCCCGCGGTACTGGCCGCCGGGTCCGTACCGGCCGAGCGGTGGATCGCGAAGGCGCGCCGGCCGCGCGCCCGGCGTGCGGCCATCGGCGTCCTCGCGCTGGCCGGCACGGTGGTCGTCTTGCCGCTCGCGCTGCCCCTGCTGCCGATCGCGAGCCTGCACGAGGTGAGCGGGACAGCAGGGGTAGCGAACACCGCTGACGGCATCGGCTGGCCGCAGCTGGCTGCCGAAGTCGCGGCGCAGGACGCGGCGCTCACCCGGGCGGGCCAGCCGCCGACGTCCATCTTCACCGGTGCCTCCGCGGAGGCCGGCGCGCTTGACGTGTACGGCGGGCCGTACCACCTGCCGCCGGTGATCTCGGGTCAACGTCACGTTCTGGCTGTGGGGACCAGGGGACGCATCCGACACGACGGTGCTGTACGTCGACGCGGAAGGCCAGTTGTGGCTGTATTTCGCGAACTGCCGCCAGCTAGCCGTCTACAACCCTCCTGACCAGGTGAAGAACAACTGGAATGACCTGGCGATCGGGGTGTGCACCGGCCCGACCGGGTCCTGGAAGACGCTCTGGCCGCACATGAAGCACTACGACTGACATCCGCGCGAGCGGACCAACCCGGTCCTGAATGAACCGCTGAACCAACGCCGGTCCTCGCCCTGCCCCAGGTACAGAACAACCCGATTTGCACGCCTCATCTGACAGACGTCGCACGCCGCATGACCACGCCTAACGGCGGTTCGCTGCCCGGCCGGTCGCGGATCAGGAAGCGGAACCGGCTGGCGCGCTCCTCCAGATCCATCAGCAGGTTCCGGGCCGGCTGTGGGACTTCCTCGCCAGCCAGCACGCGATTGACCGCGGTGAACCCCCGACCGGGCCGGGTGGCACGGGTAAGACCCGGCTGGCCGCCAAGGTCGCCCGCCGGGCGGCCGGCCGGCCGGTATGCCGACGGGGCGTGGCTGGTGGAGCAGGTACCGTGCATGATCCGGCACAGGTCGCAGTGGCGTCCAGGCGGTATCGCAGTCACACGGGCACCCCTGCAGTGCCATCTGGGCCGGTGGCTACCGACCGCGGGCGCCGCGGCAGGCTGTAGTAGTTCTCGTAGACCTGTTCGGCTTGGTCGCGGGCGGACTCCCAGTCCCAGGTGCGCGGGAGGAACCGGCGGGGGCTGAGTGACCGGACGTAGGGGGAAGGGTCTGGTTGCAGGCTTTCCAGGACGTGCTGGGCGAGGCCTGCTGACCCGGAGACCCCGTGGGCGTTGCAGGCACCGGCCATCACGAAGCCGCGCAGTCCGGGGACGGGCCCGACGATGAAGCGGCCGTCCGGAGAGAACGCCGGGAACCCGCGGAAGACCGTGCGCACCCCGGTCTGGGTGACTGCGGGCGCGAGGCTGGCGAAGTCGGCGGCGAATCCGGAGAGCACGTCCCAGTCTGGCGACGCGTTTAGCTCTTGTCCGATGGCCACCTGGCGCGGGTCGAGACTGAGCCCGTCCGGTTCCCAGCCGCCGCACAGGATTCCCGGTCCCTCAGCCCGGACGTAAAGACGCAGGTCCGGGATGCGCAGCACCGGCAAGCTGCCATGCCAGCCCGCGACCGCCCCAGTGACGAAGTACTCGTGGCGTACCGGCACGACCGGGAGGTCCTGCCCGGCCAGCCGGGCCACGGCGCCCGCCCACGGCCCGGCCGCGTTGATCACCATGTCGGTCGCGACCGCGCGCCGGTCTGTGCGGATGCCGGTGACCGTGCCGCGGGCGACGCTGAGCCCGGTGACGGTGGTGTGCGTCGCGAATGTCACTCCGCGATCACGTGCGCCACGTGCGTAGGCCGCCACCAGGCTGTTGGGCTGCAAATAGCCGTCGGTGGGACACCACAGCGCCGCCATGGCACTGGCGGTGTCCAGCATGGGGCACAGCTCGGCCAGCCGGGCCGGGCTCAGAAACTCGACCTCAAGGCCGGCCGACCGCGCAGTAGCGGCCAGCGCCTCGAATTCCGCGACCCGCTCCGCCGTGGTCGCGATGCGCACGCTGCCGGTCTGGCGCCAGTCCGCCGGATAGCCGGTCTCCCGCTCGATCCGCGAGTACATGGCCACCGAAGACATCGCGAGCAGGCACCGCTCCCTGGTAGCGCGGACCTGCCCGACCAGGCCGGCGGCCTGCCCCGAGGTCGCGCCGGCAACCTCGCCCTGCTCCACGACCTGGATGTCCCGGTACCCCGCGCCCGCCAGGACATAAGCCACGGCGCATCCGATGGCCCCGCCGCCCACGATCGTGACCTCAGCATCCCTGACCTCGGCCACTAGAACCTCCCGCGCCGCCTGCCCGGTCATCGACCACGTAACTCGATAATGGCAGACCCAGCGTAAGAGGTGTCGCCTCAAGCGGCGGCGAGCACTCGTTGTGCTGGTCGGTGATTCGGGTCGTGACCTGGTGATTCTTGCTAAATGATCTCGACGCCGACCACCTCTGTCGGGCTAATGCGCTCATTCAGGAACTCGATCACGCGGCGTAGCTCGGGCGGGATGAGATCGGAGACGAAGACCAGCCGGACGCGGCCGGAGCGCAGGTCCTGCTCGACCTCGCCCCAGAACCACTCGGGATCAACGTCGTCGCCCAGGTTCTCCCGGAAGACCTCGGCAGCGTGCTTGCGCTCCACCGCGCAGCGGGCTTCGAACTCCGAACGCAGCCGCTCCGCCGGCCAGTAGACAACGCCGTTCGCGGCGTAATCGAGCATCTGGCCGACCGCCTCACGCCGGATCCTCGTGCCCTCGCTCCGCTTCACCTCCACCAGGATCGGGGCCGCCTCCTGGTCGACGAACAGGCGACCAGCGCCCGCCACCAGCCTCCCGGCCCGGGACGCCCGCTTCCCGCTTGACGAGCAACCAGCGACGCGGTGAGCCTGCGAGCTGATCGCCAGCCAGCAGGTTCGGGTACTTCGCGAGCAGCCTTTGCAGGAGTTCCTCGGATTCGTAGGCCTTGGCGATCTTCTTGATCTCCCGCCGCTGGCCCACAGTGAACTTCGGCGGATGGCCGCCCTTATACCTGGGACAAAGCGAGCCGAACCCGTCGGCGTTGAAGTTCCGCAGCACATCCCCGCACCCGGTCCTGGCTGGTGAAGGCCCCTTCGCGATCGCGGCCACGTCCATCCCCTGGGCCGACAGCAGCACCATCTGCGCCCGCCGCCAGGTCACCACCTACCCCCGGCATCCTGCGGATGATCCGCACCAGCCGCCGTCCCTCGTCATCATCGAGCGCACGCACCCGCAGGTGATCTGTCACCGGCCCAGTCCCGGGGATCAGCACCCGCGTGCAAAGTCCCGGCCGGGCCGACGTGACCTGCTAAGGCACGGACGGATGCTCCCGGCGGCCCGCCGGATATCGCTGCTTGCCAGCTGAGCGCCGGGGCGGCCAGAGTTGACCCATGCCCGGCATAGGCGGCCAGGTTATCATCTTGACCGTCAGCGACGCGGGCCGGAGCGCAGCCTGGTACTGCCACCTCCTCGGCATGGACAAAACCAGCCGCTACGTCCAGCCGGACAGCCACGTCGCGCTGGTCCACCTCGCTGAGCAGTCCAGCGGCGTGGAACTATGCCTGGTGGCTCACCGATCCGGGCAGGGCTCCTTCGACGAATCCCGGATCGGGCTGGATCACCTGGAATTCCTGGTGGCTCACCGCGATGACCTCGACACGTGGGTGGCGCGCCTGGACCAGCTGGGAATACGCCACTCCGGCATCAAGGAGCCCTCATACACCTCCAACGCCATGGTCACCTTCCGCGATCCAGACAATATCCAGCTTGAATTCTTCTGGCGACCGCCCCGGTCGTGACCAGGCGTTCGCGGCCAGGCCGGTGCGTGCCTCCGAGCCATGGGGTCAACGGCGTGCCCGCGTCCCGGCTCGGTAGACGGCTCCACCACACCGTCGACCGGGCAAACGTAGCCTGACGCGGCAATAGGACATCGAAGGGCCAGCAGGACTCATCCCACTCGACGCCAGAACAAACCGTTCTGTGCGCACCGAACCTGCCTTTGCCGTCGGATGGTTCCAGTACAGATCGGCATCGGATATCGCGTGCTGGTGCAGCCAGCGACCGTGACACTGTGTTATAGCCGCGCGAGCGGAGCGACCTGGCCGGCGACTCCGCGCGCATGCCGATTGCGCTTGACACGCGGGGCACCACGCGCAGAAGGCGACCGGTTTGACGTTGGCCGCGAGACACGGAGACCGTGGTTCGCCGGCCCGGATCATCGGCTCGGCAGGCAGGCGGTGTCATCAACTAGTGTCCTGCGTCTTTGATCCGCTGCAGAAGTCGTCCGATTGATTCGAGTATTTCTTCCGCAGTCTTCACCCAGATGAATGGTTTAGGGTCTTCGTTCCATGTGTCCGTCCAGGCGAGGATATC
>JBOHCG010000126.1:0-14697 GCA_050698735.1 Streptosporangiaceae bacterium | reverse complement strand
AAGGCGGCCGCGGCGATGCGCCCGATTTACACGGCGGTGAACGAGGCGGCCGCGAAAGCTGCGCTGGATAACCTGCGCCGCGATTTCGGGAAGAAGAGCCCCGGGATGGTCGCCGCATGGGACCGCGGCGTGGTGATGTTCCGCCGGCCCGGATCAGTCCCGCCGCAGATCAGCCCGGTCCCGGTGAACCGGGCTGCGGCCAGCAGCCGGGAGTGGTAACGGGCCAGCACCGGCATCGCGCGCGGCCGGGCACCGCGGACGGTGACCACGATCCCGCCGGCCCGGGCGACCACGTCGTCGCCGCGCGCGTCGCGCAGGTCACCGCGGATCAGCCCGGCTCCCGCGCCCAGGCAGACCAGCCCGGTCGCGCGCATCCGCCGTTCCATCGTGGGCTGGGCGTCTGCCAGGGCGAGGAAGCCGCTGATCTCCGCCGCGCTGTAGGGCGCCTTGGCGCGCTCGCGCGGCAGCGGCGCATCCGCGGGATACAGCTGCGGCACGACCCGGCGGCCGATGAACCGCAGGTTCGTCCGCAGCGTCCGCCGCGCCACCCCCGACAGCCCGGGTGCGCACCGGGTGAACCGCTCCGCCACCGACGGGTGCAGCACCACCTCCGGCACCAGGTCCAGGCCCAGCGATGCCGCGTAATCGGCGAGCTTCCCGGCTGCCCACAGCAGGTTCTTCGCCCGATCCCGGCCCTGCGGCCCGGCCGTCGTGATCACCTCCCGGGCGAACGCGGCCGCCTCCCGCGATACCGACGACGGCCGCCACCGCCCGATATAGGCGGCAACCGCAGCATCCACCCCGCGCATACAGCACTTATACTTAATGCAATGCGGGGAATGCGGGATTTCGGCTGCGACAATGACGGCGTGTCGCCCACCCCGGCCCAGCAGGCCCGCGCGAAGGCCATCGCCGCCGAGATCACCGCCCGCCTCGCCGGCACCGCCTTCGCGCTCCCCGGTACCCTCGCCGGCCGGCACACCCGCTGCGGGCACCCCGGCTGCCGCTGCCACGCCAACCCCCCGCAGCTGCACGGCCCCTACCACCAGTGGACCCGCAAGAAAAACGGCAAGACCTCAACCCGCATCCTGACCGACGAGCAGCTCACCGACTACGGCCCCTGGTTCGACAACCACCGCCGGCTCCGCGAGCTGGTCGCCGAACTCGAAGACCTCAGTCTCGACATCGCTGAAGCCGACCCCCGCTGGGACCGCTAGCCAGCCCTCCAGATCCGCCCGCCGGAACCGGAGCACAACCCTCCGGATGATGTGGGCCAAGCCCGCTTAACCTGTGGGCAGCATCCCAGCCGGAACCCGTTTCCCCCGGTCAACCCCAAACGTGAAGACGTCACATTTAGTCCGAAGTTGCTGTAGCTCTCCGTAAGCGTTGCATCCTGAGCTGCGGTTTCGGTCATATCCGTGCACAGAGTGTAGTCAGAATATTCGGCGTGTCGTCCCGGACAATGAACGGGCACCCCGGGTCGTGACCCCCGGCTCCAAGCTGTCCACCCTGACCTGGCGGGCCGACACCACCCTGGGTGCCGACCTCGGCGTGGAGCAGGCCAGCACCGATGACATCTACGCGGCGATGGACTGGCTGGAGCACCGGCAGGACGCCATCGAAGCCGGGCTGGCGGCCCGCCACCTGGCGCCGGCGGCCAACCCGTCCCGGCAGGCGCTGTTCGACCTGTCCAGCTCATGGCTGGAGGGACGCTGCTGCCCGCTGGCGGCCCGCGGGTACTCCCGGGACGGCAAGAAAGAAAAACTGCAGATCGAGTACGGGCTGCTCACCGACCCGGCCGGCCGGCCGGCCGGCCGCGGTCCGGGTCTTCCCCGGCAACACCGGCGACCCGTCGTCGTTCACCGCGATCACGCAGGTCGTGCGGGACAGGTTCGGGCTGCGGGACATGGTCATGGTCGGCGACCGGGGCATGATCACCTCGGCCCGGATCGCCGCCCTGAACCAGTTCGAGGACGGAACCCAGCGGCCGGACCCCTACGGGTGGATCACCGCGCTGCGCGCCCCCGCCATCCGCAAGCTGATGGCCGAGGACGGCCCGCTGCAGCTCAGCCTCTTCGACGAGCAGGACCTGGCCGAGATCACCTCGGACGAGTTCCCCGGCGAGCGGCTGGTCGCCTGCCGCAACCCGGTGCTGGCCGCCGACCGGGCCCGCACCCGCGAGGAACTGCTGGCCGCCACCGAGAAGCTGCTCGCCCCGCTCATCGCCCGGGTGACCGCCGGGCGGCTGGCCGGCGCCGGGCCGATCGGCCTGGAGGCGGGCAAGGTGATCGGCAAGTACAAGACCGCCAAGCACTTCAACCTCACCATCACCGACACCACCCTGCAGGTGCAGCGCCGGCAGGGCCGGATCGACGCCGAGGCCGCCCTGGACGGGTTCTACGTGCTGCGCACCCCCGTCCCCGCCGCCGAGCTGGACGCCGCCGCCGTGGTGACCGCCTCCAAGAACCTCAAATTTGTCGAGCGGGACTTCCGCACCATCAAGGCCGATGACCTGGACCTGCGGCCGGTGTTCCACCACCTGGAGGGACGCGTCCGGGCGCACGTGCTGATCTGCATGCTGGCCTGCTACCTGACCTGGCACCTGCGCCGCGCGTGGGCGCCGCTGACCTTCACCGACGAGCAGCCGCCCGCCCCGGAGAACCCGGTCACCCCGGCCCGCCGCTCGGCCGCGGCGCAGGCCAAGGCGTCATACCAGTACGACCCGGCCGGGCAGCCCTACCACAGCTTCCGCGGCCTGCCCGCCCACCTGGCCACCTTGACCCGCAACCAGGTCCGGTTCACCGGCACCCGCACCGAGATCCCGATGCTCGCCGAGCCCACCAGCGCCCAGCGCGAAGCCTTCCGGCTGATCGGCGTCCCGATCCCGCTGACGTTGACGTAGTTAGAACACCACCCGGCTAGCCGGGCAAAACGCCAGGCCAGAGCCAGTATCGCATACCGAATTGGCCGTAACTTCGGTTTAAGCAGGTCAGATGCATATTTCGATACTAGAGATGATCTTTGACCTCTTGCATCGCGGCAGCTCTTCACATCCTGTTCTAAATTAGGCATCCCTCCCATTTCAGGGCATCGCCGCGGCTCTCGGACGGGCCCGGATGGCCGTATCCCGGGAGCCAAAGTGGGAGCCAATGGTGCCGGCTTCGCCCGGCCGCGAGCACGTGAGAAGGTTGCCCTGTCTAACGACACAGCGCCCGATCTCAGCGGATCTTGCCCATCGGGGATCCGGTCGTAGCGAACCCGGCCCAGTCACGCAGGCCGCTGCGGACCGGCATCACGGCGATGCGACACTCAACCCGCCAGGCCAGCACGGCGATGACCGCAACCCGCCTGCCCGGCAAAAGCGGCAACCCCTCTGCCACCTACAGTCACTCACACAGAGATACCTGGAAGCGGACACGCCGCATAACGCCGAATCGGCGCGGCGGGGATGTGTCTTGCTGGGCGAAGGGCTGCCTGCAGATGCGCCCGTTCTGCGTGCTCGGGCCTGGGCGGGCGGCCACGCGGGCACGGTGCGTCTCGGCGCCGTCAGGGCCTGGACAGCGGTTGATCAGCCCTGACAGGCGCGGAGTTACCTGGCTGCGGCGTGCAAACCAGGACGCCGTCCTGGTAGACGGCGCGGATGCGGCCGGCTAGGTCGTGGATGTCGAGCGCGTCGCCGTCGGCGATGATCAGGTCGGCGATCTTGCCTGGTTCCAGCGTGCCGAGTTCGCCGTCCAGGCCCATCAGCTCGGCGGCGGAAAGGGTAGCGGCGTGCAGCGCCTGAGCGGGTGTCATGCCAGCCCGCACGAGCAGTTCCAGTTCGCGCAGGTTCTTGCCGTGCGGATACACGGGCGCATCGGTACCCATGGCGATCTTGACGTCGGCGGCGATCCCGCGGTGAGAAGATTCCGCCGGTAGTAGCGATCTTGATGACGTCGGCGCCGGCTCGGATCACCTCCCGCACCTTGGCGCGTACGTGATCTGGCCCGTCGGCCACGCCGTCGGGCCGGCCGGGATGCGGCCACGACAATGCCCCCGGGCAGCCGGACGCCTGCCACCGGTCGCCGTGGCCGCCGGTCTGGCTGATCATCGTGATCGAGATCTGCATCCGCGGCCCGCGGATCAGCCTGAGTTGCTGCGCCGCCTGGACGCCGAGGTCGGCGCCGCTGGCGTCGCGCACTGTGGTGATGCCGGCGGCCAGCGTCAGCTCCATGGTCCGCGCGGCCTGGTAGAACTGCAGCGAGAACGGCGCCGACTCCCATTCCAGCGCGTTGAGCGTGCTGATGGTCAGGTGTACGTGGCAGTCGAACAGGCCCGGCAGCACCGACTGTCCCGTGCAGTCCACCACCCGGTCACCGTCCAGCCCGGTGCCAACCTCGACGATGCGCCCGCGCTCAATCACCACATCGGCCGGGCCCGGCGCGGCCCCGGTGCCGTCGAAGACCTGACCGCCAGCGAACACGATCCTGCTCATCATGCCCTCCGTTCCACGACTGGTTTCAGGTAAACATATCGGTTAGCATTTCTGCGATGAATACGTATGGGCAGCTTGCCAGCCAACCGATCCGCCCCCCTGCCGAGGCCGAGATGACCGCCGTCGCGCATCCGACCCGGCTGCGGCTCCTGCGACTGTGCCACCGGCAGGCGCTCACCAATCAGGAACTGGCCGATCGCCTCGCGGTCGCGCCCGCTACCACGCTGCGGCACGTGCGGATCCTGGAGAAGGCCGGCTTTCTTGCGGCACAGCCGGTACGCAACGGCCGGCACGGTGCGCTCGAGCGGCCATATCGCTCGACCGGGCTGTCGATCAGACTCGCCTGGGACGCGGCCGAGTCACCGGAACTGCTCCAGCGGATCGAGATCGCCGCGCTGCACGCCGTCCGGGCCGAACTGACCGAAGCGGGACCGGGCGCGATCCGCGATCAGTTCCGCGGCACGCTACGGCTCAAACCGGAGGCGCGGCGCGAGCTTGCCGACCGCGTGCACGCTCTGCTCGACGAGTTCTCCAGCCGCGATGACCCAGCCGGCGACCCGCTCAGCCTGCTCTGGATCATGCACGCCGTATCTGGACCGTAGGCTTGCGATTGCCGACGGGCTGGCACATCCTGGCCCGGCCTCATGGCCGACAACCCGCGCCACGCGTAGATCACCCAGTTATGGCCGGACACCAGGCCATTAACGCCCCACAACATCAACGCCCAGAACGGCGGTTCTTGCGGCCGTTGTTCAGCTAAGTGTTCCGTCGCGTTCGGTGATCAGCTTTCCGGTGACCGGCCCGGCTCTTTCCGGTGACCGGCCCGGCTGGCGATCGGCGACAGGTGACCTTAGGTTGTCCCTGACGACGCATCTCAGGGGGCGACCGCGTCGGCGAGGCGGTCGAGTTGTTCGAGCGCCTGCTGGAGCTGCAGGTATGCGCGTGCCGTGCCGGGTCCGCTGGCAGGCAGCTTGCCGAGCCGGTGCGCGGTGCGGGCCAGGGTGACCAGAACCTCGGGAATCGCCGCCTCCGGGACGCTGCTGACGTGCGCGCCTCGGTAGTTGGACAAGATGGCCTGGATGGCTTTCGGCAGCCTGGCCAGGTCCGGCGTCCCGTCAGCCAGCAGGTAAGGCAGGTGCCAGGTCTTCGGGTCCGCCGCGCTGCCGACGTAGGCGAAGCACCGGGCCGGCAACCGGTATTTCGGGTGAACCAGGCCGGCCTGGTCATCGGCTGCCGGCTCAGCCGCGCCGTCCGGGGCGGGTGGCAGCAGGCGCAGCCGCGCGCCGCAGGGATCCAGGCGGGGCCGGTAAATCCCGTCGGTGCTCAGCCACCACAGCTCCGCCGGGGCCTGCGGCTGATCGAGACGGACGAACGCCCGGTCCAGGTGCCCGCCGGGAACCAGGTCGCGGGCATAGACCATGACGCCGTCGCTGACCGCGATGCACCGGACCTTCTGCTCGTCGGCGTAGCGGTGCGCCTGCGCGAGCGCCAGATCAACCGACCGCTCGTTCCACGCCAGCGCCCCGGGACGTTTGACCTCGACGATCAGGTGCTTGACACCGAGCCGGGTCAGCACCAGGTCCGCGTAGCCCACCTGGTTATTCACCTCGGACAGGTGCCAGTCCAGCACCAGCGTGAACAAGTCCTCCAGGATGTTCTCGGCCACCTTCTCCGCGGCGGTCCCGAACCTCCGCTGCTGCGCCAGCCGCTCGTGTCGCCTGGCCAGGAACACCGGCCAGGCGGCCGCCAGCCGGTCACAGCAGTGCCGGTAGGAAGCCAGGGATAGCACCCCCGCGCTACCTAGCGTCATAGGGCGTCCGCCAGCCCGCCAGCGACCATCCGCCTGGCAGAGCCCCGCGGCTGCCCGTCCCTGAACGCATCATCTGCGACGTTCGCCGTCATTCCCGCCCCTCCCCACCACCGGGCACCAACGCCATTCCGGACGCCGACCGAACCTCCGATGCCACGGCCAGCGCCCCAATCCATACCAGATCCGCGCCGCTCCCGAAGGGATATCCGCCCACATGGTGGGACACAGGGCTAGCCGGTGCCCGCGGGCACCTCCGATCACCACGTTGCCACGGTCCGCCCCCGCTATGCCCGCCATAGACCGGGCGGGATCGCGAGAGCCCGCCGCACCACCGCGAGTCAGGGTGGAGGCGCACGCTCAGGAGCGCAGAAATCTAGTAACGGAACGTGATCGCCTGCGTCTCCCCCGGACGCGACAGCGACGTAATAGATCGCCGGCTCTGCGTGCGTGACGTTCGTGCCAAGCGGGTAGCGGACGGCGCCCCGATTACCTCGTCATGTGCCTGCGCTATGTGTCTGGCTGGGCTCCGGACCTGGGCATCGGGCCTGGCGCGGGCGGCGATCTGCTGCTCCACCGCGCGGTGATCAGGTGACCTAGCACGCCGGTCAGTGCCGGGTGTCACCGGCGATCAGCCGCACCGCCGGAGGCGGCTTCTGCTCAGCCAGCCCGACCCGGCCTGGGCAGCTCCACCGCTCGTGCTAGCGTTCCAGGCCATGGCCGGTGCCGGGGCCTCACGCGGCGCAGGTGAACTTCGCGGTCGGCCGGGCGAGCGCGGCGTGGACCCGGCGCGCTATACACGAGCGCAGGCCCGATGCTATGTACGAGTAGGTGAGGGATGAGCCACCGGAGGAGGCCATGGAGCCGCCGTCACCGCACGATGCCCTGGTTCAGGTTGCGTGGGCAGCTCACCGCCCGTACCTGCTGGCGGTCGCCGCGGGGATGCTGAAGCGGCGCGACGATGCGGAGGACGTGGTGCAGGAGGCGTTCGCCCGCCTGGCGGCTTCGCCCGATGCGATCGGGGACGTACGGGGATGGCTGGTAGTGGTGACCCGCCGGCTGTGCCTGGACCGGCTCGACCTGGCGGAGAGCCGGCGGACAACCGCCACGGCCGAACCACCCGAGGAGCATGGGGGCATCCCGGACCCGGCGGACCGCGCGATGCTCCACGACGAGGTGCGCCAGGCGCTTTGGGTCGTGATCGACCGGCTCTCGCCCGCGGAGCGGACCTCGTTCATCCTGCACGACGTCTTCGGCTTCCCCTTCGACGCCGTGGCCGGGCTCGTCGGGCGCACTCCGGCGGCGTGCCGGCAGCTGGCCCGCCGCGCTCGCCTGTCGGTCGGGGCCGGCCCGTCCCGCGCCGGGCTCGCGGGGGCATGGCCTGGAAGTACCAAGGCATCCGGCTTGGCGCAGCGCTTCATCGCGGTTTGTGAGGGGGGTGACGCGCACGGGCTGATTGGCCTGCTCGACCCCGAGGCGGCTGGGTTCCCCGTGGTCATCGGCTGGCCCCCTCTGCCTGGTGTTCGTGGCGCCGCGGCCGTCGCCGAGCGGGCCATGCACTTCTTCGGCCCCTCGGCTGGCGTTTCCCTGCAGCCCTTCGACCTCGAGGGGCGGGCTGCGGTGGTGGTCCGCCGGGCCGAGGAGGTCGTGGCGGTGATCCGCCTGGATGACCGTGAAGGCCGGATTTTTCACCTGCACACCTTCGCGCGACCGTCCCTGGCCCACTGAGCCACGCCTGTTGTCACATTTTTGGCGGCTGTCCCGTCGTTGCATGACGTGAACGTGCCCAGATCATCGGGCAGCCAGATTGGCCGCCTGGCAGGACTAGGAGCACCGGAGCGTAACCAGACCTTGGTCGGCCTCTGGCGGTCCGCCGCAGGCGCTCCAGGCTCCACCGCCCTGCCTGTGCTCAATGAATTAGGAGGACGATCCGCTATGCCGACATCAGACCCGCTCGCTGTCCTGAACCCTGCGATCGTGGGGCAAGCAGAGAAGGCCCACGCCGCAATTCTCAAGCGCCTTCTGGCCGGCACCACCTTGGACGAGCAGCAGTGGATCACCCTGCAGTTCGCCATCCGCGCCGGCGACGCGCTCGGCCGCGGCGATCTCGTCACCCGCGTCTCCGGCACAGCCCAGTACGAGCACGCCGCGGTGGAAGCGGCGATCGCTGCGCTGATCAACGCATCGTTGATGGAGGAGTTCCCCGGTACCGATGACCAGGTCGCAGCGACCGCCGAGGGCCGGACGCTTCTCACCACATTGCGCAGTAAGGTCACTGAGCTCACCGGTCCTGCGTACGGGGCGATCACGCCTGAGGACTCGGCGACAGCGGCTCGCGTCTTGACCACCATCACAGCGAAGCTGAACGAGGAACTCGCCGAGTCCTGAAAGCCGATCTGCTCGAGCGCCGGGCGACTGTAAAGAGAGAGAACCGATGAGCGACTTTCAGGCCGTTGCTGACCGGGTCGAGATCGAGGCGCTGCGCGGCGAGTTTACCGACGCGGTGATGATGCGCGACTATGACCGTCTCGCATCGCTGTTCACCCACGACGGCACGTGGCGGATGCCCGACATCCCCGCCGAGCTGGCCGGCCGGGAACAGATCCGAGCCTGGGGCCAGCGGGTGCCGGATCTGGTGGACTTCTTGGTGCAGAACACGCACCTGGGCACGATCGCTCTGGACGGCGACACCGCGACAGGCCGCGCGTACATCCAGGAGATCGGGCGCGGCCGTGACGGCCGCCAGGGGGTGAACTACGCCATTTACCACGACCGTTACCAGCGCACCGGCGATGGCTGGAAGTTCACCGAGCGGGTCTACGAGATCCGGTACCTCGACAGCAGCCCGCTGGCAGGCTCGGCGCCCCGCGCAGCAGGGGCGCCCGCTGACCCGCCGGCCGGGGACTCGTCCGCGGCGGACGGACGACAGTGACCACGACCCGGTGATCAACTGCGAATGCGCCCCGCAGATCAACCTGATCTGCGCGGCGGACGACCCACGGTCGAAACGCAGTCGCAACGAGCAGAACGGCGGATCTTGCGTACTCTTCGGGCGAGCCGTAGCCGTGCTCGGCCAGCCAGCGGACGTTAGTCAGGCATCGCAACGACCACCATGCGCGGATGAGGTCGCGGTCGACGTCGGTGCCGTAGCCGGCGAGGACGTCGCCGAGGTGCTCCTTGTGTCCGAGCGTGAGGATGGCGACGTCGAAGAGCGCGTCGCCCTGGGACGCCTCGGACCAGTCGATGACGCCGGTGACCTCGTCACCGTCGACGAAGACGTGGTCGACCTGCAGGTCGCCGTGGATGAACACCGGTGTCCACGGCCGGAGCGCAGTCTCCGCGAGCTGGCGGTTACGTGTGACCAGGTCGGCGGGAAGGACGTCGTTGGCGACGAGCCACTCGCATTCGCCGTCGAGGCGCGATGCGAGCTCGTCGAGGCTCCAGCCGGGCCATGGCGGCGGCGGCGCGTCGTGCAGCGTCCGTACGGCGGCACCCGCCGCGGCCCACGCGGCCGACGACGCGGTAGATGGCTCGCCGAGGTGGCCGAGTGCCGTCCCCGGGACGGCGGCGAGCGCGAGCACCGGCGGCTTCCGCCACAAGATCTCCGGGGTCGGGACCGGCGCCATCGCCATCGCCTCGACCTCGACGCGGCCGAGACTGTCGATCCGATGACGTCGAGCGAGCTCCGTCGCGCATGACCCGGCTGCGGTCAAGTCATCCGGTTGCATGCCGAACACACTCGGCCCATGCCTCGGCGCGCCCGAATCGAACTGGTGGCACGCGCTCGCTCGGAATACGAATCGGGATGCGTTACGGCGCAGAAGCATGCGACCTAGCCGACTCGCTCACATCGGCAGATCCGGGCGTAGGCCGCCCGCGGGGCTATGCGCGCGGCGGCATGCAGATCAGCCGGTCCGGCGCAACACCGGGTGGCCGCCTTGGCGACCAGTTTGTCGGCCATAGGCGGATCAGGCTGTCAACCTGGATACAGAGCGTGGTGCGCATGACGGTCACTGGCTTTTCGGCCAGTACGCCAGCGGGGTCGGTTCTTCGGTAAGGGCGGATACGGCTGCTGGTCGAGATCCGGTGGCGTCTGTGTCGGCCGCGGTCAGGTGGCGCTCAGGGCCGGTCGATTTCGAGCTGGCGGCTTGCGGCCGTGGCGATGGCCCGCAGGTCGCCGGGGTCCGAGCTGACCACGAGGTCATGGCGGCGGAGGGCTCCTTCGACCACGCACGCGTCCACGATGTCGGTGGTCGCGGCGCGGGTGGCGAGCGAGCCGACGGCGCGGGCCTGGCCGTCACCGAGCGCTTCGACGTGGCAGCCGGCCAACAGCCGGGCCAGGAGGGCCTGGCGGCCTCCGCCGCGCCAGGACTGGGCCACGACGGGCGCGGGGACCGTGGGTACCTCCCGGAGCGTCAGCAGGGCGCGGTGCCGGGCCCACATCCGGCGTTCTCCGCGGTCAGCGGCTATGAGCGCGCCGGTGTCGTAGGTGACGCCCATTTACGCGGTCCGGCGCTGGACGTCACTGCCTGTCCTGCTGGCCCGCTGGACTGCCGTGGCCGCCCACTGCCCGGCGTCGGAAAGCTCGTCGGGGGCGAACGCCCCGTTGTCATGCTCGAATTGGCGGATAGCGGCCAGGCCCGCCCGAATGGTGAATTCCTTCCGCGCCGTGTCCGCCAGCCATGCGCTGTAGCTCATTCCCGCCTGCGCGGCTGCAGCTGCTATCTCCGCGTCAAGGTCGGGGGGCATGGAGATTGAGCGCTTCTTCCGCACTGCCATGGTTGCTAGGGTAGCACAGCGGTAGGACACATTGCGGGCGCGGTCAGCCCTCGCAGACCGCGTACCGCACGTTCGTGCTGGCGCTGGGGCAAGGCGGTCGCCGGATCCGGCTGGACAGGCCAGATCCAGATTCATGTCAGCGCTGTAGCCAGGTCGCCCGGTGGATTGCCGGGGTGAGCAGGATCCGCGGCGGCGTGCGGGGGCCGCCAGCCCGGCGGCGTAATGGTCCCGAAGCCATGTGGCCGCGGCCGGTACCCCCGGTGATCCCCTGTCGGCCCGCCGTGACGCTACCAGGGGAGGCTGCCGGATCGGCCGTTTGTTCGAGCCTTAGTACGCTGCGCGCGCTAAGGAGTTGGCTGGGAGCCAAGTTGGGAGCCAGCGTCGCCAGGCACCAGGCGACGTCAGGCCACCTCCAGCCACAGTCCTTGCAGATGAGCGACACGCCGGGCTACGTCGGGCGACGCCTGGCGGCGGGCTGGGCCTGTATGGCATGCAAGAGGTCAGGGGTTCGAATCCCCTAAGCTCCACGCTTTTTCGTATACTCGTTCGAGTAAAAAGAGACAATCCAGTGACAACGACGCCGGATTCCCGCGTCGAGGGCCCATCAGGATGCAGGATGCAGGGCCGGGTCCGGCAATGCGGACAGGACCATCCAGCCAGCTCAGCGGTGTAACAGTTACCGACGGTCGCCGTGGCGCGCGCTGCGCAACCCTCGTCGCTTGCGTCGCGTGCAAGAGACTGACCTTCTCTGATCATGGCCGTTCGGTGACAGGTCACCCAGGACGTGACGTAGGTCCTGTAGACGGTGTGCCGGATTAACTTCGCCCGCATGCTGCGATCAGGAGTTCGGCGACGAGGTCGAGATCATCGAGGGTGAGGTCCGTGCCGCCCGCGTCGTGGATCCAGCGCAGCGACTGGCGGCGGCGATCTACCATCCAGAGTTCGACATGAAGCGCGATGTCCGCGGCGGCTGACGTGTCGCAGCTGGCGAGCTGCGCCAGTGCTGCGGGCCGTGCTTGCTCGTCGAGGATGATCCGGGCAATGTCTTGCAGGTCGGTGCCCTGCTTGTCGGCCGTGCGATTCATGATGGCTTGCAGCTTCATGGCGACTAGGGGGCCTGGTTCGGCGGCCAGCGCACTGACCTCGACGCGCGCTCCGCTCAAGGGGCGCCACTTCGATGGTTACCTCGGTGGCGGTATCGCTGGCCCATGCGTGGGCGAAGGCGTGCAAGCGGTCTCCCGGGTCGTCGCTCGGCTGGTCGATGTCGATCTGCCGGACCTCGAGAACGTCGACCTTGACTTGGCCGTACGCGGTGGGCAGCAGTACTGAGGCCGGCTCCACGGGCTCCGCCCCTGGTGCGGCGCGGAGTACCTGAAGCTGTGGTGTTTCGCCGAGCAGCCGGTCGACAACATCGAGATCGGTCGTGGCGCGGTAGGGGTTGGAGAGCCGGCACATCACGGCCAGGCCGCCGACCACAACCGGTGGATGGCCGGTCAGGGTACGGACTTCTTCGACGCCCTGGACGACTGCGGCCATCGCGTTACCGATGAATGTCACACGCTTACCAGACACGCGCCCACCTCTCCGGGGGTATCCAGGCATCGAGGATCTCCCGCCCGGCGGCTCGATACCGTCCGCGCCGGACCCGCCTGCGACCCGGTACCGCTCCGACGCGACCAGTTCGCCCGCCCGGCCCTGCTGCTAGCACGCGTCAGCCGGGCCGCGATCACCCGATCACGACCCCCGTCACGGCTGCGGCGAAGACATGTCTACGCCGCAGGAATGCCCGCCTACCAGGCATTATCCACAAATGACTTCAGATAACCTGCCGATATGGGCGCCAGCCGCGCAGACCGGCATCGCCGCGCTCGCCGTGCCGAACCGGGGGTTCTGTGCCGGACTGCTGCGCCGGAAACGGTTGTCCCGTATGGGCACCCCAGGGAGAATCTTCAACAGGCGGGGGTATATGGGATACCCGTGAGTGGGTACGGCCTTGAGCCTGCAACGTTCGCGTAGAGGGTTCCCCTTGCGGGATGGGGGTCTCACGGTGCGCTTTGCTACGCCCGGACCGTCGTGTCGTGCAGTAGCTGCCTGGGGAGGGCCCGGGGCAGCAGCGCGGAGGCCGCGCCGAGGCCGGCGATGATCCAGAAGACGGTTGTGACGTCGCTGGCGTTGACCCAGAACCCGGTCACCAGGACCAGCAGTGCGCCGATGCCGTTGGCCAGGCCGAGGGCGATGCCCGAACCCATCGAGCGGTTCTCGGGGAAAATGTCCTGGCCGATCAAGATGGTGGTCGACGCGGTGAGGAACAGGGGGATCCCGAGGCAGCCGGCGCCGATCCAGATCCACGCTCCGTGGAGGTAGACGACGGGGAAGATGAGCGCGGCGGTGGCGAGGGCGGAGATGACCAGGACCGGCCGGCGGCCCAGCTGGTCGGCTAGGTGTCCGCCCCAGAGGTTGCCGATCACGCCGACGACGAGCATCGTGGTGATGATGGAGGCCCCGCCCACGAGCGACCCGCCCTGAAAGTGCCACATGATGGGGATGAAGGTCACCAGGGCGTAGATGGTGAACGCACGGACGCACCGGTAGGCGATGAGCAGCGTCATGGACTGGGCGTGCCGCCTCCAGCGGACCCTGCTCTGCCGGTGTGGCCTGGCCGGGAGCCGGGGAGCCAGGCGGAACAGGACCGGGACGGTGACGAGGCCGGGCAGCGCGACGATCCACAGGCTCTCGAGCCCGAGGTGCGCCACGACCACACTGGCCGCGGTCGGCCAGATGCCCCGGCCGAGCTCCCCGCCGACCAGGAACACCGAGGTGAGCAAGCCTTGCCTTCCCTCCAGCATGCTGCGCACCCCGGCCAGTGCCTGGGGGTGGAAGAACGCGCTGCCGGTCCCGATGAGCAACAGCAGCACGATGAGGGCCCAGGTCGTGGGGGCGATCCCGATGAGCCCGCCGCCCAAAGAGGAGAGGAGCAGCCCGGCCACGACCAGGCTCCGCCCGCCGAGCCGGTCGGCGAACCAGCCGACCACCGGCTGGAGCGTCTGGCCGGCGGCCAGGGCGGCGATGAGCACCCCGGCGATCCGGACCGGGTCGTGCAGCGAGACGAGCACGGCCGGGAGCACCCCGGGCAGATAGTTCGCAGCCCCGTCGTTGAGCAGATGAGCCCACGCCAGGCCGAGCAGTCGTCTCCGGCCAGCCGGCCGGATGCTGGATCGGGAGTCCTCCGAGCCCCCCGGCGTGCCGGCTCCGCTCGCGGGCGTGACCGGCGGGCTCACCCCCTATCGCCCTGACTGACCACGACCATCAGAGTACGTCGCCCTATCGCAGCCAACTTCGCCGCGTCCTCCCGAGGATCCTTCAGCGGTGCCGGGACACCGGCGCTGGCCCGGTGGAACCGTTCGCCGACGGCGGCGATCTCAGCCCAGCGTCGCGGGAGGTGCTCACCGTCGAGTCGTTGCCAGGCGCTCAGCGGGCCGTGGCCCTCGAGGGGATCCGGTCTTAGCGAACTGTCATCCGCCAGCGGGATGGGACCAGTGGCTCGCCATGACCTAGGGACCACCTTGGCCGGTTACGTGAGCATCATGGTGTGGCTGGGGCGGGGGCGTCAACTCCGGGTGCGGGCGGGCGCTGGCGG
>JBOHCG010000125.1:0-15094 GCA_050698735.1 Streptosporangiaceae bacterium | reverse complement strand
AGCTCGGCGGCGATCCGCAGCGCAAGCTCGTGGGCTGCGGCGGTGCGGGCGGGCGACAGGCCGGGCGCTGGCGCGATCACCTCCCGGCAGATCCCGTCGCGCTGGATCGTCTGCACGACCGGGTACACCGCGCCCTGGCGGTGCGGGGAGCGGGCGGCCAGCACCGCCAGTTCGCGCCTGAACGAGACGTACTCCTCGGCCAGCAGATCTATGCCGTGCGCGAGGACCTCCGCGGCGTCGGCGGCGCAGGCGCAGACCCAGACGCCCTTGCCGTCGTAGCCGCCGCTGACCGCCTTGAGCACCACCGGCCAGCTGCCCGCGGCGAATTCCTGCACGTCCGCGAGACTATGCACGGGGGCGAACCTCGGGCAGGCGATGCCGAGGGCGGTCAGCCGCTCGCGCATGGCGCGCTTGTCCTGGGTCAGGCGCAGCGCCGCGGAGCCCGGCCTGACCTGGACGCCGGCCTGCTCCAGCGCGGCCAGGTGGGCCGTCGGGACGTGCTCGTGGTCGAAGGTGAGCACGTCGCACCCGGCCGCGAAGTCGCGCAGGTCGGTCAGCGATCGGTAATCGCCGATCTGAGTTCCGGTCGCCACCTGGGCGGCACTGTCGGACGGCGAATCGGCGAGGACCCGGAAGCCGACGCCCAATCCGATGGCGGCCTGGGCGGTCATCCTGGCTAGCTGGCCGCCGCCAACCATGCCAACCACGGGGGTGCCAAGCGGCAGGACGGGCGCGGCAGGCGACTGGGGTGGCTGGGGCACGGGGGACGCCGAGGCCGGCGGAGCCGCGGGATCGGTCACGCACCGTACCCTACGTGACCGGGGACAAGCAGGCGGCCCGAGGACGGGTACCACCGCTCGTTCTGAAAAAAAAGATCTTTCTTCCGGACTCCAGCCGTCTTTCGTGTCACATTTATCTGGGTAAATGGCGAGTGAACACGGCCAGCGGCGGAGGGGTGGTAGCACTATGGCGACCCGGGATCAGGACATTACACACGGCGACCAAGCGGGCGTCCTGGTCCGCGAGGGTAGCTACGGCACGCAGGTGATGACCGTCGAGCCGGGCGGCGCGGAGTTCATCCCGCTGAACGAGCGGCACGGCCGTCCGCTGCAGCTGTTCTGGACCTGGACCTCGCCGAACATGGAGTTCGCGACGATCTTCGTCGGCGTGCTCGCGGTGGCGGGGTTCGGCCTGGGCTTCTGGTCGGCGGCGCTTGCCATGCTCCTCGGCAGCGCGATCGGCGGCGTCACCCAGGGTATCTTGTCGCTGCGCGGCCCGAAGTACGGGGTACCGCAGATGGTGCTGAGCCGGCTCGGGTTCGGCTACTGGGGCAACGCGCTGCCGGCCGGGCTGAACTCGGTGACCGCCGGGATCGGCTGGTTCGCGGTGAACAGCGTCAGCGGCGCCCTCGCGCTGAACGTGCTGACCCATATGCCGCAGGTGCTCTGCCTGCTCATCATCGTGGCGGTGCAGGTCTCGGTGGCGTTCTTCGGCTACAACCTGGTGCACCTGTTCGAGCGGTACGCCTTCCCCATCCTCGCCGTGATCTTCGTGATCGCGTCGATCGTCATCTTGACCAAGGCCCACCCCGGCGCCCACCACTCGACGATTCCCGGTGCGTTCCTGCTGGCGTTCGGCGCGTCGTTCGGGTACGCGGTCGGCTGGAACCCGTACGCGTCGGACTACACCCGGTACTTCAAGCCGGACGCGAGCAAGAAGGCCATCGCCTGGTGGTCAGGGGCCGGGCTTTTCATCTCCTGCGCCGTGCTCGAGATCGTCGGCGCGGCAGTCGGCACCGCGGTCGGCGCTAACAACGCGCTCGCCGGTCCCGGCGGCATGACCTCGCTGCTTGCCACCCCGCTGGCCGACCTGACGCTGCTGGCGATCGCGCTCGGCGCCGTCTCGGCAAACGTGCTCAACATCTACTCCGGCGCGCTGTCGTTCACGGCGATCGGCATCAAGCTGCCGCTCTCGCTGCGCCGCGCGATCGTGGCGCTCGGGTTCGGCACGATCGGGTTCTTCCTGGCCTGGAGCGCGCTGAAGAACGCGGGTGCCAAGTACGAGAACTTCCTGCTGATCATCGCGTACTGGATCGCCCCGTGGCTCGCCGTCTACTTCTGCGACCTGTGGCTACGGCGCAACCCGGACGAGTCGCTGCTGTTCTCCAAAACGCGGACGAACTGGGCCGGGCCGGTCGCGATGCTGGTCGGGATGGGCGTCTCGATCGGGCTGTTCTCCAACCAGACCGAGTACATCGGGCCGGTGCCCACGCACGTCCCGTCCGTCGGCGACCTGACCTTCGAGGTCGGGTTCGTGATCACCGCCCTGGTCTACCTCGGCTGGCACGCGCTGGCCCGGACCGGGCGCGAGACGACGCTGGCCAGCTGAGGGGCCCAGCTGAAGGGCCCAGCGCGACCGGCTGACGGCCGCCCCGCCGAGCGTGCTGCGTTTCACACCGCCTTGCGAGGGAAGGTGAAGGCGGCACTCAACCATGGCCGGTAGCATGAGCGGGTCTTTTAGCAGGCACCTGCTTCTTGGGGGGTATTGCGCGGGCCGCCTGACGCCGCATCCGAAAGGATTTGCCCGGTATGTCCGTGACGGCCGTGATGGTGAGCCTCCGACGGCAATACGCCCACCTGGTCCCCGAATTGGCGAAGTTCGGCGTGGTGGGCGCGATCGGCGCGGTCATCGACCTGGGCGGTGCGGCGTACCTGCACGGCGAGGTGGGCATCGGGCCGATATCCGCAAAGGCGATCTCGATCACCGTCGCCACCGTGGTCACCTACCTGGGCAGCAGGTTCTGGACCTTCAGGCACCGGGTCAACCAGGCGCTGCTGCGCGAGGGGATACTGTTCGTCGCGCTGAACGTCGTCGGCCTGGCGATCGCCGAGATCGTCATCGCGGTCACCACGTACGGGCTCGATTACCGCTCGGCGCTCGCGTACAACGCGGCAAGCGTGATCGGGACCGGGCTCGGCACCATCTTCCGGTACTTCTCGTACAAGAAGTGGGTGTTCCTGGCGGCAGTGGAGGAGCTGAACGAGGCCACCACGGCTTCTGAGGCCGCCGCGATCCTGGCGGTTGCGGAGCCCGAAGACCGCTAAGGCTGGGCGGCCCCTCTGGCCGCCCTTCATGATCATGGATTGTTTTAGGCAAATATTGCCCAATCCTGCCCATGATCATGGAATTGGGGGGTTAGGCCGGGCCGGGGACGGGCGGGGGGGGCGGCGGGGTCTGGGCGGGGCGGGTTTCTCGGGAGGAAGACCGCGAACGTGGCGGGGTTGGGCTTGACCAAGACGACGCGGCCGCCATCGGCGGCGGCCATCGTGCGGGCCAGGGCCAGGCCGAGGCCGGTGCCCTCGGGACGGCCGCTGACGCTGCGCTCGAAGATGCGGGGCACCAGGTCGGGCGGGATGCCGTTGCCCTCGTCCCTGACCTCGATCACCACCGAGCGCGCGTTCTGCGACGTCTGGATGGTGACCGTCCCGCCGCCGTGCATGAGCGCGTTATCCAGCAGGGTCGCGATCACCTGGGCCAGGCCGCCGTGGGTGACGTACGCCTGCAGGCCGCGCACGCCGATCCAGACGAGCCTGCGGTCTGCCCGCCTGAACGCGGGCTCCCACTCCACCACCTGCTGCTGGACGATCTGGTCGATCCGGGTGAGCGCCGCCGACGACGCGGCGGCCCGGCGGGCCGGGCTCAGCAGTTGGCTGACCACGTCGGCGAGGCGTTCGGCCTGCGCCAGCGCGGCGCTGCCCTCCTCGCGCACCACGTCCGGGTCCTCCGCCGCGGCGATCATCTCCTCCAGGCGCATCGACAGCGCCGTCAGCGGGGTGCGCAGCTGGTGCGAGGCGTCCGCGGTCAGCTCATGGTCCGCGGCGAGCAGGCTGGACAGCCGGCGGGCCGAGCTGTCCAGGCCGTCGGCCACCTGGTCCAGGTCGGTCACCCCGAACCTGCGGCCGAGCGGGCGCGGGTCACCGGCGCCCAGCCGCGCGGCCGCCTCGGCTAGCTGCTCGACCGGCCGGGCCAGATGGCGGGCGAGAACGGCGGCAAGCACGGCGGCAAGCACCGCCGCCGCGGCCATCGCCGCGCCGATCGCCGGGGCATTCTTGCCTGTCAGCAGCGCGGGGACGCCGACAACGAGGAGCGCGGCGGCTGCCACCGCGAAGCTCCACAGCCACAGCCTCCTGCGCATCGGCCGCGCCCTCGTCAGGCGCCGCGCTCAAAGCGGAAGCCGACGCCGCGGACGGTGGTGATGTACCTCGGGCTGTGCGCGTCGTCGCCGAGCTTGCGGCGCAGCCAGGAGATGTGCATGTCCAGCGTCTTGGTGGAGGTCCACCACTTGGCGTCCCAGACCTCGCGCATGATCTGCTCGCGGGTGACCACCTTGCCCGCGTCCCGCAGCAGGATCCAGAGCAGGTCGAACTCCTTGGTGGTCAGGTCGAGCTCGGTATCGCCGTGCCAGGCGCGGCGGGCATCGGGGTCGATCCGCACGCCGTGCGCGGCCGAGCCCTCCACCGTGCCGCGGCGCAGCAGGGCACGGACCCGGGCAAGGAGCTCGGCCAGCCGGAACGGCTTGGTCACGTAGTCGTCGGCGCCGGCGTCCAGGCCGACCACGGTGTCCACCTCGTCGGCGCGCGCGGTGAGGATCAGCACCGGCACCGTGTACCCGCCGGCCCGCACGCGCCGGCAGACCTCGAGGCCGTCAAGGTCAGGCAGGCCGATGTCGAGCAGGATCAGGTCGACGCCCTCGCCGAGCGCCCGGTCGAGCGTGCTCGGCCCGTCGGCGGTGATGTCGACGTCGTACCCCTCCCGGCGCAGCGCGCGAGACAGGGGTTCAGAGATCGAGGTGTCATCCTCGGCGAGCAGGACACGGGCCATGGATAAATAGTAAAGCCCAGGTAAAAATAATGCGGCTCCTGGCCGGGATACGGCGAGTAGAGCGGGGCGACGCCCCGCCATCGCGCGGCCCGCGAGAGGCTTCAGCCCCTCCGGTCGCGCGATACTACGGCGAGCACCGCAACCGGGGCGCGAAGCGCAGCGGGGGTCCGGGGGGTCGCCCCCCCCGGGCTAACGCCGGACTGATGCCGTGCTTGCGCCTCGCGGGCTGCCCGTCGCCCGGCTTGCCGCGAGCGATGGCGAAGCGGCGGACTAGCTCGGGGCGGAGGTCTTCGGGTTCCACGATGTCGTCGATGACGAGTTCGGCGGCCAGGCGGAGGATGTCGATGTCGCGGTCGTAGTCGCGGCGCAGGCGTTCGGTCTCCTCGGCGCGCGCACGGGCGTCCGCGATCTGCTCGAGCTTGCCGGCGTAGACGGCGTTCACCGCGGCCTCAGCGCCCATCACCGCGATCTTGGCGGTCGGCAGCGCGAGCGTCGCGTCCGGCTCGAAGCCCGGGCCCGCCATCGCGTACAGGCCGGCCCCGTAGGCCTTCCTGACCACCACGCAGATCTTGGGCACCGTGGCGTCCGACATCGCCGCGATCATCTTCGCGCCGTGCCTGATGATCCCCTGCCGCTCGACCGCGGTGCCGACCATGAAGCCGGGCACGTCCGCGAGGAACAGCAGCGGGATGCCGAACGCGTCGCAGACACCGATGAACCTGGCCGCCTTGTCCGCTGAGTCGACGAACAGCACGCCGCCCTTGAACATGGGGTTGTTCGCCACCACGCCGATTACCTGGCCGGCCAGCCGGGCGAATCCGGTGACGACTTCCCTGGCCCACAGCGCGTGGATCTCGAAGAACGAGTCCTCGTCGACCAGGCCTCCGGCGAAGCGCCGCATGTCGAACGCCTGGCGCTCGCTGGCCGGGACCAGGGCGCGCAGATCGGCCGGCTTCGCCTGGATAGCCTCGGCGGCCGGCGGCGGCTGCTCCCAGTTCTGCGGCAGGTAGGACAGGTAGCGGCGGACCGCCTGGATCGCCTCGGCCTCGGTCGAGGCCAGCAGGTGGCCGCTGCCGGACACGGTGCAGTGCAGCCGGGCGCCGCCCATCTCCTCCAGCGTGGTCTTCTCGCCGACCACCATCTCGACCATCCGGGGGCTACCCAGGTACATCGAGGCGTTGCCGTCGACCATGGCGGTGAAGTCGCAGAACGCCGGGATGTACGCACCGCCCGCGGCGGACGGCCCGAACAGCGCGCAGACCTGGGGAATCGAGCCGGATGCCCGGATCTGGGTGCGGAAGATCCGCCCGGCACCGCGGCGGCCGGGGAACATGTCCACCTGGTCGGTGATCCGCGCCCCGGCCGAGTCGACCAGGTAGATCATCGGGATGCCCGCGTCATAGGCCTTCTCGATGATCCGGATGATCTTCTCCACGGTGCGCGCGCCCCAGGATCCGGCCTTGACCGTGGAGTCGTTCGCCATCACCGCGACCGCCCTGCCGCCGGTGGTCGCGGTGCCGGTCACCACGCCGTCCGCGGGCAGGCCTTCGGCCAGGGCGTTCGCGTACCTGCCGTCCTCGGTGAAGCTGCCCTCGTCGGTAAGCAGGGCGATCCTGTCCCTGGCGAACAGCTTGCCGCGGGCGGCGGCCGCCTCGTGGTAGCGCGCCGCACCGCCGCGCTCGATGGTCTCCCTGAGCTTGCCGAAATCGGTGCTGTCGGTGATGTCGGTCATGCGGGGATCGTCCTGGTGCGGGGGCCGGCCCGGAGGACCTGGGAGGGCAGGGTGTGGCCGACGATGCGTTCGGCCTCGGCGGCGGCGTCGATCATTGCCTCCAGGTCGATGCCGGTCGCCACGCCCATGTCCTCGACCATAGCCGCGAGTTCCTCGGTGGCGATGTTCCCGGTCGCGCCCGGCGCGTAGGGACATCCGCCCAGGCCGCCGACGGACGCGTCGAAGTCGGCCACGCCTAGCTCCAGCGCCGCGACCACGTTGGCCAGGCCGGTGCCGCGGGTGTTGTGGAAGTGCAGGTTCAGGCCGGTCTCCGGGTGGGCATCGCGGAACGCGCCGACAAGTGCCCGCACCCTCGTCGGGGTGGCCATGCCGGTGGTGTCGCCGAACGACGCGGAATCCGCCCCGTCGGCGAGGGCCCGCCCGGCGACTGACACGGTGCGTGCCACCGGCACGTCGCCCTCGTACGGGCAGCCCCACGCGGTGGAGACGATCACCTGCACGGTCGCGCCCCTTTCGTGGGCGCGGGAGATGATCTCGGCGATCTCGTCGAGCGACTGCCCGGTTGACCTGTTGACGTTCTTGCGGTTGTGCGTCTGCGACGCCGAGACCACCGCCTCGAGCTCGGTGAACCCGGCGTCAAGCGCCCGCAGCGCGCCGCGCAGGTTGGGCACGAGCGCGGAGTACCTGATTGCGGGCGACCGGTTCGCTCGCTTCCACACCTCGTCCGCGTCGGCCATCTGCGGGATCGCCGAGGGGCGCACGAACGACACCGCCTCGATCCGCCCGACCCCGGTCTGCGACAGCCGGTCGAGCAGCGTCACCTTGGCGTCGGTCGGCACCGGGTCCTCGTTCTGCAGCCCGTCGCGGGGGCCGACCTCGCGCAGTGAAATCCTGTCCGGTAGTTCCCAGCTCACGCCTCCAGGCTAACTCCCGCGGTGCGGCGCCTTGCGCAGCGTCGTCGCACAGCCGCGCGGCCGGGCCTGAGCGCTGCACTCTCAGCGAGAACTTGGAGCATTCCCTATCACTTTTCCATTGTCTTTCTCAGGACAACAGGTGAACGTATAGTGCTACACGAACTCGGAGGCTGAGGTGGCAGGTAACGATCGGAGGGGGCCGACCCGCCGCCAACTGCTTGCGCACGGTGGCGCGGCGGGTGGAGCAGTCGCCGGGCTGGCCGCGGCGGGCCTGGTCGGATACTCCATACCGCACACAACGTCGGCCGCAGCGGCAACGGATGATCCGAAGGCGCCGCCGGTGACCCCGACCAGCCCCGGAGTCCTGCAGTTCATCAGCCGCCCGGATCTGCACCCCCCAGCGGTGACGATCGCGCATCACCGCCCGACCGCCGCGCCGAATCCGGCGGACCCGCCCTACATCATCGTCTCGGCGGCGGGCTACCCGCTGCACGGGCCCGGTGAGCCCGGGCTGATGATCCTGAAGCGGGACGGCAGCATCGTCTGGTACTCGCCGGACACCGGGTTCCCGGCCAGTTCCGGCGAGGGACGGATGGACTTCGACGTGCAGTCCTACCGCGGGCAGGCCGTGATCACCTGGTGGCAGGGCAAGATAATCAAGGGCTACGGCGAGGGCCAGGCGGTGATCGCCGACAGCTCCTACCGCACCATCGCCATCGTCAAGGCGGGCAACGGGCTGCAGGTGGACCTGCACGAGTTCGTCATCACCCCGCAGGACACCGCGCTCATCACCGCCTACCGCCCGGTATCGACAGACCTGTCGTCGGTGGGCGGGCCCAGCCACGGGGTGGCCATGTCCGGCGTCGTCCAGGAGATCGACATCCCCTCCGGCCGGGTGCTGTTCGAGTGGAGCAGCATCGACCACGTGCCTGTCACCGACACCGTCGTCTCGTTCGACGGGGGAACCAAGGCGGTTCCGTTCGACTACCTGCACGTCAACTCGATCGCGATCGCGCCGGACGGCGACCTGCTCGTCTCGGCCCGGAACACGAGCGCCATCTACAAGGTGGCCAGGCCGAGCGGGAAGGTGGTATGGCGGCTTGGCGGGAAGCGGTCCAGCTTCGAGATGGGGCCCGGCACCACCTTCTGGTTCCAGCACCACGTGCGCCCGCATGGCCAGAACGTGCTGTCCATCTTCGACGACGGCGCCTCCCCGGCCAAGGAGGTGCAGTCCCGGGCCATCCTGGTGAACCTGGACACAAGCGCCATGCGCGCGACGCTGGCCCGCAGCTACGTGCACCCGGCGCGGCTGCTCGCCGCCAACCAGGGCAGCATGCAGGTGCTCGACAACGGCCGGGTGTTCGTCGGCTGGGGCAACCTGCCGTACTTCTCGGAGTTCCTACCGGACGGGACGCTGGTGCTGGACGGCCAGTTCCCGCCGGGGGACCAGTCCTACCGGGCCTTCACCTCCGGCTGGACCGGGCGCCCGACGGACGTGCCCACGGTCGCCTCCCGGGTGAACCAGGCAGGCGGGTCAACCGTCTACGCCAGCTGGAACGGCGCGACCGAACTGGCAAGCTGGACGGTGCTCGCCGGAAAGACGTCAATCGACCTTACCCAGGTGGGCTCCCAGCCGCACTCCGGCTTCGAGAGCACGATCACCGTGAACACCGACGGCCCTTACTTCGCGGTGACGGCGCACGACGCGAGCGGCGGCGTGCTTGGCCGGTCGGCTACCGTCCATCAGGAGAGCGGCTGAGCCCAGCCCGGTTTCCTGGCTCGGCTCCTCAGCCGGCAAGCCAGGCCGGTGGGCGCTTGTATGCGTGCAGGCTAGCGGTTGGGTGCGGGTCAGGGTTGGTTGCGCTGCTGGCGCTCGAGGCGGCGCTGCTCCTCCTCGACGAGGCGGAACAGCGTCGCGTGCACGTACTCCACGTGCGGGATCTCGTTAAGCAGGATCTGGCCGTGCTCGCCCGCCGACTCGACGACCAGCCGCCCGCTGCCGAGCAGCCTGTCCAGCAGGCCCTTCTCGAACGACACGTCGTTGATCCTGGCCAGCGGGATGTCGCGGCCATGCCTGGTGACGATGCCGGACCGCACCCGCAGCCGACGGGTCGTCAGCTCGTACACGGTCGTCCGCCACCTCAGCAACGGCACCGCCAGCCACAGCATCAGGGCGAGGATCGCGACCACGGCGACCGCCAGCCGTTCAACCGCGGCAGCCTTGCCCGACGGGATCACCGCCACGATGACCAGCGCCGCGGCGACCACGACGATCGCGACGAGCAGCGGGCGGATCAGGGTCTTCCAGTGCGGGTGCAGCCGCAGGACTTCCTGCTCATCGTCGGCGAGCGAAGCGTCATGGACCATACCGCTCATGGTGGCACGCAGCTACCCGTTATGCCGTGCCGGAAACGCTCCGGCACGCGGGCGGCGCGGGCGTGACAGAATTCCGACGATGGACCGGGTTCGGTTGGCGCCGATGAGCTGGGCTGCCGGCGCGCGGCGGCACTGGCTGTTCGGGCTCGTCCTGGCCGCCGCGGTCGTGCTTCGGGTGCTGGCCATGCTGGCCTTCCGCCCGGTCATGTGGTTCGGCGGGGACTCCGCCTCGTACCTGGCGACCGGGCTGCGGCTGATCCCCGATCCGAGCCGGGTAGGCGGCTACGGATTCCTGCTGTGGGCGCTGCGGCCCGTCGGCAGCTTCGCGGTGCTGGCCGCCGTGCAGCACCTGATGGGCCTGGCCATCGGCGTGATGATCTACCACCTGGCACGCCGCCGCCGGCTGCCGGCCTGGGCGGCCACGCTCGCTGCAATCCCGGTGCTTTTCGACGCCTATGAACTGCAGCTCGAAACCGATACCGTGCCAGACATTTCGTTCTGCCTCATGGTTCTTATCGCCCTGTACCTGCTGCTGCGGTCACCGGGCGAACGGCGGCCAGCCTTCACGGCCGGCGCGGCCTTCGCGCTCGGCGTTTCGGCGATATTGTGGCCGGTGGGGCTGGTGCTGCTGGCGGTGCTGCTGGTGGCGCTGCTGGTCCGGCGGGTCGGCGTGACGGCCTTCGTGGCCGCGGTGATCGCCGGGGCGATCCCCGTGGCGGGGTACGCGGGGTGGTTCGACCTGCACGAGCACCAGTTCACGCTGACCAGGAGCGACGGGGTGTTCCTCTGGTCGCGGACGATGTCGTTCGCCGATTGCGCGGTGATCAAGCCGCCGCCAGGCGAGCGGTTCTTGTGCCCGCCGGCCGGGCCGCGGCTGGCCGCCTCGCTGTACATCTGGGACGGGAACTCGCCGCTGCTGCGGGAGCCCGGCGGGCGGTTCTCGGCGCGGACGAACGCGCTCGCGCTGAACTTCGCGCTGCGCGCCATCGCCGCGCAGCCCGGCGGCTACCTGACCGCGGTGGGGCACGACTTCGCGCTGAGCTTCTACTGGGACCGGCCGGTGCACCCGGACGCCGGGATCGTCGACAGGTACCAGTTCGCTGATGCGGCGACTGCCTGGGTGCCGGCGACGATGCGGACTCCGGGCGGCGGGACGGTGGCCGGGGATCAGGCGGCGTACGCCGGGCATCCCTCGCCGACCCGGGCGGTGGCGCCGTTCGCGTCGTGGCTGGTGACCTATCAGCGTTACGTGTACCTGCGCGGGACGCTGCTCGGCGTTCTGCTGGCCGCGGCGGCGGGCGGGCTGATCGCGCGGCGGCGTTCTGCTGGGGGGCTGCCGCTGGCGTTCGCGGTGACGATCCTGCTCGTGCCGCCGCTGATCGCGGACTTCGACCTTCGCTACCTGGTGCCCGCGGTGCCCGTGGCGTGCCTGGCGGTGGCGCTGGCCTTCGCGCCCGCCGCCGGTCAGCGCAGGTGCACGACGTCGCCCGCGGCGACCGGGAACTCGATCGCTTCCCCGGCGGGCGATCCGGCGGCAGATTCGGCGCCTTCCGCGGCGCCTGGCTCGGTGCCTGGTTCGGCGCCCGGCTCGGCGCCTTCCGCGGCGCCCGGCTCGGTGCCTGGTTCGACGCGGACGAGCAGCCTGCCGTCCTCGTCGACGCCGACGGCCAAGCCGGAAAGCAGCTTACCGCCGGGCAGTTCGACCTGGAGCCTGCGGCCGATCGTGGCCGACAGCCGGGTGTACTCGGCGCGCAGCCCGCACCGGTCAGGATCGCCTCCGGCCTCGCGCCAGGCGAGGTACCAGGCCTCCAACTCGGCGAGGATCCCGGCCAGCAGCGGTTCCCTGGCCAGGCTGGCCGCGCCGAGGGCGCGCAGGGATGTGGGAGGCAGCGCTTTTTGCGACAGCTCTGACGGCGCGGCGGACACGTTGACGCCTACGCCGACGATCACCGCACCGCCGGCGGCCTCGGCGAGGATCCCGCTGAGCTTGGCCTCGCCGACCAGGACGTCGTTCGGCCACTTCAGCCGTGCGTCGACCGCCGCCACGGTGCGGACCGCCGCGGCGACGGCGGTTCCGGCCAGCAGCGGCAGCCAGCCGCGCCGGGCGGGCGGCACCGGCGCGGGCCGTAGCAGCACGGAGAACGTCAGGGCGGCGCGGGGCGGGGACACCCAGGAGCGGCCCATCCTGCCGCGACCCGCGGTCTGCTCCTCGGCGGCGAGGACGACGCCCTCCGGCGTGCCGTTGGCGGCCCGCGCCAGCGCCAGCAGGTCGGCGTTGGTCGATCCGGTCGAGGACACCACGTCGAGGGCACGCCACAGGCCACCCGGGCGCAGCACCGCCCGGCGCAGCGCCTCGGCGTCAAGGGCGGGCGGCGCGGGCGGGCTGGGCGTATGGTTCTCGGCGCGCATGGCTAACCACTATTGTTCTTTTGCTAGTCGAAGGGAATTCATTGAGCGGTCTGCGAACGAGCGAGCGGCACGCCACAGACGATGCCGGCACGCCGGGGCGCGCGCGGAACTGGCGGCTGTGGCCGCCGGAGATCTCCTGGGATCCCGGCCGGTCGGCGGCACGGACCGGAGGGTCGCTGGCGAGCCTGCGTCCGGCCGCGCTGTGGCGGAACCACCGGCTGTTCACGGTCGTAGCGTGCGTTTCTGTCATACCTCGGATCATCGCCGCTCTTGGCTTCAAGCCCGCCCTGTTCATCCAGGACTCGTTTGACTACATGAACGAGGGCTGGCGGCTCACCCCGCTGGCCCAGCTGCGGCCTGAAGGCTATCCGCTGCTGCTCAAGGTGCTCAAGCCGTTCCACAGCCTGCTGCTTGTCACCAGCCTGCAGCACCTGATGGGGATCGCGCTCGGCGTGATCATCTACGCCGTGCTGCGCAGCCGCGGGCTGCCGGCCTGGGGGGCGACGCTCGCCGCGGCGCCGACGCTGTTCGACTCGCGGCAGATCTGGCTTGAATCCTCGATCCTGCCCGACACGCTGTTCACGCTCGTGCTCATGATCGCGGTCGCGATCCTCATCGTCTGGCGGCGGCCGACGATCTGGCAGGCCGTGATCGTCGGCCTGCTGGTCTCCTACGCCTCGATCATCCGGGGCAACGGCGCCCCCGTGATCGTGGTCATCCTCGTCTACCTGCTGCTGCAGCGGGTCGGCTGGCGGGTGTTCACCGCGTGCCTGGTGGCCTTCGCGGTGCCGCTGCTCGGCTACGGGCTGGTGTTCTACTCCGAGCGCGGGCAGTTCGACATCACCAACAGCTCGGGGCTGTTCCTGTGGTCGCGCACCATGTCGTTCGCCAACTGCGCGGTGATCAAGCCTCCGGCCGACCTGCTCCCGCTGTGCCCGAACGCGCAGCCCGACCACCCGACGGCCCCGGCACCGCCGTGGTCAATTAACGCGCTGCTGAACGAGCGCACCCCGGCCGACTACCTATGGGACGCGGGCGTGTGGTACCAGCACGACGCCCATCCCGGCATCAATGCCTACAACAACAAGCTGGCGATGGAGTTCGCCGAGCGCGCCATCCTGGCCCAGCCGGTGGACTACATCAAGACCGTGGCCGAGGGCGTGTTCCTCACGTTCTTCGCGACCGACAGGTCGGAGGTCTACCTGTCGGACCACTTCACCGTGGCTCCGCACGTGCCTGTGCTCGCGCCGTGGATGGAGCACGCCGAGGAACGGTACGCGCACGCCGGGTCGAACACGCACGTGGTGCAGCCGTGGGCGTTCTTTATGTTCGTCTACCAGCTGCCGGTGTACTTCCCTGGGTACGTGTTCTTCCTGGTGGTGGTGGGCGGGCTGGTCCTGCTGATACGGCGGTGGCGACGCGGGGGCGTGGCCGCGGGCCTGGCCTGGGGCGTGGGCATCGTCAACCTGGTCGTGCCGATCGCGGCGCACGAGCTCGACTACAGGTACGCGCTGTCGGCGGTCCCGTTCGCCTGCCTGGCGCTCGGGCTGGTGTGCGTGCGGCGCCCTCGGGCCGTGGTGACGGCGGTCGTGGCGGGCGGGGCTGGTTCCTTGGCGGAGGCGGCTCCGGCCACGGTGGCGACTCCGGCCACGGTGGCGGCTCCGGCCACGGTGGCGGCTCCGCCAGCGGGCGGTTCATCGGCGGAGTCGGCCGCACCGGTGGCGGCTCCGCCTGCGGGCTCTTCGGGCCAGCTGTCTTCGGCCGACAAGTCGCCCTCGTCAGCCGAGGCCGAGGCGGAGACCGGGGCGGGGTCCGAGGCGGAGACCGGGGCGGGGTCCGAGGCCGAGGCCGGGGCGGGGTCCGAGGCCGAGGCGGAGACCGGGGCGGGGTCCGAGGCGGAGACCGGGGCGGGATAGCCGACAGCGCGGGGGCTCGGGCGCCGATAGGCTTCCGGCATGGATGACACGCAATGGCGGACCCACCGGCTCGAGCTGGACGACCAGACGCTGCGGGAGTGGGATGCCCAGGTGCTCGCGGCGGACGCCGACGGGATCGTGCTCGACCGGTCGGCCTTCTATCCCGGCGGGGGCGGCCAGCCGCCGGATCACGGGGTGCTGCTTTGGGGCGGCGTACAGACCCGGATCATGGATGCCCGCAAGGGCGATGACCTGTACCTAATCCCGGCCGAGGGCGACCCGCTGCCGCCCGTGGGGACCGCGGTCCGCGGCGCGCTCGAGGACGAGCGCCGGAGCGGGCTGATGCGCACGCACTCCGGCCTGCACGTGCTGTGCGGCGTCGTGTTCCGCGATTTCAAGGCGCTGGTGACCGGCGGAAACATGGAGCCGATGAGCGCGCGGATGGACTTCAACCTGCCGGAAGTCCCGGCTGGCTTCCGCGAGGCGGTCGAGGCCGCGTGCAATGCGGAGATCCAGGCAGACCGGCGGATCGACGTGCGGGTGCTGCCCCGGGACGAGGCGTTTGCCCTGCCGGACATCATCCGCACCGCCACCAACCTGGTGCCGCCGGAGGTCAAGGAAGTGCGGATCATCGACATCGTGGGCCTGGACCAGCAGGCGGACGGCGGCACCCACGTGGCCTCCACCCGCCAGGTCGGCCGGATCGACGTCGTCAAGATCGAGAGCAAGGGCAAGGGCTTCCGGCGGTTGCGCATCCAGATCAGCGACTGAGGACGCCCGCCCAGCTAAGCTCGCGCGCAATAATTAGTTCCCTTCATTCGGGCGTGTCGTGTCGCCGGGCGGGTCTGCTGGGATGGTGTAGTTCC
>JBOHCG010000124.1:0-15158 GCA_050698735.1 Streptosporangiaceae bacterium | reverse complement strand
GCGACGGTGTTGCTCGAGGTTGAGTCGGCGCGCGCCGCTGCGTACTATGCCGCATGGGCAGCGATGGCATCGCCGGAGGAACTGCCGCGGGCGGCCAGCATGTCCAAGGCTTACTGCTCAGACACGTACGTGCACGCCGCGCAGGAAAACATCCAGATCCACGGCGGCATCGGGTTCTCCTGGGAACACCCCGCCCACCTGTACTTCCGGCGCGCTAAGTCCGCCCAGCTGCTGTTCGGCAGCCCGTCGGCGCACCGAGAGCGCTTGGCAGATCTGCTCGGGATCTGACCTGATCCTACGGCCCAGTTCGCCGACGCGGACACCTGCTGATCCCAGGCTACGTTGGCTGAGATGTTGGCCGACACGACAATGTGTGAGGAGCGTAACCGGTGAGCCAACCCGACGCCGCTGCAGAGCCTGTCCTGGTCGAGCATCGATCCGACGGGGTTTCTGTGGTGACGCTCAACCGTCCCGAGCGCCTGAATGCGAGCAACGCCGCCATGACGTATGCGTTGCTCGAAGCGCTGGCCGAGTCCGACAAGCAACCGGACACCAACGTAATAGTCCTCACCGGCGCCGGCCGTGCCTTCTGCGCCGGGGGCGACACCAACAACATGGGCGGGGAACCGGCCGGGTGGGACGACGTGCACCACCGCGACTGGCATCTGTCACACGCCCTGTTGAGCGTGGAGAAGCCCACGATTGCGATGGTCAATGGGGCCGCGGTAGGTCTGGGGCTGACCATGGCGTTGTTCTGCGACCTGGTCTTCGTGGCTGAGGAGGCGAAACTGGGCGACACCCACGTCAACATCGGCCTGGTCGCCGGCGACGGCGCCGCCGTCACGATCCCGCTACTCGTCGGCCCCCAGCGGGCCAAGGCGCTGATGCTCGGCGGCACCCTGATCACCGGCGCCGAGGCCGCGCGGCTCGGGCTGGTCAACCGCGCCGTGCCGCGGGCGGACCTCGAGCGGGTCACCTGGGAGACGGCGACCCGCATCGCCGCCCAGCCGCCATACGCGGCCCGCGCGACCAAGATGGTCGTGAATCGCTACGTGCGGTGGATGTGGCAGGAGGTCATGGAGTTCGCGCTGGCGGCGGAGCAGATCTCGGTAGCGATGCCCGATCACAAGGCAGCGATCGAGCGTTATCGGACAAGCCGCGCTGCGGCAGCAGCCGGACCCGCCGGCAAGGGCAGGTGACCCACCGATGCGCCGCATCGACCGGCCCGAGCACAAGCTGGTCGACCACCCTCACTTCACCAGGCGGACCTCCGCGGTCAGCATGGGTCGGCTGGAGTCCCCGTCAGGCGCCTCGGATGCGGTCGAGGTCGTGTCTGTGGCTTGCGACGGTGGCTCCATGACGGACTGGCACTCACACGCGCGAGGTCAGGTTCTATACGTGATCGGCGGCCGCCTCACTGCCATCGGGCAGCTCGGCGGCGAGATGACTCTCGAGCCGGGCGAGGGGGTGTACACGGCACCGGGGGAGGTGCACCGGCACGGCTCCACGACGCACGACGACGACGTCCTGTTCCTTGCCGTCACGATGGGCGGCACGCAGTGGGCAGCCGATATTGCCGCTTCGGCGGGCCGTCGCGCTCAGGACAGTTCCGATGACCGAGGGTGACTCGGTGCGGCGCCGGCTGGTGCCCACTTACCTCGACGATCACCAGGCGGCACACTGGCGTGCGGTGGGCGCGTGGACCGACCGGATGCTCACCGAGCTAGACGTCGCTGAGTCGCCGGACGCGGTCATTGTGGTGGACCGCGACCGACGGCTCACCGCCGCCCAACTGCGGTCGCTGTCGGCCGCGGTCGCAGCGCGCCTGCTGGCCGACGGAGTGTCAGCCGGGGACGCAGTCGCAATGCAGGTGCCGAACTGGTGGGAGGCGGTCGTCGTCACGTTTGCGGTCATGAGCCTCGGCGCCGTGCTCGTACCGCTGCTCCCCAGCCTTCGTGAGCGCGAGCTCGGGCAGATCTTCCGCGAGATCAGGCCGGTCGCCGCCGTAGTGCCGGAAACATTCCGCGAGTCACCGCTTGCTGCGCGACTCAGCAAAGCCGAGCACGCACCGCCCCTGGTCTACCTGCTCCGCCCCGCCTCACCCGGATCGGTCAGGTCGCTGGCAGCCGAGCTCGCAGGCGAGACTCCGGGCATCGACGCGGCCCCGGCCGCCGAGTGCCCTCGCGATGCCGACCAGCCCTGCGTCGTCCTCTACACCTCAGGCACGTCGTCGATGCCGAAGGGCGTGATCCACACCCATAACACCCTGCGCGCCGAGGTCGAAGGTCTTGCCGCCGCCCACCGGATGACCCCCGAGGACGTGATTCTGCTGCCGATGCCGGTGACCCACGTCGGCGGGCTCGTCTACGGCGTGCTCATTCCTGCCCTCACCCGGACCCGCTGCGTTTTTCTCGATGTCTGGGAACCGGCCGCCGCGATCGAGCTGCTGCGCCACGAGCGGATCACCGTATGCATCGGCATGCCGGTGTTCCTGCGTGGGATCCTGGATGACCCCACCTTCACCGCGGACGCGGCACGGAACCTTCGCCTGTTCTCCATGGGCGGCGCACGGGTCACGCCAGCCGACGTCACGGAGGCGGCCACTCGCCTCGGCTGCTGGTGCAAGCGGAGCTACGGATTGACCGAGGCGCCGACACTCACGACCGGCCCGTTCTGGGACACCGCCCGCCGAGCCGACACTGATGGGCTGCCGATCTCACCGTCGCGCGTCCGGATAATCGACGCCGAGTTCCGAGACCTGCCGGTCCTCGCCGAAGGTGAGATCATCTGCGTCGCGCCCGAGCTCTTCGTCGGGTACGTCGACCCGCACCACAATATCGAGGCGTTCACGCCAGACAGATGGTTCCGCACAGGGGACGTCGGCCGAGTGGACGCCGACGGCTTCCTGTCCGTCACTGGCCGCCTGAAGGACATCATCATCCGCGGCGGCGAGAACATCTCGGCCAAAGAGGTCGAGGACCTCGTCATAACGTTGCCCGGGCTGACCGATGTCGCGGTCGTCGCGATGCCTGATTCGGTACTCGGCGAGCGGGTCTGTGCCTTCGTCGAGACCGACAGCGATCTTCGGCTCGAGGACATCGTACAGTTCCTGCGTGAACAGGGAGTGGCGTCCTACAAGCTGCCTGAACGCCTCGAGCTGCGCCTCGCGCTGCCACGGAACTCGGCGGGCAAGCTGCGCAAGGACCTGATGCGCGCCGAGGTGGCGGCCCTCATTGAGGAGGACACCCACGCGCTGCTCGGGACAACGCGGTCTGGAGAAGCATGAGCGGCGTCGAGGGAGGAGTGCCGAGGCACTCAATCGTTGATTACGGCCTGGCCGGCCGGGTGGCTGTGGTGACCGGGGCGGCCACCGGAATCGGCGCCGCGACGGCGGGCCTGCTCAGCGACCTCGGGGTAAGCGTGGTCATTGCTGACGTCAACGAGGCCGCTGGCACGCTCACCGCGAATGCGATAGCTGAGTCAGGAGGACGGGCATGCTTCATAGCCTGCGACGTGAGCGACGAGGACGCCGTACGCAGGACAATTGACGTGGCGGTCGCCACTTACGGCGGGATCGACATCGTCGTTAACTGCGCGGCGGCCATGCCGCTCGTTAGCTCGGATCGGGACGTTGTGCAGGCCGAGGTCACGCACTGGGACCGGATGCTCGCCGTCAATCTGCGCGGGCAGATGCTGACCTGCAAGCACGCCATCCCGGGCATGCTGCGCCGTGGGGGCGGCAGCATCGTCAACATCTCGTCGGCGGCAGCGATGCACGGCGACCTCGGGCTGACTGCCTACGGGGCGTCGAAGGCCGCGATCAACCACCTGACTACGTCTGTGGCCACGCAGTACGGACGCCAGGGCATCCGGTGCAACGCCATCGCGCCCGGACTGGTGCGGGTCAAGAGGGCAGCACCAATAGACCCGACGACCGCGAGTGACGACCTGGTGGCCCACCACCTCACGCCATACGTGGGCGAGCCGATCGACATCGCCCACGGCGTCGCGTTCCTCTGTAGCGACCGCGCACGCTTCATTACCGGTCAGGTGCTGCGCATCGACGGCGGGCTGACCGTCCATCAGCCGGCATACGCGCACACGCTTGCTGCTCTCAACGCTGCACACACCGATGACGACAAGACCAAGGACCACCCGTGACGGAAGTCGGCGAAGGCTGCCGTTCCGACTGGGTGACGCACTGCGTGGCGCTTGCTCGGCCACCCCAATGCACCTATCATTGAATGAAGCAATCATAGGAGGATATGGTGACGGCAGAGGCCTCCCGGCGCGTTCGCTTTGGTGCATTCATGGCGCCTTTCCACAGCCCGAAGCAGGGCCCGGCCCGGTCCTACGAGGAGGATCTGCGCAGCATCGAGCTGCTCGATGAGCTGGGCTTCGACGAGGCATGGGTGGGGGAGCACCACAGCGGAGGATGGGAGCCGGTGCCATCGCCCGAACTCTTCCTGGCCGTTGCGGCGGGCCGCACGCAGCGTATCCGGCTGGGTACCGGTGTCGTGAGCCTGAGCTACCACCATCCGTTCCATGTAGCTGAGCGCTTGGTGTTCCTGGACCTGCTCACCCGAGGTCGCGTGATGCTGGGTGTCGGTCCGGGGGCTCTCACGACGGACGCAGACATGTTCGGTATCCCAGCCGATCAGACACGGCCGCGGATGGACACGGCGCTCGGCGCGATAATGGACCTGCTGCGCCGCGAGGGACCGGTGTCTGTTTCCACGGACTGGTTCGAGCTTCACGACGCCGTTCTCCAGCTCCCTAGCTGGCAGGTACCGCATCTCCCTGTGACTGTGGCCAGTACATCGTCGCCGGCTGGGGCCCTGTCCGCGGGGAAGCATGGCGTCGGCTTGCTGTCCCTCGGTGCCTACTTCCCGGCCGCTCGGCTGCAGCTGCCGAATCACTGGGAGATCGTCGAGAAGACGGCCGCCGAGAACGGCCGGGTAGTGAGCCGAAGCGAGTGGACCCTGGTCACGCCGATCCACGTCGCCGCGACCCGCGAGCAGGCACTAGCCGAGGTCGTTACCGGTGGCGACCACTGGCTGCGCGGATACTATAACGATACCGTCGGGTTCCCAGCGATGTTCCCGGACGAGAGTGGCAACTCCAGCTACCTGAACATGATCGACGCCCGGTCCGCCTTCGTTGGCACTCCGGACGAGGTGGCCGAGAGTATCGAATGGCTATGGAAGCTGACCGGCGGCTTCGGTTGTCTGCTGATGCTGGAGAACTCGGCTGCATCGCCGGCCGCCAGGCGCGCCAGTTACCAGCTATTCGCGCGGGAGGTGGCACCGCGCTTCACCGGCGAGCTCGACCAGCTGGTGGCTGCTCAGCGGCGCTCAGTCCTTTCGCGTGAGGAAGGCTATGCGCGCAGGGTCGCAGCCCAGGAACAGGCTCACGCCAAGCTGGCCGATCGCGACGGTGCCCGTATGTCCGGTTCCGGCGAGTGAGCACAGGGCTAGACCTCGCCGAGTCCCCGGAGGACGCCCGCTTTCGGCAGGAACTCCGGGCGTACCTGCGCGAGCATCCTCCGTCGGAGTCCGACGGCGGCTTCGCGGCGCAGCTGGAGTGGCAGCGAACCTTGCATGCTGGTCGGTGGGTGGCGCCTCAGTGGCCCGCGCAGTATGGGGGCAGGGACGCGACGCCGTCGCAGTATGCCGTCTACTGGCGGGAGATGGCTGCGGCCGGAGCCCCGCAGATCGCCAACCGGATCGGCATCCAGACGGTCGGTCCGACCTTGCTCGCCTGCGGCAGCGACGAGCAGAGGCAGCGCTACCTCGCACCCATCGCGTCGGGGGAGGAGATCTGGTGCCAGCTCTTCAGCGAACCCGGCGCCGGATCCGACCTGGGCGGGTTGCGGACCACCGCGACGCTCGATGGCGATCACTGGGTCGTCAGTGGCCAGAAGGTCTGGACGAGCTACGGCGCCGAGGCGCGGTTCGGTTTGCTCTTGGCCCGGACCGAGTCAGCCGTAGCAGGGCTGGCCGGCATCTCGTGCATGATCTGCGACATGACCGACCCTGGCGTGACCGCCCGGCCGCTTCGGCAGATGAGTGGTGAGTACGAGTTCTCCGAGGTCTTCCTTGACAACGTACCGATCCCCGCATCGGCGATCATCGGCGAGCGCGGGAAGGGCTGGCGCGTAGCACGCGCGGCCCTGACTTCCGAACGCGGCATCGCGTTCCCGATGAAGGAACAGATGATCCTCGAGGCTCGCGTAGCAAGCCTGGTTGACGCGGTCAGAGCCCGGGCGCCGGCAGGCGCGCGAAGGCGGGCGACGGTCGTGGAGTGTGTGATCGACTATGAGCTCTTCCGGCTGATGAACTTGCGGACGCTGACCAAGCTGAGCGATGGCGAGGACATCTCTGCGTGGACGTCCCTCGCCAAGCTGGCGTGGTCGCGCGCTGCTCAGCGGATTGCGGAGGCTCAGGTCGACCTGGCCGACCTCGGTGGGCTGGCCGGCGATCCGGCCGTGTGGTTTGAGTTCCTGCGCTACCGGATGGCATCGATCGCGGGCGGGACGACGGAAATCCAGCTGTCTATCATCGGCGACCGGCTCCTTGGGCTGCCGCGATGAGCCTGTCATTCGCTGAGACTCCGGAGCAGGCCGAGTTTCGCGGCTACGTGCGAGAGTGGCTGCGCGCAAACTGCCCGACTGACCCGCCTCCGGCCGAAGAGAGCGCCCAGGTCGATTTTCTCCGCGGGTGGCAGCGTCAGCTTGCCGGGGAGGGCCTGGTTGCCGCTCAGTGGCCGACTGAGTACGGCGGCCGTGGCCTGGGCTGGATGGACAACTTCATCGTCCAGGAGGAGCTCGCTCTCGCTCGCGCGCCGGAGATCATCAACCGGATGGCGGTTAACCTCGTCGGCCCGGCGCTAATGGCGCACGGGAGTGCCACCCAGCGGGCCCGCTATCTTCCGCACATGCTCAGCGCGGATCAGATCTGGTGTCAGCTGTTCAGTGAGCCGAGCGCGGGCTCGGACCTGCGGTCGCTGCGGACGGCCGCTCGCCGTCGTCCGGCGGGAGGATGGGAGATCTCCGGCTCCAAGATCTGGTCGAGTTGGGCGCACTACGCCGATCGTGCCGTCCTGCTGGCCCGGACCGACGGGGAGACCGGTCGAGCCGGTGACATCGGCTACTTCCTTCTCGACATGCGCCAGGCGGGCGTCGTCACCCGGCCGGTTCGGCAGATGACGGGGGACGCCGAGTTCTGTGAGGTTCTCCTGGACGGCGCGGTGGTCGACGATGCCGATGTCGTGGGCGAGCCGGCCGGCGGGTGGAACGTCGTCCGCACCACAATCCGGTACGAGCGCAGCATCTCACCGCGCCAGCTCATCACGCATGTGCAGCTGCTCGAACACCTGCTTGAGTATGCGCGAGCGAATCGCCTTTCCCCGGAGTTGCGAGAGCGCCTCGCCCAGGCGTACACCGAGCTGACGATCTACCGACTACACCTTTACCGGGTGCTCACCGAGCTCGAGTCCGACGGTGAGCCGTCGGCCAGGAGTTCTGTGATCAAGCTGTTCTGGAGCGAGATGGCCCAGCGCATGCACGAACTCGCCATGGACATCGGCGGAATGAAGGCCGTCTGCGGGCCCGACGAGCACGTCCGCGCCTATCTCTACTACCGCGCCTGCACAATCTTCGCGGGCACCTCCGAGATCCAGCGCGACACCCTAGCCCATCAGGTTCTGCGGATGCCCCGATGAGCGACTGCGGCCTCCTAAGCGAGGAGGCCGGCGGGACCGGCGCCCTCAGCGGGCTGCGCGTCCTGGACCTCACCAAGTTCTGGGCTGGCCCGGCGGTGACTGAGGCGCTCGGCAACATGGGAGCGCAGGTCGTCAAGGTCGAGGCGGCGCATGCTCTAGATCCATGGCGTCTCGGGGGCGCCCGGCAGACCGTCGAGCCGTCCGAGGACGGCCCGACATATGAGTTCTCGTCGATCTTCAATGCGGTGAACCGCAACAAATACGGCCTCACCCTCGACCTGAGCCAGCCGCGCGGAGGAGAGATCCTGAGGCAACTGCTGGTCACGACCGACGTGCTCGCCGAGAATTTCGCGCCGCGCGTCATGGCGAAGTTCGGCCTCGACTACGAGTCGCTGCGTCAGATCAACCCGCGGCTGGTGATGATCTCGCTGCCGGCGTTCGGATCGACTGGTCCCTGGCGGGACTACGTTGGCTTCGCATACCCGACTGAGCAGGCCGCGGGCTTCCCGCACTTGACCGGCTATGCCGACGGCGAACCAATGTTGTGGGGCTGTGCGGCCGGAGACGCGATCGCCGGCATGCTCGGCTTGGTCGGGGTGCTCGCCGCTGTCAACTGGGCCCGGGAGACCGGCGAAGGTCAGCACGTGGACGTGTCGCAGGTCGAAGCGTTGTCGACCTTCCTGGGACCGTCCATGATCGATTACTCCTGGCACCGGCGTAGCTGGCCTCGCCGCGGCAACGCGGATCCGGCACGCGCGCCGCAGGGCTGCTACCCGACGGTCGGCAACGACACCTGGATGGTCGTCTCGGCCGAGGATGACGAACAGTGGCGCGCGCTCTGCCACGTCCTGCGCCGCGACGACTGGCTCGGCCGAGACGACCTGGCATCCGTGGCCGGCCGCGGCGCGGCACGCGCCGAACTCGACGCCGGGATCGCGCTCTGGACATCGAGTCGAGAGGCCCGGACGGCCTCGGCGGAACTACAGGACGCCGGAGTCGCGGCCGCGCCAGTGATGGGCGGGTACGATCTCCTGGCCGATCCGCACCTGGCCGCGCGCGGCTTTATCGAGTGGATCGATCGCGAGCACGTAGGAACGCTGGCGCATACCGGAATGTGGGCGAAGTTCTCCCGCACGCCGGGCACCATCCGTCGGCCGGCACCCACCCTCGGACAGCACAATCGGGAGGTCCTCACCGAGCTGCTCGGCCTGTCTCCGGCTGATCTCGCCGAGCTGGAGAGCAACGGCGTGATCGGTACCCAGGCCGCCGGTTCGAGGAGCCCGCTACGATGACCGGTCAAGCGCTGTCCGGGTTGCTGGTCATCGACCTGACGACGGGAATCGATGGTCCGTACAGTACGAAGTTGCTCGCTGACCTGGGCGCGCGGGTCGTCAAGGTCGAACCCCTTGAAGGCGATCCGGCTCGCCGGCTTGGTCCCTTCCCGGCAGATATGGTCGACGAAGAGGCCAGCGGGCTATTTCTGTACCTGAACGCCAACAAGGAAAGCGTAACGGCCGACATCACGCGACCGGCCGGGCGTGACCTGGTCGCCGCCTTGGCGGCCCGGGCCGACATCCTCGTCGAGAACTTCGCGCCAGGCGCCATGGCGCGTTATGGCCTGTCCTTCGAGACCCTCCACTCGGCCAACCGACGCCTCGTCGTCACATCGTTGACCCCATTCGGCCAGTACGGGCCCTACGCCCAGTGGAAGGGCCCGGAGATCGTCCGGCAAGCCGCGGGCGGCTGGCTCATGCAGGGCGGGCTCCCGGACCGCGAGCCGCTAATGGCCGGCGCCAACCTGTCCCTTTACGTGAGCGGGGCATGCTGCGCCGGGGCGACCCTGATCGCGTATCTCCATGTCCAGGCCACCGGCGAAGGCCAGCACGTGGACGTGTCGGCGATGGAGGCGCTGATCACGTGCTCCGGCCAGGAGATCTACAAGGCCAGTCGCGGTCAAGTCACCTGGACTCGATTGGGTCACCAGAGTCTTCCGTTCGTCATGGTGCCCTGCCGGGACGGATGGGTCGGCATCAACCTGCTGTTCGATCGCGACTGGGTCGCCCTCTGCGAGCTTTCTGGCATGACGGACCTGCTCGAGGATCCCCGGTTCGATAAGCTCGCGAAGCTCAGGCTGCCGGGTCGCGCCGAAGAGCTGAACGGGCGACTGCGAGAGTGGGCGCTGCGCCAGGAAAAGACCTGGCTGGTCACCAAGGCGCAGGAGCGGCGCATCCCGGTCGTCTACGTCCCGACGATGCCCGAAGTCATGCAGTCGCCACAGCACTTGGCGCGCAACTTTTTGCGAAGAGTCGAGCATCCGGCCGGCAGCTACGTGCAACCTGGGCCGCCGTTCCAGCTCAGCGCGACACCATGGCGCATCACCCGCGGTGCTCCGGCGCTGGGGTCATCCAACGACGCCATCGAAGAGCTGCTTACGGCCCTGCCCACCTCGGGGCCCGCGTCGACCGGGACACCTGCCGAGGCCGAGTGATGCCTAACCATCGTTTCGACCACCAGGTAGCGATCGTCACAGGTGCGGGTCGAGGCATCGGACGCTGTCACGCCGAGTTGCTTGCGTCGCGTGGCGCGCGGGTGATCGTCAATGACCTTGGTGTCGGGGCAGATGGAGTGGGCGCAGACGGCGGACCGGCCCAGGACGTTGTGTCGGCGATCCGATCGGCCGGGGGCATCGCCGAGGCGGACGCCTCGGACGTCGCCGATCCGGCCGGCGCGCAGGCCGTCGTCGAGCACGCGATCGACTCGTTTGGCCGCATCGACATTCTGGTCAATAACGCCGGGATCTTTGACACGGACGACTTCCCTGAGCTGCACGTCGCCGCCATGCATCGCTTCTTCGACGTGCACGTCGGGGGGAGCTTCAACGTCTCGCGGGCCGCATGGCGGCACATGGCCGCGGCGAATTACGGACGTATCGTCATGACCAGTTCGACTGGCATGCTCGGGGCCGCCAATCAGGTGGCGTACGGCACGGCGAAGGCCGGCGTGCTCGGGCTGGCGCGGGCCCTGGCAGCGGCGGGCAAGCCGGTTGGAATCAAGGTCAATACCGTCGCCCCGATGGCCCGCACCCGCATGGTCCGCTCGACCCCCCCTCTGGACGGGCTCGACCGGGATCCTGCGCTGGTCTCCCCGCTCGTGGCCTACCTGTGCCACGCGGACTGCCCGGTGAGCGGCGAGGCGTTCGTGGCCGGCATGCGGCGCTACAGCCGGATCTTCATTGGCGAGACCGGCGGTTACGTGCATCCGGACGTCCGGGCCAGTATCGAGGACGTCGTTGGCAACTGGGACGCGGTGATGAATCCGGCTGCGTACTTCGTCGCCGACGACATGCGACAGTGGATCGCGATCAACACCGAGCGCATCTCCGCGCGCACCGGCAGCGGATCGGTGCACGGTGGCGAGCAGGGGGGCGAGCCTTGGCGGGGCTGAGGGGCGAGGCTGCCATTGCCGGATTGGTCGAGCTTCCGGCGCAGCGCAAGCCTGTGCGGGAGCCGAGCTTCACCGTCGAGCAGTGGGCCCGGCTATCGCGGCAGTTGCTGGACGACGCGGGCCTGACCGGATCGGTCGTGAACGGAATCGTCGCGACCGGCATTGCCGAGAGCGATCAGTTCACGCCGGCGACACTCGCCGAGTACCTCGGAATTCCGATCAACTTCGGCGAGGTCGTCGACCTCGGCGGCGCCACGTCGGCCGGCATGGTCTGGCGGGCCGCCGCGGCGGTCGAGCTCGGCATCTGTGACGCGGTGCTCGCCGTCGTGCCGGACCGCCGGAACATCCCGCGCTCGGCCACCAGGCCGACTCGCGAGTTCGCGCCATTCGGGGCGTCGAGCAACAACTTCGGCTCGCCGCAGGCCGAGTTCGAGATTCCGTACGGAAACCTGGGCCAGAACATTCCGTACGCCCAGATCGCGCAGCGCTATGCCGCTGAGTTCGGGTGGGACGCCCGCGCACTCGCGAAGATCGCGGTCGACCAGCGCACGAACGCGTGCGCCTACCCGGATGCGGTGTTCTACGGCAACCCGATCACGATCGAGGACGTCCTGGACAGTCCGATGATCGCCGATCCCATACACAAGCTCGAGATCGTCATGCCCTGCCACGGCGGCGCTGGCGTGCTGATCGTGAACGCCGATCTGGCCCGCAAGGGAAAGCACCGCCCCGTCTGGCTCAAGGGGTTCGGCGAGCACATCGCCCACAAGACACCGACATACGCCGGGGACCTCGTCAGATCGCCCATCACGAAGGCCGCGGCCCAGGCATTCGCGATGGCCGGCCTCACGCCGGGCGAGATGGACATGGCTTCGCTATACGACTGCTACACGATCACGGTGCTCATGAGCATCGAGGACTCGGGTTTCTGCGAGAAGGGCGCCGGGCTCGACTTCGTGGCTACCCGAGACCTGACTTACCGCGGCGACTTCCCCGTCAATACCGTGGGCGGCCAACTGTCGTTCGGCCAGGCGGGAACGGCCGGCGGCATGCATCACGTGATCGACGGCGCCCGCCAGATCATGGGACGCGCCGAAGGAGCGCAGGTTGCCGACTGCAATCGGGCCTACGTGACCGGCAACGGCGGAATCATGAGCGAGCAGGTTGCTCTTGTGCTCGTGGGCGACTAGGAGCGGGGCGCGATGAGCGGCCAGAAGCCGATGCCCGAACCGATCGAGACGACGGCGGAGTTCTGGGCCGGGCTGCGCGATCACAAGGTCCGATTGCAGTACTCACCCTCGTCGGATGCGTACGTCTTCTATCCGCGGGTGCTCGCTCCAGGCACGCTGACCGACGACCTGGAATGGCGCGAGGTGTCCGGCGAAGGAACGCTTTATACGTTCACGCTTGCTCGCCGAGCGGTAGCGCCCGCGTGGGACGACGAGGTATTGCACATACCCGCGGTCGTGGAGTTCGATCAGGGGCCGCGGATCAGCACGGAGCTGGTGAACGTCGAACCGACGGCCGTGCGGATCGGAATGCGCGTCAGGCCATTCTTCGTCGATTCCGGCGACGGGGGAGCGACGTTGCTGATGTACGAGCCCGCCTGACATACGGGACGTGCGCGCGCACGTGCGCATCATAGACACGCGATTGGAAGGGCACCAGACTTGGATCAGTCGCTCATCGACGAGGTGTTGTCCGCTCGGGCAGCGACACTGGACAGTGCACGACCCGAAGCGGTCGCCAAGGTACGGGCTCGCGGCCATCTGACCGCCCGCGAACGCATTGCGGCTGTGCTCGACGCCGGTTCGTTCGTAGAGTACGGAGTGCTCGCGGGTTCGGATGGAGCGGGTGCCGCGGACGGGCTGGTGAACGGGTTCGGTCAGCTGGACGGCAAGCCGATCGCCATTGCGTCCTACGACTATTCCGTCTTCGGCGGCTCTCAGTCGTTCGTCAACCACAACAAGCTCGAGCGCATCATCAACGTGGCTTATGACCAACGCCTGCCATTTCTGTGCTTCTCGGACGGCGGCGGGCTGCGAACCCAGGCACTCACAGGTACCGCGACCCGGGGTGGCCAGCGCGGTCAGTTCCGCTGGATCGACGGCCTGGCGATGATGTCCGGCTGGGCACCGACCGTGGCCGTGGTTTCCGGGCGGGCCTTTGCCGGCAATGCGACCATCGCCGGTCACTCGGATCTGATAATCGCGACTCGCGGCTCGGCCGTAGGCATGGGCGGCCCGCCGCTCGTGGAGCAGGCGCTCGGCATAAAGGTGACGCCCGAGGAACTGGGCGCGGTCGAGATGCACGAGAAGTCCGGCGGCATCGACCTGCTGGTCGCCGATGAGCCGGCGGCAATCGCTGCGGCCAAGCAGTACCTGCGCTTTTTCCTGCATGAGGAGAACAGCGCAGAGCCGCCGCCGACCGCCGACTCGATCGCCTCGATCGTTCCGGAGAACCGTCGTCGGGCCTACGACATGCGTAAGGTCGTACACGCCCTGGTGGACACCGAAAGCCTCTTCGAGCTGCGCCCGAATTGGGCGAAGACGGTTATCACGGCGCTCGCCCGGATGGGCGGCAAGACCGTCGGGCTGCTGGCAAATCAGCCGATGTCGAACCTGGCAGGCGCCATCGACGCCGACGCCTGCGATAAGATCACCCGATTCGTCCAGCTGTGCGATGCCTTCGATTTCCCGCTCGTCTCGCTGGTCGACAACCCTGGCTTCATGATCGGACCGGGTGCCGAACGGGCCGGAATCGCCCGGCGGCACGCACGCACGATCATGGCGCACGTGCACAGGACCGTGCCGCTGTACTGCGTCCAGATACGCAAGGGCTACGGGCTCGGGCCGGCCGCGATGGGTGCGATGTACGGACGCTGCGACCTGAGCCTGGCGTGGCCGACTTGCGAGACGGGTGGCATGGGTCTCGAAGGTGCCGCGTCACTTGCCCAACGAGATCGGATCGCGGCAGCCGGCGACGACGAAGCCGCCATCCGCGCCATTCGGGAGGAGTACGCGGCGCAGGTGCGGCGCGGCAAGTCAGGGCTGAGCGCCGGCCGGAACAACTCCTTCGACGACATCGTGGATCCGGCCGAAACGCGGGACCGGATCATCGCGGTCCTGCGCTTCAACCAGCGAGCCGTTCGGACGCAGAAGAAGCACTATATCGACCCTTGGTAACACGGTATTGGGAGCTCGCTGATGGCAGACGACGAATGGCCCGCCGAATGGCAACCGATGATCGACGCCGTCGGCCAGGACTTCGGCGGGGGGATCGTGTACGAGGCCGCCGACGACGTGGAGAAGGCACTCGTACGGCGCTATCTCGAGCCCCTGGAGTTCGATTGTCCGCTGCACTACGACGAGGAGGTCGCCAGACGATACGGCTACCGCGGGATCGTCGCTCCGTACTCGGGTATGTCGACCTGGATCGCGGACGCCAAGTGGAAGCCAGGCACCGTGGCCTTCGCAAGCGCCGAGCGCGGCGCATTGCCGCCGAGTGCCGGGCTTGGCCGCTACCCGATGCCCGGCGACCAGGAACCGCCACGTCTTCCGCGCCCGACGACCGAGTACTCGTTCGTTACGGAGACGGAGGTCGACTACATTCGAGCGGTCATCGTGGGCGACCGGCTGAGTCAGACAGGCTGCAAGCTGCTCTCGTGCATTCCCAAGGAAACGAGGGTGGGACGCGGCGCGTTCTTCACGACCGAGGTGGAGGTCCAAAACCAGCGTGGCGAGCTCGTGGCCAGGATGCGCCAGCAGTTGTACTGCTACAACCGCCACCCGAAGGCGGCTGAGTAACGATGCCAGACTGGGTGCAACGGTACTGGGAAGACGTCCACGAGGGCGACGAGTTGCCGACGCTGGAGTTTCCGATCACGATCGCCAGGCTCATCATCGAGGCCGCCGCGAATCGTGACTTCTGGCCGCTCCATCACAGTTCCGAGTTTGCGCGGGCAAGTGGCGCCGCGGACATGTACGCGAACA
>JBOHCG010000123.1:0-15167 GCA_050698735.1 Streptosporangiaceae bacterium | reverse complement strand
CGCCCGGCCGGCACCTCTTCGGCACTGCGAAGACGGCACTGCGAAGACAGGGAGGTGCGACGCGTGGACGGGATCCACGACATGGGTGGCATGCACGGCTTCGGCCAGGTGGAGGAACTGACCGACGCCCCGCCGTTCGCCGAGCCCTGGGAGGGGAAGGCCTTCGTCATCGGGGCGCTCGCGGCCCGGATCTCCGGGACCAACCTGCACGCGTTCCGGCATGCCATCGAGCGGGTGCCGCCGCAGGAGTACCTGGTGGGGTACTGGAACCGGTGGACGATCGGCGCCCAGACCCTGATGGAGGACAGCGGCATCATCACCGACGCGGAGGTGCGAGCCAGGGCCGCCCGGCTGAGCGGCCGGGACGTGCCCGAGCCACCCAGGCCCGAGCCGCACAAGCCGCAGATGGCCTCGGGCGGCGCGGGGAACCTGCGCACGCTTGACACCGAGCCCGCCTACGCGGTGGGCGACCGGGTCCGGGTCGCCGACCGCGGCGCCGCGGGTCACACCAGGCTGCCCGGCTACGTCAGGGGGCGGACGGGGACGGTGGCGGCGCTTGCGCCCTGCCAGGTCTTCCCCGACACCGCCGCGCACTTCGTGGGTGAGAACCCCCAGCACTGCTACACCGTTGACTTCGACTCCCGCGAGCTGTGGGGCTCCGACGCGGAGCCGTTCCGCCTGTCCCTTGAACTCTTCGAGCCCTATCTGGAGCCGGTCCAATGACGTCCGCAACCGAACCTCTCGACCCCGCGCTGCGGGTCGAGGCGCTGGCCTCGCTGCTGGCCGAGCGCGGGCTGATCGACGAGGTGACGGTCGAGACCTTCATCAAGACCTACGAGCAGTCCGTCGGCCCGATGAACGGCGCCAGGGTGGTGGCTAAGGCCTGGACCGACCCGGAGTACCGCGCCCGGCTGCTCGCCGACGGGACCGCCGCGATCGCCGAGCTCGGTTTCAAAGGTCCGCAGGGCGAGCACATCGTGGTGCTCGAGAACACCCCGGCCGTGCACCACGTGGTGGTCTGCACGCTGTGCTCCTGCTACCCATGGCCGGTGCTCGGCCTGCCGCCGTCCTGGTACAAGGACCCGGCCTACCGGTCCCGGGTGGTGCGAGAGCCCCGGCGGGTGCTCAGCGAGTTCGGACTGGACCTCGGCGACGAGGTGGAGATCCGGGTGCACGACTCCAGCTCCGAGGTCCGGTACATGGTGCTGCCGGAGCGGCCCGCAGGCACCGAGGGCGCCACCGAGGAGGAACTCGCCGCCCTGGTCACCAGGGACGCCATGGTCGGCGTGGCGAAGGCGGCCAGCCCGTGACCGGTCCCGGCGGTCACGCGGACGCGGCTTACCTGCTCGATTCGGCCGGCCCCGCCGCGCCGCCGAGGGACAACGGCGAGCTGGTCTTCGCCGCACCGTGGGAGAGCCGGGCGTTCGGCCTCGCGCTCGCGCTATCCGACGCGGGCCGGATCGACTGGGAGGACTTCCGCCACTCGCTGATCGCAGTGATCGACGCGTGGCAGACCGCCCACCCGGACGGCGCGGGCTGGAGCTACTATGAGTGCTGGCTGCGCTCGCTGGAACTCGTGGTGAGTTCCAAGGGCCTCATCGGCGCCGACGACCTGCATGCGCGCCTCGACGCCCTTGCCTCCCGCCCGGCCGGCTACGACCACGGCCACGACCACGAGTGACCGGCAGCGCGGCAGGCTCCGGGCGCCACCCCCAGATGACCAGCGTGCTGGCCCGGTGGGAGGGCGGCTGGCGGTGCCGGGTGCAAGCCGGCGGTTTCGAGCTGATAGTCGACGAGCCGCCGAGCGCCGGCGGCACCGGCACCGGGCCGATGCCGACCGAGTACCTGCTGGCCGCGATGGCCTCGTGCTACACCCTCGCGCTCGCCTGGGCGGCCGCCAAGCGTGGCGTCACCCTGCCTGCCCTGGCCGTTACCGCCACCGGCACCTATGACGGCCCGAAGTTCTGCAGGCTGCAGCTGACCGTCCATTCCGACGCCCCGCCCGCCGTGATCGAGCCCCTCGTCGAGCCCGCCCTGCGCGTCTGTTACGTCTCCAACACCCTCGCCCTCTCCCCGCCGATCGAGGTCGCTGTCGCCCCGCCGGAGGCCTGATCGCGCACTCAAGGATCGGTCCTGACGTGGCGTCCGCCTGGCAGCAGGGCTGGATCTATGACAGATAGTCAATGTATGATTACTTAAAGTGATTATAGAGGCCTGCCCGGGGTGGCGTTGCCGCCGCTTCGCGTTACGGAAGGAGCTGGGCGGCATGCGGGGGGATCACGGTACGGTCCTTGAACCCGTCGATCGTGTCAATGCCTGGGCGCTGACCGAGCTGCCGCGCCTGAACCAGGACATCCTGGCGCGGCGGCGCCAGGCTGGTGACCTGGGCGCCGAACTCGCGCGGTCCGTCCTTCCAGATTTGCCGCGCCCGGAATCGCTGACCGTCCGGCAGGCGCAGCAGATGGTAGTGCTGCTCGGCCTGGCGGGTGCATCTGTGGGCCGGCATTATCAGGAGCTGAGCCGGGATCACCTGGCAACGCCCGAACGTGCCTTCGACCCGTACCTGGCCGGCGAAGAAGCGGTGCCGTTCCGCGCCTATTTCGGGAGGCTGGCTGACCGGACAGGTACGGGTCACTGTCACAGGGACAGCTACGCCGCGCTGACCCGGTGGAATGTCCCGACCACCGAGGTCTGGTGGGCCGGGGAGCGCATCGCGGTGCTGGCGGGGGTGTTCGGCGACGGTCAGGTGCGCACCTACACCGGTACCGCGGACGAGCGGCGGTTCTTCGAGCTGATCAAGGTGTCGGAGGCCATCGAGCAGGCGGTCAACGCGGCCCTGATGCCACTGTCGGATACCGCACTGGACGTGCGCGGCCCCGAGGCGCTGGATCGCATCCGGCTAGCCGTCCTGCTGCTGGCGGAGCTGCGCCACCTCAACGCTCGTTTCGCCGCGCTGCCGCCCGGCGAGGGACTGCGGGCGGAGTACTTCATGGACGTCTTCCGGCAGTACGCCGTGCACTGGACGCTGGGGGACATCCCGCCGAGCGGCGCCCTGGATCCCGAGGCGATCGCCAGGGACTGCCTGCTCGGCGTCCGGACCCCGGACTACCAGGCACATACAGAGCGGATCTTCCCGGCCCTGCTCGCCGCGGAACGGGATCTGCTGTCGCGGCTAATGGAGCGCCCGTCGCTGCCCCACATCGCGCTGCGCTCACTCGGAATAGACGCCGCCGCGCTCGCGGAGGCCTCACCGGACCAGCTGCGGAAGACCGTCGGGCGGCATCCGGTGCTCGCCGCCCTCTACCTGCTGCTGGTTGCGCACGCGCGGATGTCGGGTGTCCATCTCAAGATCGCTCAGAAGTACCTGTTCGCTCCGCAGCGCCAGCGTGAGGTTGCCGGGCTCGGCGATCCGCACGTGGTGTCAAACCGCTATGGCACCACCGGCATGGATGAACGGTATCTCCAGCAGCTGACCCGGGCGCGTCACCAGCATGTGCTCGCCTGCCTGCATACCCTCGGCGGTAGTGAGCTGGACGCCGTGGCCGGTGTTGACCCGGCGCGGGACGCACCGGTCGACCCCGGCAGCCTCGTCCGGTTCAGCGGGCCCGGCGCCCGCCAGGCGACCTGGCTGGTGAGCGCGGGAGAACCGGCTGAGGCCCGGAACGCGCGGGCAGGCGCCGTCGCCGCAGCGCGGGGGCAATGATGGCCGAGCCCGTTCGCGGGAACCTGGCCGGGCCTCCCCGGTATCCCAGCGTCCCAGTCGGGCCGGAGCAGCTGCAAGCACTGGTCGACCACACCAGCGCCGTGATCTACATGCGCGACCTGGACGGGCGCTACATGGTGGTGAACCGTGAATACGAACGCCTGTTCCACCTGCGCAGGGAGGAGATTGTCGGACTGACCGACCACGACCTGTTCCCCGCCGAGATCGCTGACGATTTCCGCGCCAACGACCTGCTGGCAGCCTCGGCTGGCAGCCCCTTGCACGTGGAAGAAGTCGCTCCGGGCGCCGACGGCCCGCACACCTACATCACGGTGAAGTTCCCGTTGCTCGACGCTGCGGGCAAGCCATACGCGGTGTGCGGCATCTCAACGGACATCACCGCCCGCAAGCGGGCCGAGGAGCAGGTCCGCCAGCTCAACGCGGAGCTGGAGCAGCGAGTGCGGGACCGCACCGCCGAGCTGGAGGCGTCAGCGCGCGAACTGGACGCGTTCGCATATTCCGTGTCGCACGACCTGCGTGCCCCGTTGCGCTCGCTGCACGGGTTCAGCGAGGTCCTGCTGGCAGACTACGCCGACAGGCTCGACGATCAGGGCCGCGAGTACCTGCAGCGGATCCAGGCCAACGTGACCAGGATGGGCCGGCTGATCGACGATCTGCTGCGGCTATCCCGCGTCACCCGCACTGGGCTGAACCGCGAGCGGGTCGACATCGGCGCGCAGGCAACTGAGATCATCGACGAGTTCCGCGGCGCGGAACCCGGTCGCTGCCTCCAGACGGTGATCGCCGACGATCTCGTGACCACAGGCGATCCGCACCTGATCCGGCTCGCGCTGGAGAACCTGCTGGCCAACGCGTGGAAATTCACCGGCAAGCGCGAGCAGGGCATCATCGGCGTGGGAGCGGTCCGCCAGTCAGGCAGCCAGATCTTTTTCGTGCGTGACAACGGCGCCGGGTTCGATATGGCCTATGCGGGAAAGCTGTTCAACCCGTTCCAGCGGCTGCACCCGGCGTCCGAATTCGAGGGCACCGGCATCGGCCTGGCCATCGTACAGCGCATCCTGAGCCGCCACGGCGGCCGGATCTGGGCCGAAAGCGAACCAGGGAAAGGCGCCACGTTCTTCTTCACCTTCACGTCTGACGACCCGGAATGGAACGACGGGCCATGAATAACAAGCCGATCCTGCTTGTCGAGGACAATCCGGACGACGTGACGTTCACGCTGCGGGCCTTCAGGCAGAACAACATCGGCAACGAGGTCATCGTCGCCTCCGACGGCGAGCAGGCCCTCCAGATCCTCCTGCCCTCCAGCGCCGCGCGGGCATTCCAGCCCGCGCTGGTGCTGCTGGATATCAAGCTCCCCAAGATCGACGGGCTGGATGTGCTGCGGCGCATCCGCGCCGACCCGAGAACCGAGTCGCTGCCGGTGGTCGTGCTGACCACCTCGAACGAGGAAACCGACATCGTCAGCTCCTACCGGCTCGGTGCCAACAGCTTCGTCCGCAAGCCCGTGGCGTTCAGCGATTTCCTCAACGTGGCCAAGATGCTGGGAATGTACTGGCTGGTTCTCAACCAGCCAGCACCTGAATGGGCATCGGGGGGGTGACCACGATGCCGGTCCGCGTGCTGATCATCGACGACAGCGACGACGACGCCCTGTTGATCGGCACCCACTTGCGCCGCGGCGGCATCGAGCTGACGTACGAGCGCGCGGAAACCACCCAGACCATAGCCGGGGCGCTGGCAGCCCGGCCCCCGGACATCGTCATCTGCGACTACAACCTGCCCGGGCTCAGCGCGCAGGACGCGCTGAGGTTGCTGCATGACAGCGGCCTCGACGCGTCGTTCATCCTCGTCTCAGGGGCGGTGGGCGAGGAGACCGCCGCTGCGATCATGAAGGCCGGCGCCCACGACTTCATCCTCAAGGACCGGCTCTCCCGCCTCGTCCCGGCCGTGGAACGAGAACTGGCCGATGCCCAGGTACGCCGGCAACGGCACGGTGCCGAGGCCGCCCTGCGGGACAGCGAAGAGCGCTTCCGGCTGCTAGCGGAGCATGTCCAGGACATAATATTCCGCTACCGGCTCGTCCCCGAGCCAGGTTTCGATTACATCAGCCCCGCCGTGGCCGACCTCACCGGCCACCATCCCGAGGAGCTGTACCTCAGCCCGGCCCTGGTGTTCTCTGCGATGGAACAGGAGGACCGCGGCGCGGTCGAGGCATCGTGGCGGTCGCCGGAGCCGTCCCCGCTGATCACTCGCTGGCGGCAGGATGACGGCAGCATCGCCTGGACCGAGCAGCGCGCGGTCGGCATCCGCGACGACAGCGGCCAGGTCATCGCCGTCGAAGGCATCCTGCGTAACGTCACCAGCCAGGTCCTGGCCGATCAGGAACGTGAACGCATGGACAGGGAACTGCGTCAGGCCGACCGCCTGGATTCCCTCGGCCGCCTGTCCGGCGGGATCGCGCACGACTTCAACAACGTCCTCGCGGTGATCATGGCCTACGCCAGCGAAATCGCCAGCTCCCTGCCCAGCGATAATCCTGCCCGGCACGACGCGCTGAAGATCGGCCAGGCAGCCGAGCATGCCGCCGCCCTCACTCGGCAGCTCCTGATCTTCAGCAGGCTGGAGCCCTCCCAGCCGGAGACGCTCAACCTCAACAGCGTCGTCACCGGCATCGAGCAGCTGCTGAGGCGGACCATAGGCGAGGACATCGAATTCCTGACCCTGATCCAGGAAGACCTGCACCCGGTCACCATCGACCGCACCAAGATCGAGCAAGTGATCATGAACCTGGTCATGAACTCCCGCGCCGCCATGCCCAGCGGCGGGCAGCTGCGGATCGAGACGGCCAACCTCGACCCGGATCCCGGCATGACCCCCGGCGCCGCCTCCGGCCGCAAGCTGGTCTCGCTGACCGTCACCGACACGGGCTCCGGCATGACCTCCGAGGTCGCCCAGCACGCCTTCGAGCCGTTCTTCACCACCAAGGGCCCAGGCCAGGGCACCGGCCTGGGCCTGCCCACCGTCTACGGCGTGGTCAAGGAGGCCGGCGGCGACATCAGGCTCCGGTCCGAGCCCGGCGCAGGCACCGCGATCACCGTGCTGCTGCCAGCGGCAGAACGAGACATCACGCGCGCGCCGGTTACCGACCCCGCTGCACCGGACGGCGCCGACCAGGTCATCCTGGTGGTAGAAGATGACGACGCAGTACGCGCCGTGGTGACGCGCATCCTGACAAGAGCCAGCTACCAGGTCATACCGACCGCCTGCGCCAAGGACGCGCTGGAGGTCATCTCCAACCCCGCAGTTCACATCGACGCCATGCTGACCGACGTCGTCATGCCCGACATGTCGGGCCCGCAACTCGCGGCCCGCATCAGGGACATCCGCCCTCAAGTGCCAGTCCTGCTCGTCTCGGGCTACACGGCCGGAGCGCTGCCCGGCGGCTCAGCAGCCTCCGCCGACCTGCCCTTGATCCGCAAACCTTTCAACCCCGCGACCCTGCTTAAGCACCTGCACGACGCCCTGACCTTAAATCGCAGTCCAGGCACCGTGCGCTTAACCGGTTGCGCGCGCCACCGCTCGTTCTGGATGAAAGCTCTATTTTTTTATTTTCCCGAACGGACGGTGGTGCGCGGGCCGGGATCAGCCGATGCGGTCAGGCGGCGGTCCAGGTCGGCCAGCGCGTCGGCGAAGCAGGCCAGCGGCGCTTCGGCCACGCCCGCGCCAACCTGGCCGGTGCCGTCGCTGCGGTGCAGGATCCCGGTGCTCACCGCGGGAGTGATGCCGAGCTCCACCACCTTGCGGACGTCGACGCCGAGCGGGGACCCGGTGTTGTCCAGGACCGGGATCTTGAACCGGCTAGACCGCCCGGCGCAGACCGCGCCGAGCCGCTCGGTGAGCTCGGCCGCGGCGCGCATCTGGCCGCCGAGCAGCTGGGCCACCGCGGGCGAGCCCGCCGCGGTGGCGGCCCCGAGGCCGGCCAGCTCCAGCACGGCGCTGTCGCCGATGTCCCTGGCGCTGGTCTGCGGCCCCTGGCCGGCGTAGTAGAGCGCGTGCCCGACCTCCGGCGCCTCGGCGAGGAACCACCGGTCGCAGCCCGCCAGCCGGATGCCGAACGTGGTCCCGTTCCGCGACATGGAGGTCACGATCGAGGAGCCGGGGACCTGCGCCGCCCATTCGGTCAGCGACCTGGCCGCGCCCATGGCCAGCGTGAGGAAGAACAGGTGGTTCCCGGCAAGGAATCCGGCGAAGGCGGCGCTGTCCGCGCCGTCCAGCTCGACCAGGTACGGCAGCCACGTCCGGATCAGCAGGTTCGTCGCGGCCTGGGTGCGGACGTGGACGTCGTCGCCCATGGCGACGGCCTGCGCGGCCAGCGCCAGCACGTCGAGCGGCCCGGTGCGCGCCAGGATCCGCGCGATCACCGGCGCGGCCACGTCGTGGAGGAAGACCAGCCGGTCCACCGCGGCCCGGGTCGAGCAGCCGAACCACGCGACCTCGCCGGGGCCCTGCGAGACCGGCGCGTACGCGGTCGTCCCGCCGGCCTCGTTCGCGAGCACGTACAGCGGCGCGCTCGCGCCGAGCGCGGTCGCCATCGGCACCACGATCCGGTGGGCGTTGGCCGGGCTGAGCCCGATCTCGCCCCGGTCCAGCCGCGCGTCCGCCTGCTCCGGGCTGTCCGCCCACCCCTCCGCCACCGCCGCGGCCTGCATCGAGCGGCGCAGCGGGTCGGGGGCGTCGGCGTAGCCGATGGCGGGCCCGCAGTGCACCAGGGTCATCCCGGCCAGCCCGGGCGCGGCCCGTGCCACCGTGGTGACGCCGGTCAGCATCGGGATGCCCTCATCCAGCCTGCGCAGGGCTTCGGCGTTGGCCGCGTCGATCCGCTCGGCGTAGATCCCGTAGAGCCGGCCGAGCGCGGCGACCTCGGCGGGCTGCCCGCCGGCCGGCACCCGCCAGTCGACGGACAGCACCGGTGCGCCCTGCTCCGTGATCGCCTCGGCGAACAACGGCAGGCCGACGTTGATCACGCCGACGCTGTCCGGCAGCGACAGCGTCCGGCTGGCGGGCTCGGTCATTGGGTGCTCCGTCCCGCGGGGCGCAGCCCCGCACCGTCGTCCAGGCCGGCCCCGTCGTCCAGGCCGGCCCCGCGGCGGGCGGCGGCCACCAGCGCGTCCTCGGCGGCCTGGTAGGTGTCCCGCCATCGGTTGGCGTCGGCGGCCAGTTCGCGTGCCTGCGCCGCGACGTGGTCGGCCATCCTTGTCACCTCGCCGGGAGCGGCGCCGCCCAGCGTCGTCCGGCTCGCCACGATCTGCCACGGGTCGAGCACCGCGGACAGGTCGCTTCCGGTCAGCCCGAGCGGCCGCCCGGTGACCTCGATGGCCGACGCGTCCAGCCGCGCCCCGTCGATGTCACCGCCGCGCAGCCCGTCGGCGCTCGCCTGCCGGACCGCGTGGCCCACCACCCGGTAGGCGCTGCGGTAATCGATCTCGCAGGCCTGCATGATGTACTCGGCGAGGTCGGTGGCCTGCGAGAACCCCTCGTCGAGTGCGGCACGCATCCTGGCGGCGTTCACCTCGAGCGTTCGTACCACCCCGGTCGTCAGCCTGGTGGTCCGCAGCGCCAGGTCCAGCGCGCGCGGCACCTCGCCGTAGGCGAAGATCAGGTTGTCGCTGCGCGCGGACGGGGTCTTGGCAACCGCGAGCAGCCCGGCCAGCCTGCCGGTCAGTGTCCCGGCCGCGCCCCTGATGATGGACAGCGCGTACGGATTGCGCTTCTGCGGCATGAGCACGCTGGCCCGGCTGTAACCGTCGGCCAGGGTCACGTAGTCGAACTCCTGGCTCGCCCAGATCTCCAGGTCCTCGGCCAGCTTGGACTGCATCATGACCAGGCCCGCGGCCGCGCCGACCATGTCGAACAGCCCGTCCACCTGCCACATCGCGTCCCTGGTGTGCTCGGCGACGCTGCGGAATCCCAGTAGCGCCGCGACCTGCCTGCGATCGTCGCGCAGCCGGGTTCCGTTCACGCAGCCCGCCCCGCCCGGGCTGGCGTCGGCCCACGCCATGGCGTCGTCCAGCCGCTTGCCCGCCCGCAGCACCGGGAACGCGAAGGACAGGATGTAGTGGCCGAACGTCGACGGCTGCGCGTGCTGCAGGTACGTCTGGTCGGCCATCAGCGTTTCGGCGTGCTCACGGGAACGGTCCGCGAGTTCGGTCGCCAGCGCGGCAGCCGCCTCGATCAGCTGGGCCAGGTCGCTTCGCAGCCGCAGCCTGAAAGCGACCCGCACCGCCTCCCGCCGCGGGCGGCCCGCGTGCAGCCAGCCCGCCACGTCCCCGGTCCGGCCGACGAAGTACCGTTCCCGCGAGTTGTACGGCTCGCCGTTGGCCGGATCGTAGGGGAAGTCGCTCGCCGGGATCTGCATGGTCTCGAGCAGCAGGGCGAGCAGGCGGCGCGCCGCCTCCGGCGGGATGACCCCGGCCGAGGAAAGGTCGAGCAGGTGGGCGAGGTCGGCCAGGTTCATGCCGTGGTGCAAGATCGGTGCGTCGGCGTTCTCCAGCTCGAACCCGGCCGCGATAAGTTCCGCCGCCGGCGGCCCCACCGGCGGCCCCACCGGCGGCCCTGCCGCCGCCCGACCCGCTGACCGCCCTGCCGCCGGCCGCGATCCGTTGCCTGTCACCTCGGTGCCCCCGTCGCCAGGTCGATGCTGTCCAGCTGGCCCCCGGTGTGCCAGAACACCGCGGCGCCGCCTCCCGCGTGCTCCGGCAGCAGCGCCAGCGCCTTCGCGGTGTAAACGGGATCGGTCATCAGTCCCTCCGTCCGCATCGCCCGCTCGGCGATCGCCGTGCCCTCCGCCGATGCAAGGCCATGGCCCGGCCCGCGGGCATCGGCCAGGACCACGTCCTGCGGCCCGATCCGAGCCGCGCCGATCTGAGCCCAGCCGGACTGGCGCAGCACGTCCGCGCATTCCCTGGCCAGCGCGAGCACCCGCGCCTCTACCTGCTCAGCTGGCCGGCTGACCGACCCGCCGACCAGCGTCCACGGCCTGCCGAGCAGCACGTTTCCGGCCACCAGGCCGGCCAGGGTGCCGCCGGAACCTGCCGCCACCACGACTCGCCCGGCTTCGATGCCGCGTGCCTCGAGCTGCTCGCGCAGTTCCACGGCGGCCAGCGCGTAGCCGACCGCGCCGATCCCGGTGGCGCCGCCCCGCGGTATCAGGTACGGCCGGCGGCCGGCCGCGGCCAGTTCCGCCACCGCCTCGGGCAGCCCGGCATCCACGCTCTCCCGCTGCGCCGCGCCGGTCCAGCGGACCGCGGCGCCCCAGGACATGGCCAGGGCCAGGGCCGGTCCCGTAGCGCTCGGTGGCCCGGGGCTCCCGGCGATCACGAGCTCGCACCGCAGCCCGGCCCGCAGCGCGGCGGCGGCCGTCGCCGCGCAGAAATTCGAGCCCGCCGCCCCGCCGGTGACCAGCGTGTCCGCGCCATCGGCAATGGCCGCCGCCAGCAGGAACTCAAGCGGACGTGCCTTGTTGCCGGCAAAGGCGAAACCGGTGAGATCGTCGCGCTTGACGTACAGCGCGCCGATCCCCAGCGCCTCCGCCAGGCGCGGCGCCCCGACCAGCGGCGTCGGCAGCACCGCCAGCCGGATACGCGCGGGGCTCGCCGTCACGTCCAGTCCCGCGGGCGGGGTCCACGCTGAGCCCGCCGTCACGTCCAGTCCCGCGCGCCACGCCCGCGCTGAGCTCGCCGTCACGTCCAGTCCCGCAGGCCGCGCCCGCGCTGGGCTCGCCGTCATGGCCATTTCCCCGGCTCGGCCGCGCGGGCGGTCCGGGCCCGCTCGACCACCAGGTCGACCATCGCCGGGCACGAACCGGCGTCCGGCTGCGCGGTCAGCTCCGCGGCCTCGGCCGGGCCGAACAGCCCTTCGTCCACCAGCACCTGGCCGGCGGTCCGCCCGGTCTTGCCCGCGAAGGCCTCCTGCAGGCTCTGCTGCGCCCGGCGGGCTCCCATCCGCGTCGCCAGCCGCGCCAGCACCCGCTCGCTGACCGGGTACCCGCCGTCGCGCTCCAGGTTCCGCCGCATCGCCGCGGCGTCGACCTTCAGGCCGGACAGCAGGCCGATCGCCGTCTGCAAGGCCGCGGTGGCCAGCAGGCAGGCCTCGGGCCACGCCACCCATTCGGCCTTCCAGCCGCGGCCGTCCCGCTCGTGCTGCTGGGCGACCCCTTCGGTCATCACGGCCGCGTTCGCCCGGACCAGCCGGGCCAGGGTGTCGAGGTGCTCGCTGGCCTCAGGGTTGTGCTTGTGCGGCATGGTGATGCTGCCGACCGTGCCGGCCGGAGCGGCCTCGGCGAGCTCACCGATCTCCGGCCGCTGCAGCTCGTACACCTCGCCGCCTATTCGCGCCAGCGTGCCGCAGATCAGCGCGAGCAACTGGGCGAACTCGGCGCCCCTGTCGCGGGCGGTGAGCCACGAGATGCCAGGGTCGGCAAGCCCGAGCTCGGCGCAGAACCTGGCCCGGACCGCCGGGCCGAGCTCTCCGTAGAACACCAGGCTGCCGACGCCGCCGCCGAGCTGCCCGACCAGCCACCTGGGCGCGCCGTCCCGCATCCGGTCCAGGTGGCGGCGGACCTCGTCGGCCCACGAGGCCGCCTTCCAGCCGAACGTCACCGGGCTTCCCTGCTGGCCGTGGGTGCGGCCCGCCATCACCGTGCACCGGTGCTCGACGGCGAGCTCGAGCAGCCGTTCCTCGATCCGCCGCAGGTCCCGCCACACGATGCCGCCGATGCGCCGCAGCGCCAGGGCCGTCCAGGTGTCGGTGATGTCCTGGACGGTGGCCCCGGTGTAGACGTGCTCGCGTGCGTCGGCGGGCAGCACCTGCTGCAGTGCGCGGATCAGGCCCAGCATGGAATGCGATGTGAGCCGGGTCTGCTCCGCCGCGTAGCCGAGGTCGAGCCGGTCAGGCCGCGCGTGCTCGGCGATCAGGCAGGCGGCGCGGTCGGGGATCACGCCGACCGCTGCCTGAGCGCGGGCCAGCGCCACGATCACCTCAAGCCATCCCTGCAGCCTGCCCTCCTCGCCGAGCACCTGCCTGGCTTCGGCCGTTCCCCACAGGTGCTGGTAAAGGGGCGAGTCTGTGATCCTGGTGCTCATCGCGGGGCCAGGGTGACCTCGGGCGGAGAGGCCGGGCAGGCCGGGCGCGCAGGGCGCGCAGCCTCCAGCGCCAGCCGCAGTCCCTCCCTGATCTGCGCCAGGCTGGCGCCCCAGGGCACGACCACGAGATCCCCTTCGCGGCTGACCCTGTCCTCAAGCAGGCAGCACTTGGTGAGCACCGGGCCGGTCTGCGAGGAAGGATCGCGCTCGGCCAGGTGCCGCGGGCACATGTCGACCATCGGCACGTCGTCTGCGTAGAACCAGTCGTGGATGGCCCGGGACCGGGCGCATCCGACCAGCGTCCACGGCTCGCGTTCGGGAACCTGGTCCAGGTAGGAGACGGGGACATCGCCGCGCGGCTCGTCGGCGTGCCCGGCCCGGCAGGGGAACAGGTAGTGGCCGGCCGGCCGGGTCGCCGCCAGCGCGTCCAGGTCCACGAGGGACGAAACGAGCTCCACAGGCGGCAGATCCTCGGCCAGCTCGAGCACGCGGCTGACCTGGTCCGCCAGCTTGGGCGGCCATGGCGGCACCACCTCGAGCACCCGGATCCTGATCGGGGCCGGGTCGAGGATGAAGCTGACGTGGCCGTACCGGCCGTTCACGATCACGCACCGGGCGCCCGGAGCCTCGCGCGTCGCGACGCTAGCCAGCTGGGTGGGCACGGCGGTATCGGCGTCCGGCGCGTCGACGACCGCGGTCTCGTCCGGCCGCGCGATCACCTCGACCGCCGTGACCGGGGAGAACAGCGGTCCTTCCGATTCCTTGCTGACCTCGACCACGGCGCTGGCGCCGCCGTGGCGCGCCACCAGGTAGCGGGTGCGGCGGTAGACGGCCCGGCCGATCAGGTAGCCGCGCAGGCTCTCCTCGTCCAGCGCCACCGGTACGTCCGCGACGCTCACGTTGCGATACTGAGAGGGAATCAGGTTCACGAGCTATGCGCCGACCGCGCCGACCGCGAATCCGCTGACAGCGCCTGGTAGGTGCCGGCGCGCAGCGTCGACGTAGGGTTCGGTCATGGCCAGCGGGTCCGGGGTGTGCGACAGCGGCACGCCCCGGTCGAGTATGTGGGTGATGCCGCTGCGGCGCGGCTTGGCGGCCCTGATCGGTCGAGGAAGTCAGGACCCGGCATAAACGCTATGATAGATATGCCTTCACTTTAGTGCAAGGATGGGGCGCATGGCAGACGTGTGGAATCGGCCAGGGAGGTGCGGGTGCCAGCCGATCTGCCCGCCTTGATCCGGCGCGTGCGGACGCACCCGGGCGTCCTGGCCAAGGCCGAGATCGGGCTGGTCAGCCAGGTCTTCGGGGACACCGACTGGATGGCGGGACCGGGCGACGACGGCGCGGTCGTGTCGGCCGGCGGGGCGTGCATGGTGGTGGGCGGCGAGGCCATCCTGCCCTCGTTCGTGGCTGCCGATCCGCGCGGCGCCGGCATCGCCGCCGTCACCACCAACCTCAACGACCTGGCGGCGATGGGAGCCTGGCCGCTCGGCCTGGTGGACACGGTGACCGGCCCGCGTCCGGTCATCGAGCAGGTGCTCGAGGGCATGCGATGGGCGGCCGGGCTCTACCAGGTACCGGTGGTAGGGGGTCACCTGACCGTCACCGAAGGACCGCCGGGGCTTTCGGCCTTCGGCCTCGGCCGGGCCGACCGCCCGCTGTCCGCCCGCTTCGCCGAGCCCGGGCAGTCGCTGGTGGTTGCCTGCTGCGTGGACGGGCGGATGCGGGCGGATTTCCCCTTCTTCCCGTCGTTCGACGAGCGGGGCGAGCGGCTTGCCGGCGACGTCCGGCTGCTTGCCGAGGGTGCCTCCGCCGGCTGGGTGGCGGCGGCCAAGGACGTGAGCATGGCGGGCCTGGTCGGGTCGCTGGCGATGCTGCTCGAGTGCAACCGGCTGGGGGTGATCCTCGACCTCGACGCGCTGCCGGTCCCGGCCGGGGTGAGCCTGGAGCGGTGGATCTGCTGCTTCCCGTGCTTCGCGTTCCTGCTGTGCATCCCGGTCGGCCGTGAGCCGGAGTGCCTGCGCGCCTTCGCCGACCGCGGCCTGGCCGCCGCGGTAGCCGGCACGCTGGACGACACCGGCGAACTGAGGCTCGCCATGGCGGGTGAGGTGGCCACCGCGTTCGACCTCAGCACGGAATCGATCACGAACCTGGCCCGCCCGGCCGTCCCCGCTCGCCCCGCGCCCGGCTGAGGCTGCGGTCACCGGCCGTCCCGGCTGAGGCTGCGGTCACCGGCCGTCCCGGCTGAGGCTGCGGTCACCGGCCGTCCGGGGTCAGGCTGCGGTCACCGGCCGTCCGGG
>JBOHCG010000122.1:0-15310 GCA_050698735.1 Streptosporangiaceae bacterium | reverse complement strand
ACGCTGGTTGTCTACCACTCCGCGGTGCTGGCCTACGTGGCGGCGGAGGACCGGGCGCGGTTCGCGGACACGGTCCGCGGGCTTGGCGCGGTCTGGCTGTCCAACGAGGCGCCTGGCGTCGTGCCGGGGGTGAGCGTGCCTGCCCGTGAGGGCGCGCCGTTCGTGCTCATCCAGGACGGCCGCACGCCGCTAGCCCTCACCGACCCGCACGGGACCTGGCTGGACTGGCTCGAGTAGGGCCGTCTGCTGTCCGGTGAACTGAGCGCGGGAGGGCGCATTCCTGGCGGCGCTGGCGGCGCTGGCGGCGCTGGCGGCGCGGACGGCGCGGACGGCCATGATGACGCCGCAGATGGTCATCGGCAGCACCGCGGAGCTCAGCACGAGACCGCGCGGGTCGCCGGCCGGGGTGGGCACGACGTCGACGTCCCGCACCGTCGCCGGCGCGCCGGCTGCCCGCTCCGCGCTCGCGAGCTTCCCGCCAACGGTGGTCAGCAGCTGGGCGACGGTGGGGCTGGCCGCGCTGGCCTCGAGCACGGTGATCCGATGCCCGGTCCGCTGCCCGGTCAGGACGAAGGCGCCGTAGACGCTCCGGTCCTCGATCGCCTCCCGGGCTGAGGACTGGCTGGGGTACAACTGGATGTCGAAGCCGCCCGGTTCCGGGTATTTTTCGGCCAGCAGCAGGGCGCCGTAGCCGCCCATCGAGATGCCCATGGTGCCGATCGGCTGCGGCGGGCGGCCGAGGCCGAGGCGCCGGCACAGCGGGATGAACTCGTCGATGACCATCGCCATCGGGTCATCGCCCGGGTGCGGGGTCCAGTAGCCGTTGCCGCCGTCGACGGTGGCCAGCGCCATCGGCTTTAGCGGGCGGTTATTGGCCTTGATCGCCACGGCCTGCGCGGGCGACATGCCGACCAGGGCGTCGGCGTGGTTTCCGCCGTAGCCGTGCAGCATGATCACCAGCGGCAACGCGTCCCCCGGCCGATGGCCGGGCGGGTAGGCGATCGTGTAGCCGACCGTCCGGTTGCGCGCGGCGGAGCGGAAGCTGCCTTCGTGCGCCGGTCCGAGCGGCTGGTAGGCAAGCGGCGGGGAGGCGACCGAGCACGCGCCGTCGAGCCTGTCGAGCTCCGCCTTGCCCGGCAGGACGTCGTGGTCGACGAGTTCGACGACGGTGATCCCGGCGGCAGCCAGGGCCGCGGCGGCGCCGAACCCGAGCGACAGCACCCGGCGCCGGGTCCATCTCCTGGATCCGGATTTCTGGGATCCGGCCCGGTCGCTCACGTTGGTCAGGCTACCTGCCCTGTGGTGGCGGCCCCCTGGTGTCGGAGGTGGTGGTGTCGGAGGTGGTGGTCGGCGCGGCGCGTGTTCGCGCCAAAAGCGTTGTCGTTACCTCCGTGGCTGGTAGGGCCTATGAGAGAGGATCGCATGACGTACGCGTCGGGGTCGAGTCCTGGGGCGCGCTCGGGGCTTGACTAAGCAGGATCACTTTGCTATTAGGCTCGGCACCGTGCCTACGGAGGAATGTCCCGATACCACCGCACGGGGGTCGCGATGAGTGAGGGCTGGGACGGGTGGTACCAGAACGAGCCGCAGGGCGGCGGCGCGGGCAGCCCGGGCGAGCCGAGCTATACGCCCGGTTATCAGGGCCCGGGCGGCCCGGGCACCCCGAACGGCCCGGCGGGCGGCGGGTACCGGCCGCAGAATGCCTGGCCTTCCCAGCCGCCGGCGCGTTCGGTCCCTGGCGGCCCGTTGCCGGGACCGAGGACGGGGACCGGCGGGACGAGGAGGGGCTGGCGGCGGTGGGTGCGGCCGAAGCGCATCCTGCTGATCGTGGCGGCGCTGGTGGTGCTGCTCATCGTGGCCAGCGTCGGGCTGTACTTCGACCTGAACTCCAAGCTGACCCGCGTCCCCGCGCTCGTGCCGACCTCGCTGAACACGGCCGGGACGAACTGGCTGATCGCCGGCTCGGACAGCCGCGGCGGCCTGACCAAGCAGCAGGAAAACGAGCTGACCCTCGGGCACGACATCACCGGCGGCCGGTCGGACACGATCTTGATCCTGCACGTGCCGTCCAACGGCGACCGGCCCACGCTGGTGAGCATCCCCCGGGACTCCTACGTGCCGATCCCGGGTTACGGCTATAACAAGATCAACGCCGCCTACTCCCTCGGCGGGCCGCGGCTGCTCACCGAGACGGTGCAGAACGTCACCGGGCTGCATATCAACCACTACATGGGGATCGGCTTCGGCGGCCTGGTCGACGTGGTCAACGACCTCGGCGGCGTGAACCTGTGCCTGCCCGCCGCCTACAAGGACCCGAAGGCGGGCCTGAACCTCAAGAAGGGCTGCCAGACGCTCAACGGAGCCCAGGCGCTTGCGTTCGTGCGGACCCGCGAGTTCGCCCTTGGCGACCTGCAGCGGGAGGAGGACCAGCGGATCTTGATCAAGGCGGTGCTGTCCAAGCTCACGTCGGCCGGCACGCTGGTCAACCCGTTCGCGGCGATCCCCGCGGCCAGCGGCGCCGCCGCCGCCCTCTCGGTGGACCAGGGCACCCAGCTCTACCAGCTGGTCTCCGTCGCGTTCGCGCTGCGGAACCCGGTCAGCACCACGGTGCCCTTCGGTGGGTTCGCGACCACGAACGTCGGCTCGGTCGTGACGTGGAACACGGCCGAGGCCAAGCAGTTCTTCAACGACCTGGCCACCGACCGGCCGCTGCCGAAGGACCTCATCTCGAATACCTCCCTGGAGGGCACCGCGTAGCCACGTCGCGGGCATGCACATAGGCCGGTCTGGGTATAAGTCACGATTAAGTGAGCCATGACGGTCTGTACACGCATTTGCGTGGGCCTTGGTGTGATGGACGCGTTACCTACCGGGTTCGGTGCGTTCGCAGGGTACGGCGCCACCGCCCACGGCCGGAGGTCAGATGGACGAACGCGAGGTTCCCGGGCCTGGCGTGGGCGAGGGGCCCGCGCTGAACGGGGTCAGGCCGGGCGGCGTCGAGTCGACTCCCGGGGAGGGCGAGGCGGCCGGTGACGCCGGGGCCAGCAGCACGAATCACCGCCTGTCGGCGCGGGAAGCCGAGGTCATGTCGCTCATCGCGGACGGGCAGACCAACGGGGAGATCGCCGCGCGGCTGTTCCTCGCGGAGAAGACCGTGAAGAACCATGTCAGGCGGATCTACTCCAAGCTCGGCGTCGGCTCGCGGCCGGCGGCGATCGCCTACTGGCGCAGCGACGGCAGGCACGCGCACGGCTGAGGACCGTGCCTTACCCGCGGCGACGTCTTATCCGCGGCGGCCTGTCCCCTTCTGGCCGTATCACCAGGAGCGCTAAGGCCGCTGAACTCAAGACCATCTCCAGCGGTCATTCAGGTTATCCTCAGCGTTGCGGGCGAGAATATACAGCATGGACACGCTGACCGATGCGCGGCAGCGATCGGATGCCAGGCTGCTCGTAGTCGAAGACGAGCCGAACATCCTTGAGTTGCTGTCCGCGAGCCTGCGCTACGCGGGTTTCGACGTCGTCACGGCGGCAGCCGGAACCGAGGCGGTACAGGCCGCTCAGCGCCACCGGCCCGACCTGATCGTGCTCGACGTGATGCTGCCGGACATGGATGGCTTCGATGTCATCCGACGCCTGCGGGGCGGCGGGGCACGCATCCCCGTCGTCTTCCTTACCGCGCGCGACGCCACCGAGGACAAGATCCGCGGCCTCACGCTGGGCGGCGACGACTACGTAACCAAGCCGTTCAGCCTGGAAGAGGTGATCGCGAGGATCCGGGCGGTGCTCCGCCGCACCAGGGGGGACGGGGTCGAGCCGACGCCCAGGCTCACGTTCGCCGACCTGGAACTCGACGAGGAAAGCCATGAGGTGTGGCGGGGCGGGGAGCAGATCCAGCTCTCCCCCACCGAGTTCAAGCTGCTGCGGTACTTCATGAGCAACGCCAACCGGGTGCTGTCGAAGATGCAGATCCTCGACCACGTCTGGGACTACGACTTCCGCGGCGACACCGGCATCGTCGAGTCGTACGTGTCGGTGCTGCGGCGCAAGGTCGACACCAAGGAACCGCGGCTCATCCATACCCTGCGCGGCGTGGGCTACGTGCTGCGGCTGCCCTCTTCGTGAAGCTGCGTTCGGCCATGAAAGACGCGCCCGCGGAAGATCCGGGCACGGAGGATCCGGGCACGGAGGATCCGGCCACGGAGGATCCGGCCACGGAGGATCCGGGCCCCGGCCGGGGCAGCCACTGGGCGGCCCGGTCGTGGCGGGCGGTGCGGCTGGTGTCGGACCGTACGTCGCTGCGGACCAAGCTCGTCGTCACCGTGCTGGTCCTGGTGGTGATCGCGCTGGCGGCGATGGGCTTCTCCGGCGTCTCGCTGCTGCGCGGCCAGCTAATCGGTACCTACGCCAACAGCCTCCAGCAGGAGGCGAACTCGGGCGCGATCGACGGCTGCCTGTTCAACGGGCACTGCCCGAGCGGCCTGGCCGTGTATTTCCTGGATGCCGACGGCCACCTCCAGGTCGTGTCCGACGGCGCGAACAACTACTCCCCCAACGGAGCATCCCTGCCCGGCCTGTCCGGCAGCACAGCCTCCTGGCTGGCGGACAATCCCCAGCGGGCGGTCACGATTAACGCCGCGTCCGGCAGCGGGCCCTGGCTGGCGATGGCCTTCCCCTTTACCGGGGGGACCCTTAACGGCGGAACCGTCATCCTTGCCGTGGACGTGAGCGGCGTCTACACCACGATCCGGCAGCTCACCGACGTGGACCTGATCGTGAGCGGGGCGATACTGCTGGTACTGGCGGTGCTCGGCTTCGCGGTAGTGCAGGCCAACCTGCGGCCGCTTGTCGAGATCGAGGAGACCGCGGCGGAGATCGCGGCTGGGCACCTCAATCGCCGGGTGCCGGAACGGGACCCGCGCACCGAGATCGGCCGGCTCGGCCGCTCGCTGAACACGATGCTGAGCCAGATCGAGACGGCGTTCCACGCCAGGGAGAAATCCGAGGCCGCGGCGCATCAGTCCGAGGAGCGGATGCGCCGGTTCATCGCGGATGCCAGCCACGAACTGCGCACCCCGCTGACCGCGATCCGCGGCTTCGCCGAGTACTACCGGCAGCGCGGCGGGCTGGTGCGCTACCACGACGAACCCCGACATTCGATTCATGCCGGCGGGCTCACGGGTGAGGACCTGGACCGCATCATGCAGCGGGTCGAGGCGGAGGCGGCAAGGATGGGCCTGCTCGTCGAGGACCTGCTGACGCTTGCCAGGCTCGACCAGCAGCGGCCGCTGGCCAGGCAGCCCGTGGACCTGCTCTCGCTGGCCGCCGACGCCGTGCACGACGCGCGACTGCTCGCGCCGAGCCGGTCCATCGACCTGTCGGTGCAGCCCGGAGCGGCGTTCCTGGTCATCGGCGACGAGCCGCGGCTGCGGCAGATCATCGGCAACCTGATGAGCAACGCGCTCGGGCACACCCCGGACGGGACCCCGATCGAGGTGTCGATCAGCTCGGGGACCCTGGACCCGCGGAAGAGCAAGTCCGGCCCGGCTGTGATCCTGGACGTGACCGACCATGGCCCCGGCATGAGTCCGGAGCAGGCGCACCGCGCGTTCGAGCGGTTCTACCGAGCGGACCAGGCCAGGACGCGCAAGGCCGGCGGCAGCGGCCTCGGCCTCGCGATCGTGGCCGCGCTGGTGGCCGCCCATGACGGCGTCGCGTCGGTGCGCACCGCCCCTGGCCAGGGCGCGACGTTCCGGATCGCCCTTCCGCTGGCTCCGGAGGCGCACGGCGACGATGACGCGGACCAGCTGGGCCCGGGCGACGAAGACGACGTAACCGGCGAAGCCAGCATCGCGGACGAGATCGATCTGGCGAACCGCAGCTCGGTGGACGAGATCCGGTTCGGGGCGTTAGCCGGCTAGGGCCGCGCGGGCCGCGGCGCGTACCTCTTCCCGGTACGACGCGCCGAACAGGCAGGCGTGCACGAGCAGCGGGTGCAGCTGATGCAGCGGCACCCTGGCCTTCCAGCCCGCGGACAGCGGCCGGGTGTCCTGATAGCCGACCAGGATCCGGTCCAGGTGCGGCGCACCGAAGAGGGCCAGCATGGCCAGGTCTGTCTCGCGGTGGCCGCCGTGTGCCGCCGGGTCGATGAGCCAGCCCCGGCCGGCCGACCACAGCACGTTCCCTGCCCAGCAGTCGCCGTGGATGCGGCTCGGCGGCTCGGCCGGGCCGGCCAGCGAGTCGATCCGGTCGATCACCGCCTCCACCGGCCTCGCGTCTTCCGGTCGCAGCGCTCCAGAATCGACGGCCGACCGCAGGTAGGGCGCAAGCCTGCGGGCGGCGTACCACTGCGGCCACGGCTCGGCGTCCGCGCGGGTAAGCGTGTTATCCAGCGGCAGGCTGGCGATGAAACCGGGCCAGGACGCACCGAAGCCATCCGCGCCGGCCCCGTGCAGCCGGGCCAGGTCGGCGCCGAACCCGAATGCGGCATTCGGGGTCGCCCGGCCGGGCTGGATCATCGAGACGACCAGGGCCGCCTCGGTAACGGCCAGGACGCGCGGCACCGGGACGGCCTGCGCCTCGGCCAGCCAGCGCAGCCCGTTCGCCTCGGCCGCGAGCGCCGTCGCCACCTGGTCCGGCCCGCCCGGACGACCGGGGGCCACGTCCACGGTGCCCTCCTGGTCAGGCGGGGTGAGGCGGGCCTTGGCGAACGCGCGCTGGCCGCCGGAAAGGGTGAGCATGAGGTGCTGGTAGCCGTGCTGTGACCCGGCCACCCGCGCGTCGCGGACATTCAGCCCGGTCAGCCGGGCGATCCGGCTGGCGGCCGAACTCACCGTCCGGCGCCGGCGCCGGATCCGGGTCCGCGGGGATCCGGCGGATCGAGCAGCCGGCTCAGACGCTCGACGATGACCGGGGCGCCGGCGGACAACAGGTCGAGGACGTGGTCGAAGTCGGCCGCGCTGCCGCCGTACGGGTCGGGGATGTCGCCGTCGTCGCCGGCAGCCTCGGCCCACAGCAGGATCCTCGTGCCGTCCTGCGCCCTGGCCAGCCGACGCAGGGTGGCGAGGTTGCCCGAGTCCATGGCGAGCAGCAGATCGCGCTGCGCCAGCCAGGATGGCCCGACCTGCCTGGCACGGTGCGCCGAGCCGTCATAACCGCGCCGGGCCAGGGCCGCCAGGGAACCGGCGCTCATCGGGCCGCCGACGTGCCAGTCGCCGGTGCCCGCGCTGTCCACCACCACCGCGCCGTCAAGGCCGGCCTTGGCCAGGCCATCGCGCAGCACTACCTCCGCCATCGGCGACCGGCAGTAATTGCCCATGCAAACCAGGCAGACCCGGTAGGACGTGGCGGGATCGCGCGGCGGCGGCAGCGGAGCTGAAGGCATTACACCAGCATGCTGGAGCGGCCGCGGCTAATCGGTGGCGGGGCGGGCGTGGCGGGCGAGGACCGGTTCGGAGACCGGCGCCAGGGCCGGTGCGCGGTCCGGGCCGAAGGTGGCATCGGCCCACCTGGCCACCCGGCGGCCGAGATCCTGCATCGGCCGCTCCACCAGCAGATAGGTCACCGAGCAGATCCCGATGATGACGACGAGGAAGGTCGCGGCGAGCAGCACCTGCAGCCCGAACGGATGGTGGCGGTCCAGCCAGGGCACGCTGTAATAGACCTGCACGAGCAGCGGGTGCAGCAGGTACAGCGAGTAGCTGATCAGCCCGAGCCAGGTCGCCGCGCGGGGCCAGCGCAAGTGCCGGAACGCCATGCCGAACGCGAACGTTGCTCCGGCCAGCACGAGGGACAGGAACCAGGTGCGTTCCCAGGTGCCTTCCGCGGCCGCGGACATGCCCCAGGCGCGGCTGTGCCAGATGCCCGCCGCGATGGCCATCGCGAACACCGCCACCGCGACCGGGATGGCCCGGCTCCACGGGTACTGGCCCTGCTCGGCGCGGTACAGCACGGTTCCGGTGAACATCAGCGCAAGGATCGACAGCGCCTCCCACGGCCAGATCCAGCCGCCGTTGAAGGCGAGTAGCGTCACCGCGACCAGCGCGGCCAGTGCCGCGCCGAGCATGCGCGGCACGCCGCGCCGCGCGACCGCGAGGGCGAGCCCGGCCAGCAGAAGCGCGTCCGCGGCAAGCGCGACCAGCCGCGATGCGTTCAGCGTGTGGGAGAAGTAGGCCTGCGGCAGGAAGCCGCCGATCGCCACCGCGGCGGCCGCGAACGCTAGCGCGTACCAGCTGCTGCGGCGGTGGATCCGGGCCACGAACAGCGCTGTGAGCAGCAGGTAGAAGACCATCTCGTAGGACAGTGACCAGACCACGAGGGGCAGGTTCTTCCCGTCGAGCACGTTCGACATCATCAGCAGCTCGGACAGGACCGATGTCTCCGGGTCCGAGTCCTCGCCGCGCAGGCCGCCGAGGTGCACTTTGGCGAGGATCAGCGCCACCCCCACCGCCAGCAGGTACAGCGGGTACAGCCGGAACAGGCGGCTCACCCAGAACGTCCGCACGCTGCCCTTGCGCTCCAGCGACGCGGGCACGATGTACCCGCTGATCATGAAGAAGACGAAGACGCCGTAGTTGCCTGGGTTGAACCACTGGTAGACGATGTGGCGCACCGACTGCAGCACGTAGTAGGACAGGTGGTCGAAGACCACGGCCAGCGCGGCGATCCCGCGCAGCACATCCAGCCAGGCGAGCCGGCTTCCCGTCCCGGCCGCGCCCTGCGGGGCAACCGGGGCGACCGGCGCGGCCAGTGGTGGAGAGGGCGTTTCGGCCATGGGTTCCGACATTACGACGTCACGGTCGGTCATACCTGCGTCACTGCGAATGCGCCACGAAGCCATGCTTTCCCTTCATCCCGGAGCCGCACGCCCGGTTCAGCGCACGGGACTTCAGGCCACGGTCATGCGCAGGGAGTACTGAGAAGAGCTACCACTGCTCGTTCGGAATATTGCTCTTAAATCCTTTTCTACCGAACGAGCTACGGTACCAGTCCCCCGACCGCCGGACGGCCTCATCTGCGGACGTCGGCGATTCGCCCGGGCCGCCGATTGCTGCTACGATCACAGCGTTCTGCAGGCGCCGCTAGCTCAACTGGCAGAGCAGCGGACTCTTAATCCGCGGGTTCGGGGTTCAAGTCCCTGGCGGCGCACCCGTACTGGACTTGGGTTATCGGTTCTCGCCGTTCACTGGCGTGGACCGGGTCGTGGACCGTTGTCGGTGGTGACCGCTACCGTTCTTGCATGACCAATGTGGGAAAGGGTCACATAGAGCGACTGCCGAGCGGTTCGTACCGCGTGCGCGTGTACGCCGGTACTGACCCGCTGACCGGCAAGGAGATCCGGCTCAAGGCCACCGCCAAGACAGCCGAGCGCGCCCAGGCCGAGCTGGCCCGGCTGCTGGAGCAGGCCTCGGTCGGCCAGCAACCGGAGTCGGCCGCCACGGTGGGCTACCTGCTCGACCAGTACATGGCCGTCGCCGACCTGGACGTCTCCACCCGGGAAGGCTACGAGGGATATATCCGCCGCACGATCAAGCCTGCCCTGGGTGGCATGGAGCTGAGGAAACTGCGCGGCCCCGTGCTGGACACGTTCTACACCCGGCTCCGGCATTGCGGCGATCTCGCATGCACAGGCAGGCCCTTCACCGAGCACCGCAATGTGCCGGTTCTCATGGTCGACCCGGGAGATCCCCGGCCCGCCTACCGGCAGATCGCCGACACGCTGGCCGAGATGATCCGCTCCGGACAGCTCAGGGCGGGAGAACGGCTGCCGTCCGTGCGCGAGATGGGCGAAGGTGGCGTGCCGACCGCCAGCGCCCGGCACGCCCTGGCCCTGCTCACCGAGGAGGGGCTGATTAGCTCCCGGCAGGGCAGCGGCGCGTTCGTCGCCGCAGGCGGCGCGGCATCCGGGTCGGCGCGGCTGCGCCCGCCCCGGCCCGGCCATGATTGCGCACGAGAGGGGTGTCAGCCGCATCGCTGCAGGCCGATGTCCGCTGGCACCGTGCGGCAGATCCACGCCATCTTGTCCGGCGCCTTCGTCACCGCGGTGCGGTGGGAGTGGATAACCCGCAACCCCGCAGCGTCGGCGAAGCTGCCCAAGAACAGGCGCCAGCCAGCCGTCGCCCTCTCCCCTAGCCAGGTAGCGAAGGTCATTGCCGTCGCGCAGGACGTACATCCGGAACTCGCGACCTACCTGTGGCTGGTGGCCATTACCGGTGCGCGGCGCGGCGAGTTGTGCGGGCTGTGGTGGGCGGATCTCGACCTGGAGGTGGGCAGCGTGCATGTGGCCCACAACTATCTGGTCCGCGGCGGCCAGCGAATCCGGAAGGACACCAAGACCCACCAAGATCGCCATCTGGCGATCGATCGGGTGACCTGCGACGTCCTCGCCTCACACAGGCAGCGGGCCGTGGAGGCGCTGGCTGCTGTCGGCCTTGGCCTGGCCGATCGCGCCTATGTGTTCTCCAACGACCCGGCCGGCGCAACTGCGTGGAACCCCGACTGGACCAGCCACCAGGTAGCGATGATCGCGTCCCAGGCTGGAGTGAGCATGAACGTCAAGTCGCTGCGGCATTACACCGCTACGCAGCTGCTCAGCGGCGGAATCGACCTGCGGAACACCGCCGCCCGGCTCGGGCACGGCGACGGCGGCGCCACCACGCTCAAGCACTACGCCGACCCCCTCTCCGAGGTCGACCGCCGTGCCGCCGCATACCTTTCCGACCTGACCGCCGCAGCGTGCTTGGCTCAGCCTGGTTAACAGACCGGGACGCGATCACATCAAGCGTGCGGCCATAGCGGTCGACCTGATGCGGCGCGCCCATGGCGAACGCATGGCATCGCTGATCAGCACCACTTCTGCAGAGCCCATCGCGCGACACCGGCCAGGAACCCGACGGGGCCGCACACCCGACCGCTCGCAGTGGGTAGGAGCCTATGCTGATGGTATGAGCGAGTCCGCAGCCGAGTTGCCGGCCGACGACGCGCCCCTGGCCAGGGCAGCCGACGACGCGCGCCGCGGTGTCGCAACACATCTAACCATTAACGGCGTTCGTGTTGCCGTCATCATGCCTGAAGGCGTCATAGAAGCACTTCGCGACTTCGCCGCCATGCTTACCGACGAACGCATTGCGACCTATCTACCAACGCTCTTGCCTCAGGCAATGCCGTGGACTCGTTCCCTACCGGAGGTGGACGTTCCCGCCTTCGTGGCCGATCTTGCCGCAGCCGCCGCTAGCGGCAACGACGCTCCAGAGAAGGTTGCAGCAGCCATCAGGGAATGGCAGACGACCGCAGAGATATATGCAGACCCTCGCGAGGTCACGCGGCTGCGGCAGGCAATGCAGGAAGCTCGTGAGGGGAAGACGACACCCTGGGAGTACGACGGCGCCGAGTAGACCTAGTTCCTTCTGCGCGGGAAGACATGGCTCGTCTCAAGCAGCAGGACCGCAAGGCCAACAGCGAGATCCAGAAGTTCTTCAAAGAACAGTTGGCGACAAGCGATGACCTCGGATACCCCCTCCGTGGTGAGTGGGAAGGCTCCCGGGCTACACATGTATATAACGACCGGTATCGGGTGATCTGGCGGGAAATGCCCGAGATCGAGGATTACACTGGCGTCGAGGATGACACGGTTGTCCCGGTAGAGGTTTTGCGGGTCGGCCTGAAGAAGCCGCTAAGCGGAGGCAGTGTCTATGAGAGGCCGCCTCGCTGAGGACATCTCGTTCCTGGCGGCGACCGCGATCAGCGTTGCCGTCCTCCTCGTTGCTCGATTGTCTCGGCCGAATCCGCAGTATCAAGGCCAAGCCGCTACAAGGGGCTTGCCTCGGCCAGTCTTCGCAGACTCCCCCGGGGAGACGACAGAGACGGGCGCTCCCAGTGCTCACCGGGTCCTCACCTGCAGAAGACTCGCTGGGCTCGGTATGAGGACACCCGCGCGAGCCCGGACCAGTCACATAGTGCAACCCAGGAAACCGAGATTCTGACCGTCCATTGAACTTACCGATTTGGCGCGTTCCATGGCCAAATCTTTTTCGATTTTGCGCCGTTCTTCGCTAGCCTCTTTCAGCTGACGTTCGAGATCCTTGATGACCCACTGAGCTACGCCTTCTTGCTCCCGCTCGATTGTCCGTGCTTGCCGTTTGAGCCGGTTCACCTCATCCTGGCGCCTGGCAAGCCCATCCTCAAGATCCTTTTTTCGAGCGGCGAGAAGACGGAGATCGTCCTCCAGTGATTGGATCTTCGCCGCAGGCGGATCATGTGTTTCGAGCGCGCGAACATGGAGTTTACGAAGGTTGTCAACAAGTGCAACAGTGACGCCGGCCTCTCCTCGCGCTCGACGGGCCTCGGAGAGTAGGACCTCGACAAACTCCCGTGGTGGGACCCGCTTGCCGCTGAGGTATCTCGAAACCGCGCCCTTGTCGCGGTTACAGCGAGTAGCCAACTCGTTGATCGAAGTCTCCAGAATAGCGAATACATCGCGAAGTGCATCAGCAAGTGCCCGGTTGTCGGGTGGTAGAGCGGTATCAAGTGGACTGAACTCTCCAGGCGCGGCGCTGCGGCGTCGACGCGGATGCCTATCAACGACCATGAGTCGATTGTCGCTCATCGTCGCCGATGGCCTGGACCGCCCATGGTCTGTTGGGTGTTGCCACTTCCGGCGCAACAGGCGTTGCCGCAGCGCAACAGGCGTTGCGCGAGTGGCGCACCATCCTGACCATCTGGCTTGCTAGATGTACACGTTGATCGATCGGGAAAGGGCGGTTGGAAGCCGTGAAGCCAGGTATCGCGATTTTGTCTTCACTTCCCTCGTGGCAGCGGGTGGCCATAGTGGCTTTGGCGATTATTCCGCTCATCTTGGTGACCTTCTGCTGCGTTCCGGCCTTGGTTGTGCTGCCGTTCATACCAGGCGGAGTGAACACCATGAAGGTGCTCATCTCAAAGCTGACCGTCTGGACGAAGATCATCCTAAGCGGAAGCCAGATAGGGTCCGGTTGACCCGTCGAGAGCGGACCACTCGGGGTACCGAGTGTCATCGGGAGCAGACTCGTGCAGTGGCCACGGTACAGCCATGCACGGCAGGTGCTACGCCGTAGTGATAGCATCACCCCTACCGTGTAACCCGCCTGTGACGGGCGACCTGTCAAGAGCGATAAAAGAAACACCGCCCAAAGCTGTCCGCTGAGGGCGGTGTTCTTTCGGTAAAACTTAAACTGCGCCCATCCTTGGCGCGCGAGCCTTGATCGGCTCGGGCTGGTCTGTGCGCGTGACGCTCTTGACGTCCTTCGCGAGCACACGGTGAACCTCTGCGTCCTCGTCGTAGAAGACGAGGAACGGCCCGTCGCTGGTCTGCCTCCAGACCTTCGGGAGCACTTGGCTGCTGCCGTCGTTGAGCGTGATCTTGTATGGCTGTGTGGCCACACTCCTCCTAGATAAGTGAGGATCGCTCGGCCCCCGGGTGGTCGAGCACTGATCCGTCGAGCACTGATCCGAGGCTAGCCGGTGCCACTGACATTTTCCTTCGGTCGTGGCGGTTGCCGGGGTGGAAAGGCAATACCTTGCTGGGCCGCCGGAGTTTGCCAGGGATGTGCTCGATGCGCCGCGACAGCCACTGGAGGCGGGCGAGGTGGTGGTGGCGGCTAGGCCGGGGGGTCACCACCAGGTTTCCCGCCTAGTCCACGCTGGTGCTGGCGGCTCGGTGACCGCTCACATCCGTTCGTGACCGCTGGCGGCTATCGGACGATACACGTAGGATGCACGGAAGGGCGCGAGAACATGACTCAAGATGTCCCGATTCGACCGTGGGTGATCTGATCGAACGGTTGGGCGAGTTCGATCCGACTGCGCCCATTCGTGTGCAGCTCGCCACGTCCAGGGTGCCTGACTTCATCGTTAGCGTGGGCGAGAGTCCGGACGTGGCTGGCGTCGTGGCGATCGTGTACATGGCGCCGCCTGAGTCTGCGATCTAGGCGCTCTTGTCTCGGTCTGCTCCGGCCTGGCTGATACCCGGCGTGTCGAGGCCCGTGCACGGCGGTGATGCGCTACGTTGAGCGAGACGCGGCCTAAAACGCATGGACGAGCCTGCATCTCGATCCCTGATATTGCCGCGAGTGCGGGCTTCTAGGGACTGGCTCTAGATAGAACGATGTCGCACACGACACTCACCTAGCGTGCCCAGGTGCAGGATGGCAGGCGGCTTGTCGTTGGAGAACGTTCAAGTGCCGTCTTACATCCTGCTCGTTATCCCTACCGCGCTCCCAGGCCTGGCTTGTCATCCGCCGTTTGCCGTGCCAACCGAGACGATCTTCCGGCCATCGTCCGAGCCCTCGTGAGGATGGGGTCGTCCGACGAGGACGGTCGGAAAGGTCCGCCGTCCCTGCCCATTCCATGACAAAGCGGGAGCCAGGTCAAGGAGGATGGCCTGGCTCCCGCTCTTGAGGAGTCAGGAGGGCGGCCACCCCCTCCACCAAAATGCAAGAGCCCTGATCAGGTCGGGAATGTCTTCCCGCTTGCACTTGAGCAAGGCGATCAGGGCGAGAATGAAGAGGAAAATGAAGACTAGCTTCACAGACTCCTTCCACCGCAGCGATTGGCGCTGGGTTCCGGTTGAACGATAACCATAGTACTGGCAGGGCTCACCTGCTACTGAGGTTCGCCGCGCGCGTTTCGGGCCTGGCCTCTGGCCCGGCCCTCGCCGTCAGGCCCGCTGGGCCGGTAGAGGCTCTAGGGTCAACGGCGCGCCGCAGGCGCGTCCCGCGCAGCGGGATGCGAAGCACCGTTGAGGCTGGAGGGACCAGCCCGGACAATGCGCGGCGTTCCGGCCCGGTGACTCTGATCTTCATACGGCGATCAGCGCACTCGGCGCGAGCGTAACGGCCGGGTCCCGCTCGTGTGGCGCGGCATCCGGACGTTACGGCGGGGACCGGCTGCGGCCGGTGGCGGGGCAGCCGTGCGCGGCAGCTGCCGCGCTCTAGGGCTTCCGTCCGAAGGGCGCGGCGAGAAGCTGTTGCCCCACAAGGCGAGCCCCCCGGCACCCTTGCCGCTCTGTTCTTCCCCGGTTGCTCGCGTCAGCTCGCGTAGCCGGTTCCGGCCGTAGGCGTGGCGCGCCGAAGGTGCGTCCTTGAGACCGTAGAGAGAATTGTCACAGCTGCGTCGCGACTAGACAACGTCGCGACTAGACACCATGGGGGGGCCACTGGCGTTCGGTTAAGGTATGGGTGATTCTGACCTGCGGGTTTGCGCCTGGCTTATGCAGGACGGTTCCTGGTTCCGCGGTCACGGATTGCAACTGCGGGGCCAGGGCGGCCGGGGTCACG
>JBOHCG010000121.1:0-15369 GCA_050698735.1 Streptosporangiaceae bacterium | reverse complement strand
GAAGGGATCGCCGATTCATGACCCGCTACGGTTACTTCCTGTCCTGCGAGGAGTACAGCCCCAGTGACCTGGTCCGGCAGGCCCGGCTGGCGGAAGAGGCCGGCTTCGATGCCCTGTGGATCTCTGATCACTTCCACCCATGGCTGGACGAGCAGGGGCAATCCGGTTTCGTGTGGTCGCTGATCGGCGCGATTTCGCAGGCCACGTCGCTGCCGGTGACCACGGCGGTGACCTGCCCGCTGCTGCGCGTGCACCCGGCGATCGTGGCGCAGGCCGCCGCGACGTCGGCGCTGCTGACCGGCGGCAGGTTCACCCTCGGTATCGGCACCGGCGAGGCGCTGAACGAGCACATCCTGGGCAGCAGGTGGCCCGGCGCCGAGGAGCGCATGGAGATGCTCGAGGAAGCGGTCCACGTGATCAGGGAGCTGATGACAGGCAAGCTCATCTCCCACGCCGGACGGCATTACACGGTCGAGACGGCGCGGCTGTACTCGGTGCCGGACCAGCCGCCGCCGATCTTTGTGTCCGGCTTCGGCGACAAGGCCATCCGGCTCGCCGCGCGCATCGCCGACGGCTACATGTGCGTGCAGCCGAACCGCGACTTCGTCCGGCTCTACCGCGAGGCAGGCGGAGGGGACCGGCCGGTCCAGGGCGGCCTGAAGGTCTGCTGGGGACAGGACGCCGGGCAGGCCCGCAAGACGATGCACCGGCTATGGCCGACCGACGCGATCCCCGGCGAGGCGGCCCAGCTGCTGCCGCTGCCGCGGCACTTCAGCCAGGTCGCGGAGCTCGTCTCCGAAGACATGATCTCCGCGCCGTGCGGACCCGATCCCGACGTCCATGTCGCCGGCGCACGTGCCTTCACCGACGCCGGGTTCGACGAGGTCTACATCGGCCAGGTCGGCGGCCAGGTCGAGGGCTTCTTCGAGTTCTACGCCGCGGAGGTGCTTCCCCGGCTGCGTAACGGCTGACAGGTCGGGATCATGAAACCCGGCAGGTCATGAACAGCGCGCAGAGGCTTGCCGCGAATATGGGGCCTGGCGCCACGAGTGAGGAGGCGTCAGATCGTGTCTGCCGAGGAAGTTCCTGAAGAACCCGAACTCGTGCGGCGCCTGGACGGGGTGGCCGACGACCTAGGCGCCCTGGCCAAGGTCCTGGGCGAAGAGGAGGATCTGGGCCGGGTCCTGCAGCGCAGCGTGGAGCAGGTGACTCGCGGCGTGCCCGGCGCCGACATGGCGAGCGTGACCGTCATGCGGGGCGACCGGGGCGAGACGGTGGCAAGCAGCGAGGAGCGGGTGTGGGCCATCGACTCTGATCAGTACGCGGCCGGAGACGGGCCGTGCCTGGAAGCCGCCCGCACCCGCGAGATCGTCCGGGTCGGGGTGGAGGAGGCCCGCCGGCGCTGGCCCGAGTTCGCCCGCTGCGCCCGCGCGGCCGGCGTGGAAAGCTACCTGTCATGCCCGCTGATCATCGGCGAGGAGTTTGTCGGGTCGCTGAACCTGTACAGCGAGAAGCCGCACGGTTTCGGCGATCTCGACGTGGCCCTGCTCCGGGTGTACATGACGGCGGCCGTCGCGGCGATAGCCAGCACAAGGCGCCTCGCCGAGGCACGGAAGCTGGCCGAGGGCCTGAGAACGGCGATGGAATCACGGACCGTGATCGACCAGGCCAGGGGGGTGCTGATGGCCCTGCGCGGGATCAGCGCCGAGCAGGCGCTCGCGGAGCTCTCCCGCCAGTCGCAGAACACCAACGTCAAGCTGCGGGTAATCGCGGCTCGGGTGCTCGAGAGCGTACGCCGCCTGGATCAGTGACTCCGGCGGTCACGGCACCGCCAGCGTGGATACCATAAGCGCTTGATGACGGGTCCTGGCGGCCCGGCGGGCTGGGGCCACCCCCGGCCCGGGCAGTGCAGGTCCGACAGCGCGGCCCGCTGCCCACGAACGCTGTGGGGTGCGCGTGACCGGCGCCGATGTGCCATCCCTTGTTGCCGAAACAGGCCATGTGCGGCTGCCCCCGGTGCGACGGGAGCTCTCCAGTTCCGATCTGCTTGACATGCGGGAAATCCTTCATCGGGTCTACGGCGGATGGCGGCTGCTGGCCGGCATCCGCGGCAGGGCCGGCGAGCTGGCCGTAACCCATATCGCCGCGGGGCCCGTCGAATTCAGCGACGGGATCCTGCCCGGTGATCTCAGCTTCAAGGTGAGCGGTCAGGACGTCGTGACGATCGGCGTCGTGACGCAGGGCAGCATCGAGGTCGATCGGGGCGACGCCGCCGACTGCTACCAGGCCGGCGACGTCTTCGTCGCCAGCTTTCCGCAAGCCGATTTCACCTGCCGCACCCGGAATGCCCGCATGCATGCCCTGAGCCTGGCGGCTCCCGTGCTCGCCCAGGTCGCCGGTGCCGCCGCGGACGGGAGCGCCAGCCCACTGCGGTTCCTGTCTCAGCGCCCTGCCAGTTCCGGCGGCCAGGACCAGTGGAAGCTCACCGCCAGCTTCGTCGGCGACCTGCTCGCCAGCCCCGCCGTGACTGCCGGCTCCCTGGTCATCGAAGCCGCGGCTCGGCTGCTTGCCGCCACCGTACTTGCCGTCTTCCCGAACACGGTAACGACCCATCCGGATCATGCGGATAGCCACGGCGCGTGGCCGACCACCCTGCGCCGGGCGGTCGCGTTCGTGGACGATCACCCCCACCAGGACATCACCGTCGCCGACATCGCCGGGGCCGCGGCGGTGAGCGTTCGCGGGATTCAGCTTGTGTTCCGCCGTCACCTGGACATGACGCCCATGACATACCTGCGCCAGGTCCGCCTCGCCCGGGCACACGCCGATCTGCTGGCCGCTACTCCCGGCGGCGGGCAAACCGTCACCGCCATCGCCGAGCGCTGGGGCTTTCCCAGCGCCAGCCGATTCACCGCCCGCTACCGAGAGGCCTACGGCGTCCCGCCCAGCCGGACGCTCCGACAGCCCTAGGCAAGGGCCGCTATTAGCCGGGCCTGGCTAGCGCTTCTTGGCGGCGCGCTGGGCGGCTGCCTTCTCGGTGCGGGCGTCCCCGGTGGTCAGCGAGCCGTCCGGCGCCTCGAGGTGGGCGCGGACGAACCAGTGGAACTGCTCCAGCTGGGCCGCCTGTCCGATGAGCATGTCCTGGGTGACCTGGTCGAGTTCCTCGGTGGCATCGATCGCGCCGCGGTGCGCCTCGATGATCCCGGCGTAGACCACGTCCAGGGCACCGAGGTGCTGCTGGGTCCCGGCGCGGCCGATGGAGTAGTCGTCCCAGTCGCGCTGGGCGACGAGCGCGCCCGGCGTGCCGACGGGAGATCCGCCGAGGGTGGCGATCCGCTCGGCGGTCTCGTCGACCATGGCCCGTACCGCCTCGACCTGAGGATCCAGCATCGTGTGGACCGCGATGAAGTTCGGCCCGGTCACGTTCCAGTGCACGTGCTTAAGGGTCAGCGCGAGGTCGTTGAGCGAGTTGAGCCGGTCCTGCAGCAGCTTGATGACCCGCTCGGCGGCGTCGCTCTTCATTCCCGGCACGGTGTAGGTCGCCATGACATCTACCTTCCTGTTGCCCTTGATTTCGGTGGCCAGGCTTCCTACCACGAGCCGGCCGGTTTAGTCATCCGTGGCAGCCAGTGCGGGTGGCCGGGGACGCTGCCGCGAGCGCGTCGTCGAGGCTGGTGAAGTGGGCGAGCACCTGGTCAAGGCCGGTGATCGTGAGGACGCGCATGACGGCGTTGGCGGCTATGACCAACAGGACGCGGCTGCCCTCCGCCGCCGCCCGCCGGTGCGCGCCGACCAGCGCATGAAGGCCGGCCGTGTCGCAGAAATGGGTCCCGCTCATGTCGACCACCACTGCCGCGCGCCCCCGCGCCGCGGCATCGAGCAGCGCCGCCCGCAACCTGGGCGCATTGGTGATGTCGATCTCTTCGGGCGCGACAACGACCGGTACGCCCCTGACCATCTCCACCGGAAACCTGACCTCATCCATCATCGATCAGGCTGCCAGCACTGGTACCAAGCAGCTAGCCGTGAAACGAACTACTTTTCTGTTCCTGCACAGAAAACGAAGCTCAGACGCGACGCAATACGGTAATACCGGTTCCCGTCACCGCGATCTGCCGTCACGCCGTCTCCCGCCGGCACCCAGCAGGCTGTCGCCCAGGGCGGCGAGCAGGTCACCCGGACCGGGGTAGACCTCGGCCGCTCCGGCCGAGGTGAGCTCGTCGCGGCTGACGCCGCCGCTCAGCACGCCGATGCACGGCACCCCGGCCTTCCGGCAGGCCTGCACGTCCCAGACCGTGTCGCCGACGAACACCGCCTGCTCGGCCCGGACGCCGGCCTTGTCCAGCGCCACCTCGACCAGGTCCGGCGCGGGTTTGCTGGCCTCGACGTCCCCGGCGAACGTGGCCTCGTCGATCGCGTCCTCGGCATCCAGGGCCGCGCGCAGCGCCTTGAACTCGGGCTCGTCCGCCGAGCTGGCAAGCACCACCGTCAGGCCACGGCGTTTGCAGGCACGCAGCAGGTCGGCCGCACCGGGCAGCGGCCGCAGCCTCGACCAGTAGGTGGCGCACAGCGCGCTGTGCGCTAGGCGGACGTCGGCGTCGGCGTCGGCGTCGGAATCCCTATCCTGCGGCAGCAGCTTGTCCAGTAGCTGGCCCGAGCCCATGCCGATCGTCCGGTGAATCTCCGCCATCGGCACGTGGTACCCGAACTGGGCGAACGCCTCCCACCAGGTCACCGCGTGCAGGTAGTTCGTATCGACCAAGGTGCCGTCCACGTCGAACAGCGCCGCCGCCACTGGGCTATCGCCCTTCTCACCGACCATGGCCGCGGTTCCTACCCGCGTGCAGGGCGTCAAACGGATCATGGCGAGTCGCACGCGGCGAAAGGAGACCGCCGGGGTTTGCCGGCCATTGTGACGGGTACCCGAGCCGGTCACCTGACACAACTCAAGGACAAGATCGCGCAGCTCATGCGCTGAGGAGGTCGGCCATGACCAGCGTGTCACTGCCGGACCCGGTCGTCCGCCGGGCCGGCCAGCCGCGGGTCGACGCCAGGACACTCGAGCGCGCGCTGCGAGAGCGGGTCAGCGGCGAGGTCCGGTTCGACGCGGGTAGCCGCGGCGTTTACAGCACCGATGCCTCGAACTACCGGCAGGTTCCGATCGGCGTCGTGGTGCCCCGCACCGTGGACGACGCGGCGGCGGCCATAGCGGTGTGCCGGGAGCACGGCGCGCCGGTGGTCTCCCGCGGCGGCGGCACCAGCCTGGCCGGGCAGACCTGCAACGTGGCGGTGGTCATCGACTGGTCCAAGTACTGCCACGGCCTGGTGTCGGTCGATCCGGCGGCGAGAACCTGCGTGGTAGAGCCCGGCATCGTGCTGGACGAGCTCAACGCGAAGCTGGCGCAGCACGGGCTGATGTTCGGCCCGAAGCCGGCTACCCACGATCACTGCACGCTGGGCGGCATGATCGGCAACAACTCCTGCGGCGCGACCGCGCAGGCCTACGGCAAGACGGTCGACAATGTGGTCCGGCTAGAGGTACTGACCCATGACGGCGAACGGTTCTGGGCCGGGCCGACCAGCGACGAGGAGTACGCGGCCATCATCGTGGCCGGCGGGCGGCGTGCCCAGATCTACCGGGACCTGCGGGAGCTGTCGCTGGCCAACGCCGAACAGATCAGGGACCGCTACCCGCGGATCCCGCGGCGGGTGTCCGGCTACAACCTGGACTCCCTGCTGCCCGAGCAGGGCTTCGACGTCGCCCGCGCGCTTGTAGGCAGCGAGAGCACGCTGGTCACTATCCTGCGCGCCGAGCTGCGCCTTGTGCCCAAGCCCGCCGCCCAGGCGCTGGTCGTGCTCGGCTACCCGGACATCGCCGCCGCGGCGGACGCCGCCCCGGCCATCGCGCCGCACCAGCCTGAGCAGCTGGAGGGCCTCGATGACCGGCTGATCACGTTCGAGCGCGAGCGGCGGATGAACCCCGCTGCCCTCCGTCTCCTTCCGGAGGGCAGCGGCTGGCTCATGGTCATCTTCAACGGAGATTCCCAGGAAGAGGCCGACGCCAAGGCACAGGCCCTGATCGAGGATCTCCGCGGCACCGAGCATGAGCCGACGGTCCGGTTCTACGACGACCCGGAGCACGAGAAGGAACTCGCCGACGTCCGCGAGGTGGCCCTGGGCGCGACCGCCCGGGTCCCTGACATGCCGGATACCTGGGAAGGCTGGGAGGACTCGGCGGTCCCGCCGCAGCGGCTGGGTGACTACCTGCGCGACCTGATCAAGCTCTACGACGAGTTCGGCTACTCGGGCTCGGCGCTCTACGGGCACTTCGGCCACGGCTGCGTGCACACCAGGATCCCGTTCGACCTGGTCACGGCCGACGGGATCGCGACGTTCCGGCGGTTCATCGAGCGTGCCGCGGACCTGGTGGTGTCGTACGGCGGCTCGTTCTCCGGCGAGCACGGCGACGGCCAGTCGCGCGGCGAGCTGCTGCCCAAGATGTTCGGCGATGACCTGGTGCGGGCCTTCGGGCAGTTCAAGGCGATCTTCGACCCGGGCAACCTGATGAACCCTGGCAAGGTGGTCGCGCCGTACCGGATCGACGAGAACCTGCGGCTCGGCACCTCCTGGACACCGCGAGATTACGACAGCTACTTCGGCTACCCCGATGACGACGGCCGGTTCGAGCGCGCGGTGATGCGGTGCGTGGGCGTCGGCAAGTGCCGGCACGGCGACGGCGGCGTGATGTGCCCGTCCTACATGGTCACCCGCGAGGAGGAACACTCCACCCGCGGCCGCAGCCGGCTGCTGTTCGAGATGCTGGAGGGCCACGCCGACTCGCCGGTCACCGCGGGCTGGCGGTCCACCGAGGTCCGCGACGCGCTGGACCTGTGCCTGGCCTGCAAGGGCTGCAAGAAGGACTGCCCCGTCGAGGTGGACATGGCCACGATGAAGGCCGAGTTCCTTGCCCACCACTACGCCGGCCGGCTGCGCCCGCGGGCGCACTACTCGATGGGCTGGCTGCCCGCGGTCGCCCAGCTCGCCTCCCGCGGCTGGTCAACGCGCTCACCCAGGCTCCCGCCTTTCGCGACGTGCTGACCGCCGCGGGCGGCATCGACCGCCGCCGCCGGATCCCGCTGTTCGCCGGCCAGAGGCTGCAGGCCTGGGCGGCCGGCCGCGATCCCGGGACGTCGGGCCATTTCGGGCAGGCAGAGCGAGGCGAGGTCGTACTGTGGCCGGACACCTTCACCAACCACCTGGCCCCGTCGATCGGCCGGGCGGCGATCGAGGTGCTCGAGGCGGCAGGCTGGCGGGTCATCGTGCCAACCCAGCCGCTGTGCTGCGGCCTGACCTGGATCTCCACCGGCCAGCTCGGCACCGCCCGGCGGGTGCTCCGGCGCACCGTGCAAGCGCTGGCCCCGTACCTGGAGCGGGGCATCAGGGTCGTCGGCCTGGAGCCGAGCTGCACGGCGGTGTTCCGGTCCGACGCGCGCGAGCTGATGCCAGGCGACCGCGACGTCCAGCGGCTCCGGCAGCAGACCGTCACGCTGGCCGAACTGCTGACTGAGCACACCGACGGCTGGCAGCCGCCGCACCTGGGCGGCAAGGCGATCGCGCAGACCCACTGCCACCAGCACGCCATCATGGGCTACGGCGCGGACCAGGAGTTGCTCCGCGCCGCCGGGGTGGACCTTGACGTGCTGGACGCGGGCTGCTGCGGGCTGGCAGGCAACTTCGGCTTCGAGGCCGGGCACTACGACGTGTCCCGGGCCTGCGGCGAGCGGGTCCTGCTACCCGCCGTCCGCGACGCGGCGACGGACACCCCGGTGCTGGCCGACGGTTTCAGCTGCCGGACCCAGATCGAGCAGGCCGGCACCGGCCGCACCCCGGTGCACCTCGCCGAACTACTCGCCGCCGGCCTGCGTGGTCAGCCCGTGCGCCCGGACCGCCCCGCCACCCCGGGCGCCGCCGACTACACGAGACTCGCCGCGACCGCGGCGGGCGTCGTCAGCCTAGGGACTGGTCTGGGTGTCGTAGCCCGGCGGCGGGCTCGCCGGTCCAGAGGCTTACAAGCGTGCCTTGTCCGCCGTGATGATGCCCACTAGCCCGAGACGCCCTCGTGGTCCACGCTAATTCGTCGGATGAAAGCTCTGAGCTGGGGAACTACTTCAGGCTCGGAGTCCAGCGCTCGTTCCAACTGGTTCACCTCGTGTGGCGTCAGCCGGAGGATCCGGTCCTCGGCAAGCACGGCACGGGCGTTCCATCGCAGCTGCCAGGACGAACGACGTCAGATCCTGCTGTTGCGCGCCGGCGGCTGCCGCAGCCAGTGAGTGGCTCATGAAAATATGTTCGCAATCTGCTACGTCACTTCAGTAATACCTGATATAATGTTCGTAGAGCTAATTCTCCAGATCATCATCCAGAACGGGCGGTGGTGCATGTCCCGCGAACCGCGCCCCGGTCAAGGGCAAGACGGCGAGGAACCAGCCGGTTCCGCGCTGCCGCCCGCCCCCGCCCCCGGGCGCGGGCCCGAGGCCGATCCGGACACCCCTGAAAGCGACCCGGACACCCCTGAAAGCGGCCTGGACACCCCCGAGGATGACTGGGACGCCGAGGCCGCGATCGACGCGCTGGTCGCGGCGGTGGACGCCGGTGAGTACGAGGTGCCGCGGGACCTGCGGGTCGGGGCGGAGCAGGGCCTGTTCGTGTGCCTGCCGGCCGAGAAGTCGGCCCTTTCCGGGTTCGCCCAGCACGGGCAGGCGGACACCATGGCTCCGGGGCCGCTGCTGGCCGCCCTCGTCGACGCCGCGGCCGGGCAGGACGGCGCGGACCTAGCGGGGCTGTCCGAGGATGAGCTGGTCGGAGTGGTCGCCGCGGTGCGGCGGCTGGAGTCGCGGACCTCCTGGACGTCGATGGCCGCGATGCGGGAGTTCGCCTCCCGCCGTCCCGCGGGCCGAGACCGGGTGGCCTACGGCCGGACGCAATTCAGCGGCTCCGTCGCCGACCAGCTGGCCTACGAGTTCAGCCTGAGCTGGCAGTCGGTGGCGGGCCAGATCGACTACGCCTGCCAGGTCGCGGCGCGCCTACCGAAGACGTTCGCGGCACTGGCCGCCGGGCTGATCCACCCCATCCACGTGCGGATCATCGAGGACGAGACCCGGCCGCTTTCCGCGGAGAACGCAGCCAAGGCCGACGAGAAGCTTGCCGAGGCGGCGCAGTCCAAGTCGTTCGGTCAGCTGCGCTACGCCGCGCACCGGCTGGTGCTCAATCTGGATCCCGGCGTCGCCCAGCGTCGCAAGGAGGAGGCGAAGCGGGACGCGCACGTGCGCCGGTTCCGGGAAGACTCAGGAAACGCGGGGATGATTGCTCGCGAGCTCCCGCCAGACGAGGTGCTCGCCTCCTGGCAGCATGTCGAGCAGCGGGCACTCGACCTGCGCGCGGCCGGCGTGCCAGGCACACTGCAGGAACTGCGGGTAAGGGCCTACCTCGACCTCCTCCAAGAGCGCGACAGCCGCACCGCCCCTTCCGCCCCGCGGGCAGGCCAAGCCGAAGGTTCCTCGGCAGCTGGCCGAAGCGACAGCACCGGAACCGGCGGACCGGGCGCGGGCACGAGTGTGGCGGCGTTCATCACCATCACCGTGCCGTCCGACACGGTGGACGGGCGGTCCTCCACGCCGGGCGATGTGGGCGGGTTCGGGCTGCTGGACGCAGAGGACACCAGGACCCTGATCGCCGCAGCCGCCAGGCACCCCCGGACCCGGTGGTGCCTGACCGTGCTGAATCCCGACGGGACCGCGGCCGCGCATAGCTGCGCGCCCGGCCGGCACTCCCGGCCCCCGAACCTCTCCCGGTTCGCCCTCACCCCGGTGATCCGTGGCCCCTGCGACCACGTCCAGGCCGAGCCCCGTTACCAACCCAGCCGCAAGCTCGCCCACCTGGTCGCCGCCCGCACCGCCAGATGCGCCGCGCCCAGCTGCGGCCGACCCGCCGCCCGCTGCGACCTTGACCACACCACCCCATGGCACCTGGGCGGACTGACCTGCCCATGCGATCTGGCCCCGCTGTGCAACCGATAATGACACACTTGGTCGCGCCGACCACAAGCTCGCTGTGGCCAAGCGATCGTAAAGGCCCGACGCGTGGCGGCGTCGATACGTGTGCCCAATGAGGTGCCACGGCAGGGACATGACGTGCCTGCTCTGGGCAGCATCTCATCGGCGGTGATATTGCGATTTGGCTGTGACTCCTGATGACGTGCCACTGGCGTGGGCAAGAGCCGTGGGCGGTCACGTTGGATGGGCGACGCGGTACTGATCCCAGATTTCCGGGCGGAGGCGGCCGCGGGCGGGGACGTCGAGACCGTTGTCCTTCGCCCACGCCCTGACTTCCGCAGCGGGGACGGCAGCAGGGTTGGATGGGCGCGCTGGCGCCGGGGCGGCCATCTCGGTGCCGGGGAACAGCGGGATCTCACCAATCACCGGATTGGTGAAGCCGATCCTCTTGTAGGCGGTAAGCCTCTTCCCGTGCATGCGGGTCAGCATGGGAACTTTGGTGTCGGCGTAGTCGTGTACCTCGACCGTCGTTTTCCCGGGCAGATCACGCATGATCCGGCCGACGTTCTGCGTGATGATCGACTCCGAGGAGGACGGTGAGCACAGGAAAAGCGTGTCGAGCGCTGGGCAGTCGAAGCCTTCGCCAATGTAGCTGGCGGTTGCCGCGAGCAGCATCGGCTCGCGCGCGTGTACCGGGTCCCAGTCTGCGAGCTGCCTCAGGAGGACACGCCGCTTTCCAGGGGGTATGGAGCCGTGCAGTACCATCGGCGCCAGGCCACGGGCGTTCAGTTCGGCGGCGAGCTGGTCGACGTGCTCGGTCCGTCCTGCCATCACTAGGCAGTTACGGCCACGTCTGATCGCGTGCACTACATCATCGATGATCTGCGCGGTGCGGATCCGGTCCGACACGAGTGCCGGGATGATGATCGATTGGAGGATGCTGGGCGTGTCGCTGTCGATGTCGTCACGGATCGTGGTGGAAGTCGGATGGACATGCAGTTCCTGGATAAGGTCTGTCGCACTCGGGATCTTGTGTCGCACCTGTCCGCAGTGCATGAACATGATCTCCTCACGGCCATCTGCCCGCTTCGGCGTCGCGGTGAGCCCGAGCCAGCGCCGTGCCGGTATCGACTGGATCGCCCGCGCGAACGTGTGGGCCGCGACATGGTGGCATTCATCGACGATGACCAGGCCGTACTCAGAAAGGATCGCTGCCGGGTCCTCTGCCCGGGTGAGTGACTGCAGCGTTGCCAGGTCGATCCGGCCGGTGAGTTTCGTCTTCTTGCCGCCACCAAGCTGGCCGATGTCCTTGGAGCCAAGACCCAGGTGTTCACGCAGCCGCTCCTTCCACTGGTCCACCAGCGGAGTCCGGTCGACCAGGATCAGTGTCGGCACCTTGTGCCGGGCGATCACGCCGCAGCCCATTACCGTCTTCCCCGCGCCCGGCGGCGCGACGAGGACCCCGAGTTCGTACGCGGCGACAGCGTCCACCGCGGCCTGCTGTTCTGCCCGCAGCGTGCCAGTGAACTCGATCTCCAGCTCAGCCGGTACGCTGCGCAGATCGGTGATCGCCAGGCGGCTGCCCACCTTCTCGACCAGCTTCGCGGCACGATCGGCGACGCCGCGCGGTAGGAACAGCCGGTCCAGCGATTCCGAGTAGCAGCGCAGCATCCGCGGTGCGCCCCAGACGCTCAGCCCGATCTGCTGCCGGCTGTAGAACTCGGGATTGTGGAGTGATGCTAGGTGTTTCAGCGACGACAGCAGACTCGGCGGCAGCCCGGCCCGGCGGATCGCCAGCATGCCGCTCAGCTCAGCTTTGATGACGTCCGGCGGTGGAGGCTCAGCCGCCAGCGGAGATCTGTGCAGGCGCACCGCAGGACCGACCGTTGGCGGCTGGAGCTCTTCTGCCCGCTCCACGACGTCGCGGCGGGTCATGCGCTCAAGCGACGACAAGTACGCGAACTGGTCCTGGTAGGGCTCGAATGTCGCCGGGTCGACGAACAACGTCGTGCGATTCTGACGGCACCTGCCCTCCAGCGGCAGCGCGATCAGGTTCCCGAAGCCGCGCCGCGGCAGATAATCCTGCGCAGGGAAGAAGCGGTCGTAGCTCTCGATGTCCATCTCGCCGCGGATCGCCATCGCCTCGTATAGCAGCGCGGCACCCATGGCCCGCGCGTCGGCGGCAGCCACCGGCCCGGAGAAGAACGTCCACACGTGCGCGCCGTCGCCCGACCGGGAAATCTCGACAGCCGCGGGCACGCCGGCCCAGGCAGCCGCTTCCGCGTACGCAGCGGCGTCGAGCCGCCAGGTGCCGCTGTCGAAGTCGCAGACCAGCAGGCGGCAGGTACTGTCAGGCAGCGTCACGTAAAGCCCGCACGCGGCCGGGTTTTCCTTCGTCAGATGCGCGGAGATGACCTCATCGGTAAGCGGCAGGTACTCCGGGTTGTCACGGGTGGTGCCGGGTCGCCGTTTCGGCGCCCAGCCTTTGGTCCCATCCGCAGTGTTCTCCCAGCGGTAGGCGTACACATCGCTGCGTCCCGCGAAGAGGATCCGGTACAGGCCCACCTTGGCCTGCAAGCTCGACTCGTGATCTACCTCAGGCAGGGGAGGTCCGTGAACCGGGCCGAATAGCGGCATCTGCCGCGGCGGCGTTTTCGCGGCCACCTGGAGTTCAACCTGCAGCGGCAAGGGGCCGCTGGCGCTTAGCGGCAGGGCGGTGAGTGCATTCAGGCGTGCCCGGAGCGCAGCGACTTCTTCGCGCAACAGCGGTATCTCTGCGCAGTGCTCGCAGCATTCCGGTCCAGGCATCTCGGCGGACACCCTTCTAATACTGCCCTGACACGCGTGATGCCCTGTCTGCCAGGGCCTGAACTGACTGTAACCGGCTAGATTCGGGTAGCCATGAGCAGGCCATCAAGGTGTCTGCGCTTGACAAGCTCTGGACTTACCAGAGCTTACCGAAGAGATCATGGTAAGCTCTGGTAAGTTCAGGCGAGCGGGCAGGGCGGGTTATGGACCTGGGTGAAATCGTTGCTGGGCTGCGGGCGGCTGGGGCTGAGTTTGAGGATGTGGAGGCCAAACGGGCGGCAGGAGGCGTGCCGGAGAGCCTCGCTTCCACAATGGCGGCGTTCGCGAACGCGCGCGGGGGGCTCATCATCCTCGGACTCGACGAGCGGCAGGGGTTCGCGGCCACGGGCGTACCGGATGCAGCGGCGACGCGGAATGCCGTCGTTAGCACCGCGCGGGAGAAGCTGTCACCGCCGCCGACGCTGAGCGTCGAGGTCGTCCCGTTCGAGGGCGTCAACTTGGTGGTCGCGGAGGTCGAACCATTGCCGCCCGCACAGCGCCCCTGCTACGTCACTACGAGGGGTCTCTACGGCGGTGCCTATGTCCGGGTCGGCGACGGTGACCAGAGGCTGACGCCTTATGAGATCGATCGGATGCGGGAGAATGCGGGGCAGCCGCACTGGGATGACGAACCGATTATCGAAGCAACCGTGCAGGACCTCAACCGGGACTCCTTCTCACGGCTCATCGAGAATGCGCGCCGACGGTCACCACGGGTGTTCGGGAATGCCGACGAAGCGGACGCGCTTGCGATGCTGGGCGTGCTCGTTCGCCACGAGGGCATCCTGGTGCCGTCGCTGGCGGGGCTGCTCAGCGTTGGCCGTTACCCGCAGCAGTTCTTTCCGCAGCTGATGGTGTCGGTTGCGGTTTACCCGCACGTCGAGCGTGGCCGGAGTGGGCCGGGGGGCATCCGGTTCCTGGACAGCGCGGCGCTTGGCGGCGCCGTCCCTGACATGGTGGTAGACGCCGTCCAGGTAGTGCAGCGGAACCTGCGCGTCGTCAGCCGCGTGATCGGTGCCGGCCGCGTGGACCAGTGGGAGATCGAGCCGGAGGTGATTCGGGAGGCCGTAGTCAATGCTCTGATGCACCGGGACTACAGTCCGCAAGCACGTGGCACCCAAGTACAGGTGGATGTGTTCCCGGACCGCGTCGAGGTTTCTAGTCCCGGTGGGCTCTTCGGCAACGTCCGCCTTGAAGGGCTCGGCGAGAGCGGCACGTCGTCGTCTCGCAACCCGCGCCTCGCCGCGCTGCTGCAGGAAACAGGAGACCCGGTTACCGGGCGGCCCGTGGCGGAGAACCGCGGGTCCGGGGTGAGCCTGATGATCGACCGGGTTCGCGAGGACACCGGACTCGTCCCGATCTTCACTGCGAACCTCGACCAGTTTCGCGTGATCATCCCGCGCAGTTCCCTGGTGACACCGGAATTCCTCGACGCGCTGGGCCAGCACGTGGACATCGCGCGTCTCTCTAACGCCCAGGTAGCCGCCATAGCTCTCGCCGGATCCGGTTACGACATCGACCAGGCTGTCCTTCGGAGGCTGGGCCTGCGCCCTGGCGCAGCGCGCACGGAACTGGCCGATCTTGTGACGCTAGGCCTGCTGCATTCACGCAAGGCACGCGATGAGGGACCATTCCGGCTCGGCGTAGACCTTACCTCCGTCCGTCAGCCGCCTCCTCTTCCGAAACTCCCGGACAACGGCCTGGGAGCAAAGATCATGGCCGCCTTGCGCGAAGTCGAGGACGCGAGCCGCGAGGAACTCCAGCAGGCTACCGGCACGGCCCGGAGCCGCCTGACCAGTGCACTACAGGAGCTTGTCGATCTGGGGTTCGTCGAGGCCACCGCGCCTCCGCACAGCCCCAACCGCCGCTACCGCGCGATTCGCTTATGATCAAGATCCTGAGATAAGTCCTTTTTGGCGAACAGCAGTTACGGGGCAGGCTCTGCGCCCGCTCATCTCAGTTCCTCTGCACTCGATCGCCCCGCAATAGAACCGTCGCAAGGGTGACCGCAGCGTACCGGGACAAGGCTGCTGCCAGGAGGTGGATTGCTAGCGGCGTGGTACGCATCGCTAGCGGGAGGATTCAGGCCGTGCCCGGTTCCGACTACATCGCTGGGACGTTCATCAACCCTCCCGAGCCATCATCAGCGCGGCGTCCCAGCCGAGGTAGTAAACCCAGAGGCTATTTCCGCAGTTCAAAAGGCCTATCTGCAAGTGCCGCCACACTCCCCTGTGCCGCCACCACCACCGGACCAAGCAGGCCGAAGGCTGGACGCTTGAGCAGCCCGAACGGGGAATCCTGGTCTGGCGCACTCCAGCCGGACGGACCTACACCACGACGCCCGCAAGATACGAGGGCTAGGAGCCGCCGGTTTGGGCACGGATCGGCGGGTAGTCGACTCCGAGCGCATATTTGCAGAGGAGCCGATCATGCCGATGTCTGACGATGAGCGGCGCAGGCTACAGGAACT
>JBOHCG010000120.1:0-15406 GCA_050698735.1 Streptosporangiaceae bacterium | reverse complement strand
CGGACCAGCCGCAGCGCCCGGCCAGGCGCGCCGTCCACCACCCCGATGCCGCACCTGGTCAGGCCCGGGTCGACTCCGAGCACCCGGATCGGGTGCCGCGCGAAGGTCAGGCTCACGAAGGCTCTCCGTCCGGCGTGCGGCATGCGCGAACATCTGTTCGGCTCCGTGGCTATGAACCTACAGGCCGACGGCGGCCCGGTCGCGCACCGCGCACGGCGTGTCGGCCCCGGGATCCTTACCGGTCGAGCCACCGGGAGGAAGCGGCTGGCGCGGGAGGGATACCACCTCCCGTTCGAGAAAAAGATAAAAGAGCCTGTGCCGGCGCGGACGGTCAGCTGTCAGCCGAGCTTCTCCATGATGTCGTCGGCTACAGAGTAGTTCGCGTAGACGTCCTGCACGTCGTCGGAGTCCTCGAGCGCCTCGATCAGCCGGAACACCCGCTTGGCCTGGTCCTCGTCGAGGTCGACCTCGACGCTCGGCAAGAACGCCACGTCGGCGGAGTCGTAGTCGATCCCGGCGTCCTGCAGCGCCTGGCGGGTGGCGACCATGTCGGTGGGCTCGGACACGACCTCGATCGACTCGCCGAGGTCGTTGACCTCTTCCGCGCCCGCGTCAAGCACGGCCGTCAGCACGTCGTCCTCGGTCACGCCCTTCTTCTCGACGATGACCACGCCCTTGCGGTGGAACAGGTACGACACCGACCCTGGGTCGGCCATCGAGCCGCCGTTGCGGCTGAACGCGGTGCGGACGTCGGACGCGGCGCGGTTCCTGTTGTCGGTCAGGCACTGCACAAGCACGGCGACACCGCCGGGGGCGTAGCCCTCGTAGGTGATGTTCTCGTACTGCGCGCCGCCGGCCTCCTGGCCGGAGCCGCGGCGGAGGGCACGGTCGATGTTGTCGCTCGGGACCGAGCTCTTCCTGGCCTTCTGGATCGCATCGAACAATGTCGGATTGCCTGCCGGATCTCCGCCGCCGACGCGCGCGGCGACCTCGACGTTTTTGATCAGCTTGGCGAACAGCTTGCCGCGCTTGGCGTCGACCACCGCCTTCTTGTGCTTGGTGGTGGCCCACTTGGAGTGGCCGCTCATGTGTTGTCCTTCACAATGTCAACGAATAGCTCATGAATACGCCGGTCTGGGGTCAGCTCGGGGTGGAAGGCCGTGGCCAGCAATGGCCCTTGCCGGACGGCGACGATCCTACCTGTGCGGTGTTCGGTGCCCAGAATGGCGACGTTCTCACCGGTGTGCTCCACCCATGGCGCCCTGATGAAGACCGCGTGGAGCGGACCCGCGTCCGCTCCAGGCAGGCCGGACAGCGCGATGTCTCGCTCGAAGGAGTCGACCTGACGGCCGAACGCGTTCCTGCGCACGGTCATGTCGATGCCGCCGTAGGTCTGCTGGCCGGCCGCGCCGTCGACGAGCCGGTCCGCCAGCATGATCATTCCGGCGCACGACCCGAACGTCGGCAGGCCGGAGGCGATCAGCTTGCGCAGCGGCTGGAGGACCTCGAAGGCCACCGAGAGCCGCCACAGCGTGGTCGACTCGCCGCCCGGGATCACCAGCCCGTCGAGGCGGCCGAACTCCTCCTGACGGCGCACCGGGACCGCCCTCGCGCCGGCGGCTTCGAGCGCGCGCAGGTGCTCGGGGACGTCGCCCTGGAGGGCGAGCACCCCGATCACGGGTCCGGCGGGCGGCGTCATCATTCCTCCTCGGCAGCAGCGCATGATGGCCCGGACTGCACGTTGCGCAGTCTGGAGAGCACTGAGGTTAACAAGGATAAAACGCCAAGATGACGGCAAGCCTTCCCCGGCGCCCGGCCGGGCCTACCGGATGGGCCGGGGCTTACCAGCCGCGGCCGGCGTAGTGCTGGTCGGGCGGGAGGGTGTCCAGGTTGATGCCCACCATGGCCTCGCCCAGGCCGCGGGAGACCTTGGCTACCACGTCCGGGTCGTCATGGAACGTGGTGGCCTTCACGATCGCGGCGGCACGCTTCGCCGGGTCGCCTGACTTGAAGATCCCCGAGCCGACGAACACCCCCTCCGCGCCGAGTTGCATCATCAGCGCGGCGTCCGCGGGAGTCGCGATGCCGCCGGCGGTGAACAGCACGACCGGCAGGCGGCCCTCCCGCGCGACCTCGGCGACCAGGTCGTAGGACGCGCCGAGTTCCTTGGCCGCGGTGAACAGCTCGTCGGCGGGCAGGGCCGACAGGCGGGCCATCTCCGAGCGGATGGATCGCATGTGCCTGGTCGCCTCGACCACGTTGCCCGTGCCCGCCTCGCCCTTGGAGCGGATCATCGCGGCGCCCTCGGCGATCCGGCGTAGTGCCTCGCCCAGGTTCGTGGCGCCGCACACGAACGGGACGGTGAACTTCCACTTGTCCACGTGATTGGCCTCGTCGGCGGGGGTGAGCACCTCGGACTCGTCGATGTAGTCGACCCCGATGGCCTGCAGCACCTGCGCCTCGGCGAAGTGCCCGATCCGGCACTTGGCCATCACGGGAATGGAGACGGCGGCGATGATGCCGTCGATCATGTCGGGGTCGCTCATCCTGGCCACGCCGCCCTGCGCGCGGATGTCGGCGGGCACGCGCTCGAGGGCCATCACCGCGACCGCGCCGGCGTCCTCGGCGATCTTGGCCTGGTCGGCCGTGACCACGTCCATGATCACGCCGCCCTTGAGCATCTCCGCCATGCCTCGCTTGACCCGCGCGGTGCCGGTGACCGGCTCGGTGCTGACAGTGGACACTTCCAACCTCACTCGATCGATTCAGGCTTACTTGTCACATGGTACGGCGTGGCTGCTAACGACCGGGATTCAGCGGGGCCGGCGTGAAGTCGGCGAGCAGGGAATCGTCCATCTCGAAGAACTCAGGCACGGGCGCCTTGCCGGAAAGGCGCAGCGCGCGGGCCAGCGGGCGGTGCCTGGCGTCCCTGGTCACCGCCACCACGTCGTTGTAGAACTTGCGCGCGAGGAAGACCTGGTGGGCGGCCGACTCGACCTCGGCGAGCAGCTCGTCGGCGCCGTCCTTGCCGCTGAGGGAGGCCCTGAAGTCCGGCTGGCTGAACGCGGCCCGCAGCGCCCTGGTCAGGTCGCTCTCGGCCAGATCCCTTGGGCGTGCTCCCTCGGGGGGGACGACCCCCCCCAGACCCCCCCCGCTCATGGGGGGGCTGCCCACCCCCCCATACCCCCCTGGCCCCCCAGGCCCCCCTGGCCCCCCTAGGCCCCCCGCGCGGGTACCGTACACGGCCTCGGCGAGCAGCAGGCTGGTCGCCGGGTCGAGGAGCCCGGAGGTGGCCAGCTCAAGCGCCAGCGAGCTGCGGCGAAGCAGGGTCGCGTCCAGCGCGGCATGGGCCATGTCGACCCTCGTGTGCATCCGATCGATCCGGCCGGCCCGCCAGGACACGTACACCCCGACGAACAGCGCGGCCGCGACGATGAGGATGATGTCGGCGATCATTGCGCCACCGCGACGCCGGTGCGCCCGAGCACCACGGTCTCGTACACGCTGATCACCTGGCGGGCGACCACCGACCAGTCGTACTCGGCCACGGCGGCCAGCGCCGCGGCCGAGAGCTCCGCCCGGCGCGCCGGGTCGTCAAGCAGCCGCCCCGCGGCCGCGGCAAGCTCGGCGGCGTCCCCCGCGGCGAACAGTTCCCCGGCCTCACCGCCGCGCAGTACCTGCCGGAACGCTTCTATGTCGCTGGCCACGATGGGCACCCCCGCGGCCATCGCCTCGGCTGTGACGATGCCGAACGACTCGCCGCCCGTGTTCGGCGAGCAGAATACGTCGACCGAGTGCAGCACCCGGATCTTGTCTTCCTCGCCGACCTGGCCGAGCAGCACCACCCGGTCGCGCAGCGCGGCGGGCACACGGTAGAGCACCTCCTCGGGATCCCCCGTCCGCCCCGCGATCAGCAGCCGCAGCCCCGGCCGCCGCCCGCCGAGGGTCTCGAACGCCTTCAGCAGCACCGCCAGGCCCTTGCGCGGCTCGTCCATCCGGCCGAGGAAGCCGATCGAGCCGCCGGTGCCCGGCCAGCCCGGTAGCGGTTCGGCCTTGCGGTAGCGGTGGGTGGCCACGCCGTTCGGGATGACCACCGCGTCCCCGCCGATGTTCTCGACGAGCGTGGTGCGGGCCGCCTCGGAGACCGCGATCCGGCCGCTGATCTTCTCCAGCGCGGTCCGCAGCACCGGGTAGGTGACGACAAGCACCCGGGAACGCGGCATCGCGGTGTGCACGGTCGCGACGATCGGGCCGGAGGCCACCCAGCAGGCCAGCAGGGAGAGGCTCGGGACCGAGGGCTCGTGCACGTGCAGCAGGTCGAACTCGCCCTCCTTGACCCAGCGGCGCACCCGGCTCGCGGACAGGAAGCCGAACGACAGCCGTGCCACCGACCCGTTGTAGGGCACCGGCACGGCGCGGCCGGCGCCGACGACGTAGGGCGGCAACGGCGTGTCGTCGTCGGCCGGGGAGATCACCGACACCTCGTGGCCGTCGTCGATCAGGGCCTCGGCGAGGTCCCGAACGTGCTGCTGCACGCCTCCCGGCACGTCCCAGGAGTACGGGCAGACCATCCCGATCTTCACGGGTCTGTCCCGGGGGGGCCGGGGGAGTTTGGGGGGGCGGGCAGCCCCTCCAAGAGCAGGGGGGGTTTGGGGGGGGTCGTCCCCCCCGGGGAAACACTGTGCGCGGGGTCGAGATCCGCGGTGAAGACACGCTGCAGCATGTGCCAGTCCTCCGGGTGTTCGGCGATGACCTGCTCCCATTTCCGCGCCATCTGCTGGCTCATCTGCGAGACCTTCTCGGCCCGGGTGCCGGAGGCCGGGACAGGGATTTCCGGGTAGATGTGAGCGCCCCAGTCGTCATCACCCTCGAACCAGGTGCCCACGGGCATCAGCGCCGCACCGGTCTGGATCGCGAGCGCGGCAGGCCCCGCGGCGATCCGCGCCGGCTCGCCGAAGAACTCGACCGTCACCCCGCTCTCTGATAGGTCGCGGTCGCTGACCAGGCAGACCAGCTTGCCGGCGCGCAGCCGCTGGGCCAGGACCCCGAACGGGCTCCGGTCCCCGGTCAGCGGGAGCACCTCCATGCCAAGGCCCTCGCGGAACCTGACGAACGCCTCGTAGACCGATTCGGGCCTGAGGCGCTCCACCACGGTGGTGAACGAGCCAGCGCCGCGGTTGATCACCCACGCGCCCGCCTGCTCGAAGTTGCCCATGTGCGGCAGCGCGATGATGACGCCACGGCCTGCCTTCAGGTTGGCGAACAGCTCCGCCTCGCCCTCGGCGTTGATGTGCATGCCGGACATGATCCGCGCGACCGGGATGACCGGCAGCCGGAAGGTCTCCAGCCAGTACCTCGCGTAGGACTGCATCACCTGGCGGGACAAGGTGCGCAATTCCTTGCCGTCCACGTCCGGGCTGTGATCGCGGTAGCGCAGCACGCGGAGCAGATTGCCCTCGAGCACCTGTACCTTCGGCCCCTGGCGCCGCCAGGCGATGTCCGCCGCCTCGGCGAACGCCCACCGCACCCAGGCCTGCGGGAGGCGGCAGATCACCTTCCAGCCGAGCTGGTAGGCAAACCCCGTCAGGCGCTCGCTCAGCCGGTGGCCGAAACCCGCCGCCGGGGGACCCGCCGACCCTGCCGACCCTGCCGACCCCGCCGACCCCGCCGAAACCGTCACGGCGAACCTTCCTCAGCTACCGGCTCGGCCGGAGCCTTTGCTGCCTTGTACACCGCGTGCACCCGTTGCCCGAAGGTAAAGGCGCTGCCCGCCGCGAGTGCCCAGAGCCCGACGGCGAGGATGTACGGCACGCCGAGGCCGGAGACGCCGACCGCCACCAAGACGATGAGCATCCGCTCAGGCCGTTCTATCAGGCCCACATCGCAGCGCAGACCCAGGCCCTGCGCCCGGGCCTTGACGTACGACACCAGGCTACCTGTGACCAGGCAGAACAGTGTCACCCCGGCGAGCAGCGGGTTGTGCCCGCCGAGCATGAACCACACCACGAGGCCGCTGAAGATGGCGCCGTCGCCGATCCGGTCCATGGTCGAGTCGAGGAACGCGCCCCACGTGCCGCTCGTCCCCTTGATCCTGGCGAGCACCCCGTCGAGCATGTCGGTGAGGACGAAGATCGTGCAGGTGAACGCGCCGGGGAACAGCTCCCCGATGGGGATCAGGCCGAGCGCTCCGCCGATCACCCCAACGGTGCCGATGATGGTGACAGCGTTCGGCGTCAGCGGGGTCCGCGCGAGGACCTGGCCAACCGGGGTCAGCACGCGTGTCATGGCGGGCCGCAGCACGTTCAGCATGGCCGTCCGATCATAGTAGTGGGTACTCCACCTAGGCTGATCCCCGACCGGCTGGACTTAACTTCCCGGACACCGCAGAGATTCTTTGCGTGGGGGTTGTGGTCATGGTGCTCCCGGGTTAAGGCTGGTCGTGCGTAACAGCTATCGCGAGGAGGCGAACGGCATTGACAGCAACAGGCAGTGGGGCGGGAGGAGCCGCCGGCAGGGCACCGGCGGCCGACCAGGTTCGGAACGTGGTACTGGTCGGCCATTCCGGGTCGGGGAAATCGAGCCTGGTCGAGGCGCTGCTCGCGGCGACCGGCACGATCCAGCGGCCGGGCAGCATCGAAGAGGGCACCACGGTCAGCGACTTCGATGAGGTAGAGGTCAGGCAGCAGCGTTCGGTTAACCTGACCCTCGAGCCCGTCGTGCACAACGGCATTAAGGTCAACCTGCTCGACGCGCCCGGATACGCCGACTTCACCGGGGACCTCAGGGCCGGGCTGCGGGCCGCGGACTCGGCGCTGTTCGCCGTCTCCGCCACCGACGGGATCGACGGCGTGACCCAGATGCTGTGGGAGGAGTGCGCCGCGGTCGACATGCCGCGCGCGGTGGTAATCACTAAGATCGACCACCAGCGGGCCGACTTCGAGGCCACCCTGGCCGCCTGCCGCACCGCCTTCGGTGTCGCCGTGGCCCCCCTGTACCTGCCGGTCGGCGCCCCCGTCAACGGGCTCATCGGGCTGCTGTCCGAGAAGCTCCACACCTACTCAGGTGGCGTCAGGACCGAGGGCATGCCCGCGGCCGGCGACGCCGACCGGATGGCCGAACTGCGCGGCGAGCTGATCGAGGGCATCATCACCGAGAGCGAAGACGAGAGCCTGATGGACAGGTACCTGTCCGGGGAGGACATCGACCCCAAGGTGCTCATCGAGGACCTGGAAAAGGCCGTCGCGCGGGGTAGCTTCTACCCGGTGCTCGTCACCTCCTCGCCGCAGCAGATCGGCATGCCCGAGCTTCTCGAGGTGATGACGCAGGCGTTCCCCTCCCCCGCCGAGCACCCGATGCCCGCCGTCACCACGCCCGACGGCAAACCCGTCTCCGGCCTGTCCTCCGACCCCAAGGGCCCGCTGCTCGCCGAGGTCATCAAGACCACCTCCGACCCGTATGTCGGGCGGATCAGCCTGGTCCGCGTATTCTCCGGCACGCTGCGCCCCGACGCCTCCGTGCACGTGTCCGGGCACGGCCGCGCCGAGCGCGGGCACGATGACCACGACAACGACGAGCGGGTCGGCGCGCTGACCTCGCCGCTCGGCAAGCAGCAGCGGCCGGTCACGCAGTGCCAGGCCGGCGACATCTGCGCGGTGGCCAAGCTGGGTACCGCGGAGACCGGCGACACGCTGTCGGACAAGGACCGCCCGCTGCTGATGGAAGCGTGGTCGATGCCAGAGCCGCTGCTGCCTGTCGCGATCGTGGCCAAGTCGAAGGCCGACGAGGACAAGCTGTCCCAGGGCCTGAGCCGCCTGGTCGCCGAGGACCCGACGCTGCGCCTGGAGAACAACGCCGAGACCAGGCAGCTTGTGCTGTGGTGCATGGGAGAGGCGCACACCGACCTGCTGCTAGACAGGCTCGCCAACCGGCAGGGCGTCGCGGTCGAGACGACCGACCTGCGGGTGCCGCTGCGGGAGACGATCGCCGGCAAGGCGCAGGGCCTGGGCCGGAACGTCAAGCAGACCGGCGGGCACGGCGAGTACGGCATCTGCCACATCGAGGTGGAGCCGCTCGAGGACTCGGCGGGCTTCGAGTTCGTGGACAAGATCGTCGGCGGGGTGGTGCCGCGGCAGTTCATCCCGTCGGTGGAGAAGGGCGTCCGCTGGCAGATGGACCAGGGCGTCACGGCCGGCTACCCGATGACCGGCGTCAGGGTCACCCTGTACGACGGCAAGGCGCACTCCGTGGACTCCTCCGACATGGCCTTCCAGAAGGCCGGCCGGCTGGCGCTCAAGGACGCGGTGGACAAGGCCTCGCCGATGCTGCTCGAGCCGGTGGACGAGGTCCACGTGCTGGTGCCCGACGATTACGTCGGCGCGGTCATGTCGGACCTGTCCTCCCGCCGCGGCCGGGTGCTCGGCACCGAGCCAGTAGGCGTCGGCCGCACCCTGGTCAAGGCGGAGATCCCGGAACTAGAGATCGTCAGGTACGCCATCGACCTGCGCTCTGTCTCCCACGGCACGGGCTCCTTCACCCGCTCCTACCTGCGCCACGAGCCCCTCCCCTCTCACCTAGCCGCCAAGGTAGCCGCCGACTCCAAGCCCGCCTAGTGCTGGCCCGGAGGGGCGACCCCCCGGGCTAACCAGGCCTCCGCGAGGAGTTTGCGGGTGTCGGCTAGGAGTTGGGGGAGGACTCTCGTTCGGGCGGTGACGGGCATGAAGTTGGTGTCGCCGCCCCAGCGGGGGACCACGTGCTGGTGCAGGTGGGCGGCGATGCCGGCGCCTGCTACGCCGCCGAGGTTCATGCCGATGTTGAAGCCCTGCGCGCCTGAGGCCTTCCGCAGGGCGCGGATGGCGCGCTTGGTGAATTCGGCGAACTCTTCGGTTTCTGAGATCGTCAGGTCGGTGTAGTCGGCCACGTGCCGGTAGGGGCAGATCAGCACGTGGCCGCTGTTGTACGGGTACAGGTTGAGCACCGCGTAGACGAGCTTGCCGCGGGCGACGATCAGGCCGTCCTCGTCGCTCAGCTTGGGCGCCAGGTCGAACGGGCAGCCCTCGTCCTCGCCGGGACCCGACGGCTTGTTCTCGCCCTTGATGTAGGCCATCCGGTGCGGCGTCCACAGCCGGCCGAACGCGTCGGGGACCCCAGTGAAGACGTCCTCTGGAAGCGGCTGCTCCGTGCCGGGCACGGGCCTACACCTGGACGCGGTCGCGCACCGCGGTGACGATCTCCGCCACGGCGTCGGCCACCGGGACGCCGTTCTTCTGCGACCCATCCCGGTACCGGAACGAGACCGCCTCGGCCGCCACGTCGTCATCGCCCGCGATCAGCATGAACGGCACCTTCTGCCGCTGCGCGGTCCTGATCTTCTTCTGCATCCTGTCGGCGCTGGCGTCGACCTCGACCCGGATGCCCTGCTCGCGCAGGCTCGCCGCGACCTTCTCCAGGTACGGGACGTGCGCGTCGGCGATCGGGATGCCGACGGCCTGGACCGGCGCGAGCCAGGGCGGGAACGCGCCCGCGTAGTGCTCGAGCAGGATGCCGAAGAACCGCTCGATCGAGCCGAACAGCGCCCGGTGGATCATGTAGGGGCGCTGCCGCGAGCCGTCCGCGGCCTGGTACTCGATGCCGAACCTGCCGGGCTCCTGCAGGTCGACCTGCAGGGTGGACAGCTGCCAGCGACGGCCGATCGCGTCCTTGACGTGCACGTCGATCTTGGGCGCGTAGAAGGCGCCCTCGCCCTCGCCCTCCGCGACCACGTACGGCAGCCCCGAGGCGTCCAGCGCGTGCCGGAGCGCCGCCTCGGCCTCCGCCCATTCGGCCAGCTCGCCGACGTACTTCTCCGGCCGGGTGGACAACTCGGCCTCGAACTCGGTCAGCCCGAAGTCGCGCAGCAGCCCGACCACGAAGGCGAGCAGGGACGCGAGCTCGCCCGGCAGCTGCTCGGGGGCGCAGAAGATGTGCGAGTCGTCCTGGGTGAAGCCGCGGGCCCGGGTCAGGCCGTGCACGACGCCGGACTTCTCGTACCTGTACACGGTGCCGAACTCGAACAGCCGCAGGGGCAGCTCACGGTAAGACCGGCCGCGCGATGCGTAGATCAGGATGTGCATCGGGCAGTTCATCGGCTTCGGGTAGTAGGTGGCGCCGTCCAGCTCCATGGGCGGGAACATGCCGTCGGCGTACCACTCCAGGTGCCCGGAGGTCACGAACAGGTCCGCCTTGGTCAGGTGCGGGGTGTTCACGAACTCGTAGCCGGCCTCCTCGTGGCGGCGGCGCGAGTAGTCCTCCATCACCCGCCTGATGATCCCGCCCTTGGGGTGGAACACCGGCAGGCCGCTGCCGATCTCGACCGGGAACGAGAACAGGTCGAGCTCGGCGCCGAGCTTGCGGTGGTCGCGCCGCTCGGCCTCCTCCATCATCTTCAGGTACTCGTCCTGGCGATCCCTGGTCTCCCACGCAGTGCCGTAGATCCGCTGCAACTGCGGGTTCTTCTCGCTCCCCCGCCAGTACGCGCCGCCGCTGCGCAGCAGCTTGAACGCCGGGATCTTCCTGGTATCCGCGAGGTGCGGGCCGCGGCACAGGTCCTTCCAGCACAGCTCGCCGGTGCCCGGGTCCAGGTTGTCGTAGATGGCGGCGATGGTGGTGCCCGCCGCGGCCAGCCCCCCTTCGGCCAGCCCCCCTTCGGCCAGCCCCCCTTCGGCCAGCACAGCGCCTGCCGTCGTGCCAGCCTCGACCACGTGCTCGCGACCTGCGAGGGTGATACGAGGCTGCTGGCTGGACACGGTGTGCTCCCTTATCGTCGAGCGGAACTGGTTACCCGATGCTATCGGCCCGGGGCCACCTCGTGCGCGCGGGTTATTTCCGGTTACGGTCGTCGCGGCGCTTGTCGCCCGCCAGCCCCGCACGACGCAGCGCGTCCGCCATGGCGCCTTCGGGAGCTGCACCCTGTCCGCGGGCGGGGGGCCTGGGCGGTGAACCACCGCCCGTTCGGTCAGATCTGCCCGAAGGACGGGCGGGGCGGTCGTCGGCTCGGTCGCGGCCGCCGGCCGGGCGCGGGGCTTGCCTGGCCGCCTGCGGCGGCGGGCCTTCGTCGTCTAGCCGGAGGGTCAGCGAGATCCGGCGGCGGGCCGGGTCGACGGCGAGCACCTTTACCCGGACCACGTCGCCCGACTTGACCACCTCGCGCGGGTCGGAGACGAAGTTCTTCGACATGGCGGATACGTGTACCAGGCCGTCCTGGTGCACGCCGACGTCCACGAACGCGCCGAACGCGGCGACGTTGGTCACGACGCCCTCGAGCACCATCCCCGGCGCCAGGTCCTCGAGCTTCTCGATCCCCTCGGCGAACGTCGCGGTGGCGAAGCCGGGACGCGGGTCACGGCCCGGCTTCTCCAGTTCGCGCAGGATGTCGGTGACGGTCGGCAGGCCGAACCTGTCGTCGGTGAACGTGTCCGGGTGCAGGCCGCGCAGCACGGACGTGTTGCCGATCAGCACGCCCGCGGTGGTCTTCGTCGTGGCCAGGATGCGGCGGACCACCGGGTAGGCCTCCGGGTGCACGCCAGAGGCGTCCAGCGGGTCGTCGCCGCCGCGGATGCGAAGGAACCCCGCGCACTGCTCGAACGCCTTCGGGCCGAGCCTGGGTACCTTCATCAGCTGCTGCCTGGCGGTGAACGGGCCCTCGGAGTCCCTGCGGGCCACGATCGCGGCGGCAAGGCCCCCGGTGACGCCCGAGACCCTGGCAAGCAGCGGCTGCGAGGCGGTGTTCAGGTCCACGCCGACCGCGTTCACGCAGTCCTCCACCACGGCGTCCAACGACCGCGACAGCTTGCCCTCGGCGACGTCGTGCTGGTACTGGCCGACGCCGATGGACTTCGGATCGATCTTGACCAGCTCGGCCAGCGGGTCCTGGAGCCGCCGCGCGATCGACACCGCGCCGCGGAGCGAGACGTCGAGCTCGGGGAGTTCGGCCGACGCGTAGGCGGATGCGGAGTAGACGCTTGCGCCGGCCTCGGAGACCACCGCCTTGGTGAGGCCGAGCTCGGGATGGCGCTTGATCAGATCGGCTGCCAGCCGGTCGGTCTCCCGCGACGCGGTGCCGTTGCCGATCGCGACCAGGTCCGCGTCGTGCGCCTTGGCCAGCTTGGCCAGCACGTCGATGGCCTCGTCCCAGCGCCGCTGCGGTTCGTGCGGGTAGATCGTCGCGGTCGCGGCTACCTTGCCCGTCGCGTCGGTGACCGCCACCTTCACCCCGGTCCTGAACCCGGGGTCAAGGCCGATCGTGACCCGCTCCCCCGCCGGGGCGGCCAGGAGAAGATCGCGCAGGTTGGCGGCGAAGACGCGGACCGCTTCGTCCTCGGCGGCCTGCCAGAGCCGGACCCGGATGTCCACGCCCAGGTGCACCAGGATTCGGGTGCGCCAGGCCCAGTGCACGGTGGCCTTCAGCCACAGGTCGGCGGGGCGGCCCTCGTCGCGGATGCCGAAGCGCTCGGCGATGCGCGCCTCGTTCTGCTCGTCGTCGGCGCCCGGTTCCAGGTTGAGGTCGAGGATCTCCTCCTTCTCGCCGCGGAACAGGGCCAGCACCCGGTGCGAGGGCAGCCGCGCGAACGGCTCGCTGAACTCGAAGTAGTCGGCGAACTTGGCGCCCTTGACCTCCTGGCCCTCGCGCACACCCGAGGTAAGGCTGCCGCGGGCGGCCATCGCCTCGCGCAACTCGCCGAGCAGGTCGGCGTCCTCGCCGAAGCGCTCGACCAGGATGGCCCGGGCGCCGTCGAGCGCCGCGGCCGCGTCCGGGACGTTCTTGCCGGCATCGACGAAGCCGGCGGCCTCCTGCTGCGGGTCCCTGGTCGGGTCGGCGAGCAGCAGGTCGGCCAGCGGACCAAGGCCCGCCTCGCGCGCCAGCTGGGCCTTGGTCCGCCGTTTCGGCTTGTACGGCAGGTAAAGGTCTTCCAGCCGAGCCTTGGAGTCGGCCTGGCGGAGCTGGGCGTCGAGCTCGTCGGTCAGCTTGCCCTGCGCGGCGATTTCCTTCCGGATCGCCTCCCGGCGCTCGTCGAGCTCGCGCAGGTAACGCAGCCGCTCCTCGAGCGTGCGCAGCTGCGCGTCGTCGAGCATGCCGGTGGCTTCCTTGCGGTACCTGGCGATGAACGGCACGGTGGCGCCGCCGTCGAGCAGCTCAACCGCGGCGCTGACCTGACGGCGCGCCACGCCGAGCTCGGATGCGATCCGCTCGTCCACTGACAGTGTTTGGGTCACCACAGCATTGTGCCAGCGAGCTGGGCGGCGGGGGGTGAGCGTTACCGTTACGGGGTGACCCGCTCGGGAGTTATCAAGACAGCGACGCGGCGCTCCTGGGCCATCACCCGGTCGTAGGCGTCGAAGTCGTCGTGCGTTCCGCCGGCGGCGGTGAAGATCTCGCGCAGCAGCAGCCTCAGCCGTTCGGCGTCCACCCCCGGCATCGGATCGTCGGGTCCGGCAAGCTCGACCGGTCCCTCGGCCGAGGCCCACGCCCAGCCGGACCGCACCACGATGGCGGCGCGCGGCCTGGCCCGCAGGTAGTCCAGCTTGCGCGCGTCGCCCCGGCTGACCAGGCCGACCACCTGGGCTCCGGTGACCGGATGGGGCAGCACGCCCGCGTTCACCAGCGACGACTGGATCGTCTGGTCCGGCCGCAGGGTTGACAGCACGCACAGGCCATGGTCGCCCTCGACCAGCCGGGAGAATTCCTCGAGTCCGCTCACGCGCAGCAGCGTAACCGACGCTCGGTCACCCTGCGCCTGCCACGGCGGAAAGGAATGACAGTTCCGCCCGGTCGCCGACCGGGCGGTAGCCGCCCGGAGAACCTGATTTCCTTGCGCCGGCGCGGGTGTGATCGGATGGGACGCGGAGGGTAGGTGAGGGCGATGCAGGATCAATCGGCGACGCTCACCGCCGCGGCGGAGGCCGACGACGCGTTTGGCGCGGACCTGTATGGACTGCTGACCGAGGACTCGGCGCAGACCGTGTTCTCCCCGGCGAGCGTGGCCAGCGCGCTGCAGATGACGCTGTGCGGGGCGCGGGGCGACACCGCGGCGGAACTGGCCAGGGCGCTGCACCTAGGCGGTCCGGCCGCCGCGTCGGACGGTCTTAGCCTGCTGACGGAACTGCTCGGCGAGGTGACCGCGCGCGGCCTGGTGACGTTCCGGGCGCCGAACACCATGTGGGTGCAGTCCGGCCTGGCGTTGCTGCCCGGGTTCACCGCTCAGCTGCGCGATGCCGCCGCGGTCGCGGTGCGCGACGCGGACTTCGCCGCGGCGCCGGAGGCGGCGCGCAGCGAGATCAACCGGGTGATCGCCGAGCAGACCGCGGGAAAGATCGCCGATCTGCTGCCGCCCGGCAGCATCAATAGACTGTCCAGGCTGGTGCTCGCCAACGCCGTATACCTCAAGGCCGCATGGGCTCAGACCTTCGACGAGAAAGCGACCGGTGACGCGGCGTTCTACCCGGATGGCCCGGACGCCGCGGGCGTGACCGTCCGGATGATGCACGGAACCGCGGTGCGCTCCTACCTGAGCCGGGACGGGTACCAGGCCGTGCTGATGCCGTACGCGGACGCCAGGCTAGCCATGGCTGTCGTGCTGCCGGATGGGCCGCTGGCGACGCTGCGCCCGATCATCGCCGCCGATGGCCTGCGCGGCCTGCTGGCCGGCGCGACCAGGCACCTGGTGACGCTGTCCCTGCCCAGGTTCCGGCTGGAGGCCCAGTTCGATCTCATCCCGGCGCTGCGGCAGCTTGGCGTGCGGCGGGCGTTCACCGGTGCCGCCGACTTCGGCGGCATCACCGAAGGCACGGAGCTGACGATAGGAACGATCGCGCACAAGGCCTACATCGACGTGAACGAGCGCGGCACCGAGGCGGCGGCGGCCACCGCGGTGGGCTTCCCGGCGGCGGCCGCGATGCGCCTGCCGCCAAAGGTGACGCTGACCGTCGACCGGCCCTTCCTGTTCGCGATTGTCGACACGCCGACCGGGCTGCCGCTGTTCCTCGGCCAGGTGAGCCACCCGCGAGTGCCATGATTGGCCGCAGCTAACACCGATGGAGGACCTGGTGACGAGTCCGCAGCACCCGGCGGCCACGCGGCCGCCACGGCATGACATCGGGCACGTCGGGCACGTCGAGCTGCTGACTGGAGAGCCCGAGGCGAGCCTGCGATTCTTCGTGGACGTCCTCGGCCTGACCGAGAACGGCCGCGAGGGCAACTCCGTCTACCTGCGCGCGTGGGACGACTACGAGCACCACACGGTCAAGCTCACCGCGCACGACACCCCGCCGGTCGGGTTACCGGCCGAAGAGCCGGGCTACAGGCCGAAGAGCCGGGTTACCGGCCGAAGAGCCGGGCTACAGGCCGAAGAGCCGGGCTACAGGCCGAAGAGCC
>JBOHCG010000119.1:0-15424 GCA_050698735.1 Streptosporangiaceae bacterium | reverse complement strand
CTGCACCGGTCGCGGGTGAGCTTCTTCCCGGTGCGCTTGAGCGTGTTCTTCCATCCGGTCCCGCTCACGTCCAGCGGCGTCGCGGGACCGTCCGATACCTCGCGCTGTGGCGGTATCGACTCCTGAGCCTCACCGACCTCCCCAGCGCGACCATGGCGCGGGTTCAGCGCGGTCACGTCGCCCTCCGCCGGGTTGCCGCCCAGCCGACGGCCACGACGACCACTACGGCAGCAGCCACCGCGAGCGGCCAGCGGCGCTGCACCACCTGGCTCTGCCGCGCACGGGCTGGCAGTCCGCCAACCGTGGCCTTGACCCGCCCGGACACCTCGGCGGCCTTGCTCCGTGCCCTGGCGGGCACGTCGACCTTGGCGGCCAGTTCCTCGACGGTCTGGCCGAGCTGCTCCCTGGTCTTTTCGATCTCCTGCCGGATTTCCGGTGCCGTCATCGCTGCACACTCTCCTTGATCTCATCGACGTCGGCCTTAACGCTGGCGACGGCTTCCTCGGGCATCGGCGGCGCGGCCTTTCGCATGCGCTGCTTGCCGAGGAGCGCCACGGCGGCGGCTGTCGCCAGCAGGGTCGCGCCAATGATGAGAGCGGCGAGCCAGGCCGAAATGACACCCGCGATGGCGATGATCGCGCACGCCAGCAGGCAGCCGACCCCGTAGAAGGCCGCCACACCGCTGGCCCCGAACATCCCAGCGCCGACGGCCGCCTGCTTGCCCTTGGCGGCCATCTCCAGCTTGGCGAGCTTCAGTTCATCGCGGACGAGCACGGAGACCTGCTCGGACAGCAGCTTGACAAGTTCCCCGGTCGAATGAGAGTCCTGCTGCTCACGGGGAAGGTGAGTCGCGCTTGAACGTTCCATGCGGGCCGCCCCTTCATACTGCGGAGTCCGGTTAAGTCCCGAGCGCTACCCGCGTCGCGACGGCTCTAACGTCAGCGCGGCCAGACAATCGAGTACCTGGCCGGCCTAGACGTACTCCCCGGCGGCAGTGATCGACCGGACGGCCGACCGCGCTCAGCGCCGGCGCGCGAGCGGGAACGCGAACCACAGCAGGCCGAACATGCAGGCGATCAAGACGGTGATCAGCCCGGCGGTCACCCCGCTGGCGACGAAGCTGGTCACGAGCAGGACAGAGACGGAAACGGCCAGGCCGACCACGGCCAGGCCGACGGTCGCCATCACGCTGGCCGCCCGGACCAGGCCCTCCTTCTGGCCGCGGCGGAACACCAGCCGGTGGTAGGCGACCGGCCCGAGCAGCAGCGCGGTCGCGACCGCGGCCAGCACCAGGCTGGCCAGGTACAGGTCGCGCTGACCCGGGCTCATCTTCGTGAACCTGTTGGTAAACGGCAGCGAGAGCAGGAAGCCGAACAGCACCTGCACGCCCAGGCCTGCCACCCGCAGCTCCTGCAGCAGCTCGGCGAGATTACGGTCGTCCCGCTGCTCCTGCGATTCATCCCGCGGATCAGCGGAACCGGCAACGTCCATCGCAGCCCACCTCCCGGTCTCCCGGACGGCGCGCCCAGGTAGAGACGAGACCGCATCTACCCAGGGAATCGGTGCAGCTAAACGAATCCTGTTTGACTCTGGCCCGTGCCGGTAGCAATCAGCGAAACACCCATCGCAAGGAGGTTCAGCCGTGCGCGACGACGGGCCGACCGTGAATGACATCACGACTGCTGTCTACGTGATCCCCACCGACGCACCCGAGGCGGACGGGACGCTCGCCTGGGATAAGACCACGATGGTGGTCGCCTCGGCGCGGGCCGGGACGGCGCGCGGCATCGGCTGGACCTACGCGGCCGCCGCGGCCGGCGGCGTCATCGCCGACGTGCTGGCCGACGCCGTAACCGGCCGCAGCGCGATGGACGTGCCCGGCGCGGCCGAGGCGATGGCCCGCGCGGTGCGGAACATCGGGCGCCCGGGGATCGCGGCGACGGCCATCTCCGCTGTGGACATCGCGCTATGGGATCTCAAGGCACGCCTGCTCGGCGTCTCCGTGACCCGGCTGCTCGGTCAGGCCCTCGACGGCGTCCCTGTCTACGGCAGCGGCGGCTTCACCAGCTACGACGAGCGGCAGACCCGCGAGCAGCTGGCCGGCTGGGTGGAGAAGGACCGCATCCCGCGGGTGAAGATCAAGATCGGCGAAAGCTGGGGCTCGCGCGTGCAGCGGGACCTCGAGCGGGTGGCCCTGGCCCGCGAGGTCATCGGGCCGGACACCGAACTCTACGTGGACGCGAACGGCGGCTACACGACCGGACAGGCGGTGCGGGTCGGTCACCGGCTTGAGGAATACGGCGTGACCTGGTTCGAGGAGCCCGTCTCCTCCCAGGACCTGGCCGGGCTCGCCGCGGTGCGGCGCCAGGTTCAGCCCGACGTGACCGCCGGGGAGTACAGCTGGTCACTGGCCGACTCGGCCCGGCTCATCGACGCGGGAGCGGTGGACTGCCTGCAGCTGGACGTGACCCGCTGCGGCGGCATCACCGAGTTCCTCCGCGGGTCGGCCCTCGCGGCGGCGCACAACCTCCAGGTCTCCGGGCACTGCGCGCCCAACCTGCACGCACGAGTCGGCGCCGCGGTGCCCAACCTCCGGCACGTCGAGTACTTCCACGACCACCAGCGGATCGAGCAGGCGCTCTTCGACGGCGCGCTGAACCCCGCCGACGGAGCGCTGACGCCCGACCCGGACCAGCCGGGCCTCGGCCTGACGCTCCGCGAGCCTGACGCAGACCGCTACCGCCGCGGCTGACGGTACCCGACCCCGCGGGCGGGCATGGCGGACGTCGTTCTACCGCGAGCAGGCAGGCCAAGCAGACACGCAGGCCAAGCAGACCAAGCCGACGCCAAGCAGACCAAGCCGACGCCGAGCAAGCTAAGCCGACGCCGAGGCCGAGAACCCCGCGGCGGCGAAGGCCGCCTCGGTCAGCGCGTCGGTCAGGGCGGCCCGGCGGCCGGACCGGCTGACCGCGGCGAGCAGCAGCATCGACGTGGCGTGCACGGTATCGACCTGCCCGCCCACCGCGTACGTGCCCGGCAGCGGGGCGACCGCGGTCAGCGCGGCCTGTACCAGGTGCCTTGTACCGAGCAGCCGCGCCGTCCGGCGCATCCGCGGGCTAGGCACGCGCCCGGTGGCCAGCCAGATCGCCGGACCGGGCGCCAGTACCAGGACCGCCCCGTAGCCGGCCCGGATCAGCTGGAGCGCCCGTGTCCCCGCCGTCGCGACCGGCATGGACCGGTTCGACGTCGACGCCGGCGACCGGCCCGGCCCGGTGATAGGCCCGGTGATAGGCCCGGTGATAGGCCCGGTGATAGGCACTGTCATCGCCGACGCCCCCGCCGCATCGCGACCATCGCGCCGGCAACCGCGGCTCCGGCCAGAACGCCGAACGACACGCGGGCATGCTGGGCAAGCCACAGCTGGGCGCTGCGGTCGTGAGACTTGTCGTCGAACACACCGCGCGGGCCGTAGTCGTGCCCCTTGCTCCCGTCGGCGGGCTGGAGCAGGTTGTCGGGCCGGTCGGGCTCGGCGGCCTGCGGGGTCTGCTGCGAGCCGTAGCCGGTGCGGGCGAGGTACCTGTCGAGCACGGGCGGGGCGAGCCGGTTGGCGAGGATCGTCGCCGCGGTGCTCGCGCCGACCCAGTACTCCCGCTTACCCGGGTGGTCCGCGGCGAACAGCACCCCGCGCGCCGCGACCTCGGGCTGGTAGATCGGCGGCACCGGCTGTGGCTGCTTGGGCAGCCTGGACCGCACCCAGGAGAACTGCGGCGTGTTGACGGCCGGCATCTGCACCACGGTCACGTGCACCCCGGAGTTCTCGTGCCGCAGCTCGCAGCGCAGCGACGAGGTGAACCCGTTGATGGCGTGCTTGGCCCCGCAGTAGGCCGACTGCAGCGGGATGCTGCGCTCGCCGAGCGCCGAACCGACCTGGACGATCGTGCCCCGGCCCCGGGGCTGCATCACGGCTAGCGCCGCCATCGTCCCGTGCACGAAGCCGAGGTAGCTGACCTCGGTCACCCGCCGGAACTCCGCGGCGGTGATCTTCTCGAACGGCGCGAAGACCGAGGTGAACGCGACGTTGACCCACACGTCGATCGGTCCGAACTGCTCCTCGACCTGCCGCGCGGCGGCGGTCACCTGGTCGAAGTCGGCGACGTCCGCACTGATCGCGAGCGCCGTGCCGCCGGCCTCTTCCACGTCCCGCGCCGCACCGTCCAGCCCGGCCTGGCCGCGCGCGATCAGGCCGACTCGCGCGCCGCGCTCCCCGAACAGGCGCGCGGTGGCACGTCCGATGCCCGCGCTGGCGCCGGTCACTACAACGGTCTGGGTCTCCATAAAGATCCGCCTTCCTTGCGAAAGCTGATCCGCTACCCGTCAGCCCGGGCGCAAACATCGGCGTTTCGATGCGCCCAGGCCGGACAGATGGCAGTCCATGACCGGAGAGTTCCGCCCGCATGTGCTGCGCGAGTACGCGATGATCGCCGACGGGGAGCGGGCAGCGCTGATCGGGCCGGACGGCGCCATCGCCTGGCTGTGCGCGCCGCGCTGGGACAGCCCGGCGGTATTCGGCGGCCTGCTCGGCGGCAACGGCGCCTACGCGGTCAGCCCGGCCGATCCGTGGCACGTCTGGGGCGGCTACTACGAGAGCGGGACCCTCATCTGGCGAAGCCGTTGGGTCGGCTCGTCGAGGACGGAGTGCCGTGAGGCGCTCGCCATGCCCGCCGACCCGCATCGCGTCGTGATCCTGCGGCGGATCGAGGCGATCGACGGGCCGGCAAAGGTCGAGGTGCTGCTCGACGTCCGGGCCGGGTTCGGCCGCAGCACGATGACCGAGATGTCCCGCCGCGATGAGTGCTGGACCGGCCGCAGCGGCCGGCTGCGGTTCCGTTGGTCCGGCGCGGCCAGGGCACGGGCAGGCAAGGACGGGCTCAGCCTCACCGTGACGCTCCCCGAGGGCGCTCATCACGACCTCGTCCTCGAGCTTTCCGACCGGCCGCTGGAGGATAGGCCGCCCAACCCGGACGAGGCCTGGGCGGCCACCGAGGAGACCTGGTCCAACGTGGTGCCCAGCTGCGATGACCTGATCGCGGTGCGCGACGCCCGGCATGCCTACGCGGTGCTGCGCGGGCTGACCGCGGGTTCCGGCGCGATGGTCGCCGCCGCCACCACGTCGCTGCCCGAGCGGCTGGAGGGCGGCCGCAACTACGACTACAGGTACGCCTGGATCCGGGACCAGTGCTACGCCGGCCTGGCGGTCGCGGCCCACGGCCCGCACCCGCTGCTTGAGGGAACCGTCCGGTTCCTCACCGAGCGGATCCTCGCCGACGGCCCCGACCTGATGCCCGCCTACACCGTGGACGGCCAGTGCCTTCCGGGTGAACGCGCACCCCGGCTGCGCGGCTACCCGGGCGGGACGGCCAGGACCGGGAACCGCGTGACCGGCCAGTTCCAGCTCGACGGGCTTGGCGAAGCGGTGGAACTCTTCGCCGCGGCCGCCCGCCTGGACATGCTCGCGGAGGAGAACTGGCAGGCGGCGGCGATCGCGGCCGAGGCGATCAAGAAGCGCTGGGAGCAGCCCGACGCGGGCATCTGGGAGCTCGGCGACCGGCACTGGACGCATTCCCGGCTCGCCTGCGTGTCCGGCCTGCGCTCGCTGGCCGCCGCGGCCGGGGGGCCGCCGGACAGCCCCGGGCACCGGCAGGCGGCCCAGTGGAGCACGCTGGCGGACACGCTGCTGGCGAGCCTCGGCGATTCGCTCCATCCCACCGGGCGCTGGCAGCGCTCGCCGGATGACCCCCGGGTGGATGCCGCCCTGCTGCTGCCGGTGACCCGCGGCACCTTGCCCGCCGACGACCCGCGCTGCAGCGCGACCGTCCGCGCGGTACTTGACGAGCTCACCGAGGACGGCTACGTCTACCGGTTCCGCCACGACGCCCGGCCGCTGCACAAGAGCGAGGGCGCGTTCCTGCTGTGCGGATTCTGGATGGCGCAGGCCGCGCAGGCATGCGGGGACGCCGCCGCGGCGGCCCGCTGGTTCGAGCGCAACCGCGCGGCATGCGGGCCGGCCGGCCTGTACACCGAGGAATACGACGTCCGCCAGCGCCAACTGCGCGGCAACCTGCCGCAGGCCTTCGTACACGCCGGCCTGCTGGAGTGCGCCGCCAGGCTGTCAGCGGCCCCGTCCGGACCGGGCCAGTTGAACTAACCAGAATGAACTCGTAGACCTCAGGTCGTGACGTGGGTCTGGAGGGTGCGGTCCAGGTGTTAAGGCACCGCGTCGCGTGCGAGCAGCGGGATGAGCACCTGCGCGTCGGGGCTGCCCCAGCCGGTGACCGGATCCCAGCCGGGTGCTGCCTGGTAGCCGGTGATCGTCGTGGGCGGGAACCGCACGGTGTTGTTTCCCTTGGTGACGTCGTGGAAGGCCTGGTGGTACCGGGAGCTGCGGGCGATCTGGTAGATGGCCGGGTTGACCAGGCCCAGGTGGCGCCCGGCGTACTGGTCGGCCAGGGCGATCAGCGCGGCCCAGATGGGGGCGCTGGCGCTGGTGCCGCCGCTGTTGGTGACCATGCTCGTGCCGTCGGCGCGCAGGACGATCGCCATGCCGGTGTGGCCGTTGGCGTCGGCCGAGACGTCGGGCACCCCGCGTGCGGCGCCGACGCCGGGGACGCCGTCCTGGTAGCCGGGCCGGGGGAACAGGCGGCTGAATCCGCCGCCGGATGCCTGGAAGGCCGATCCCGGGGTGCCGTACGGCAGGTCCCAGGCGGTCTCGCCCTGCCAGGCGCCGGTGGTGTGGCTGGCGGTCAGGCTGGTGCCGCCGGCGCCGAGCACGAGCGGATCGGAGGCCAGCAGGTTCACCTCCTTGACCGGGGTAAACGTGCCGGTGCCGGTCAGCGCCCCGTAGACATCGCACGGCTCGGCCACCGCTCCGATGTCGCCCGAGGCGGCGACCACCGTCACGTGGCGGCTGGCTGCGGTCTGCAGCGCCGCATTCACGCTGCTGGCCTGGACGCGGCTCACGCAGTGCTCGCCGCCGATCTGCCCGGCGGCGCTGAGCGACATGACGCCGCCTTCTGCGCTGCCCAGACGGAGCGAGGCGACGGCGGCGGAGACCGCGCTGCTTGTGTTGTCCAGGGATGTCGGCGGAAGCAGGAGGATGACGAGGGCGGCATCGGGGGCGAGCGCGTGCACCATCTCGACGTCCAGCACCTCCTCGACGAAAGCCAGCCAGGGGAAACCGGCGCCGGCGAGCGTGGTGATGACCCGCATCCGCGCGGCCGGCAGATGGAACATGGTGTCGAAGGCAGCCATGTCCTGGCGCATGTCGGTGACCAGGGGCGGGTTCAGCCGCGATTCGGCGAGTTCGGGCAGCACCACGGTCTCGCCGCGGCCGTTGATCCCGCGGTCGAGGAGCGGCTTGATGCCGTAGGCCACCTGAAGCTGCTGCGGGGTATAGCAGGTGGTGACCGAGTTGCAGTCGGCGGTCGAGCCGGGCGGCGAGGCGGTCGAGCCGGGCGGCGAGGCGGTCGAGCCGGGCGGCGAGACGGGCGGCGAGACGGGCGGCGAGACGGGCGGCTGCCGGGCTGGTCCGCCGCTGCTGGCGGCGCTTGTCTGGGCCGGGCTGCAGGCCGTGGCGAGCAGCGCTGTCAGCGGCATGGCCACGGCGAGTAGCCGCAGCCGCCGGCCGCGAGAAGGGCGTGCCTTACACTCATGACCGCTTCTCACCTACTCGATACATACTGAGTATGTTATTGGTAAACACGGACCCTGAGCCGCGAACCACCGTTCGTTCGGAATAGAAGTTCTTTTTTTATTTTTTCAGAACGGGCCGTGGCGCGTGCCCTGGGGCTGGGTACGCGGCCGCGGAACCGATGTCGCAGATCGTTCTGGCGGCTATGAGCCTTGGGTCTCGGCGGCCAGCTCGGCGCGGTAGATGGCCCGGATGGCGCCGCGGAACAGCCGCCGCTGGCGGAATGCCAGACGCACGGCCCGGATCCCGGCGGTCGCCGCCATGTCGCTCAGCGGGCCGCCCGGCCTTCCGTACATCCGCCGCGCCCAGCCCGGCAGGGTGGAGAACGCCAGCGCGCTCACCGGCGGCAGGCCCAGCTTCAGCACGCGGTTGCCGTCGGGCACCGGCGGATGGAGGGTCAGCCGCACCGCCTGCTTTGCCTCGTCACACACGTACAGCCGTGGCCTTATTTCCTCGTAGTAGGCACTGAGCTCGGCCATCGAGGCGGGCACCGGCACGCCGTGGACCCCGATTAGCTCCGCGCTTATCCGCTGCTCGGCCACGAAGGCGTCCAGGTCCGCGGCGGAGAACGGCAGCCGGGCGCGGCGTGCTATGTCGGCGCAGGAGGCGACCTCGCCGCAATGCACCCAGAGCAGCAGTTCGGGCTCGTCCACCCGGTACCGGGTGCCGTCGGGGTCGATCCCGGTGAGCGGATCGTGGATCTTGCACACGCGGCGGGCGGCGCCTTCGGCCTCGGCGACCGTGCCGAAGGTTCGGGTCTCGACGAACAGCCTGGTGCGCCTGAACCTGGCCCAGGCATCGACCGGCTCGGTGATGGTGGCGGCGTTCTGCAGCGTGCCGCGGATCACCCGCGGGTGCAGCGCCTGCAGGTACAGCGCCCGGACGACGGCCAGCCACATGATCCGGTTGCTCATGACGCGCCAGGTCATCGAGCCGGGGCCGAACAGGCCGTCGTCTTCCCTGCCGGGATCGTCCGGACTCGTATACGTGTACGGCGTGTAGGCCATCGCCTTCCCCGCGTCGGTCCGGGCTCAGTTGCGCCTTTCCACCTGGAGGAAGTATCTCGCGCACTCTGCCAGGCCAGCCAGGCCTAAGCCGGGACTGTCCAGATGTTAATACGATGTTCTAATATTTCGGACATGCGAACGGCGACTCCGGATCCCGGGTTCTCCCAGTCACTCGAGCGCGGCCTGGCGATCCTCGGCGCGTTCACCCCCGACCGGCCGGTGCTCGGGGTCAGCGAGCTGGCCCGCATGTTCGGGCTCACCCGCAGCACGACGCACCGGTACGTCGCCACGCTGGCCACGCTCGGCTACCTCCAGCAGGACTCCGCGACGCGAAAGTACCGGCTCGGCCCGCGCGTGCTGGACCTCGGCTTCTCGGTGCTCGGGTCGCTGGAGCTGCGCGATATCGCGGTGCCGCACCTGCGGCGGCTCACCGACATCACCGGGCACACCTCGAACCTGGCCATCCGCGACGATACCGACGTGATCTTGATCGACCGGGTACGCGGGCGGGCGGGGCGGTATCACCACCTTGAGTTCAGCCTGCACGTGGGCTCGCGGCTGCCCTCGTACTGCAGCGCCACCGGCAAGGCCCTGCTCGCCTTCCTGCCGCCGGCCGACCTGGACCAGGTGCTGGACCGCATCGAGTTCGTCCAGCGCGGACCGCGCACCCTGACCAGCAAGGCCGCGCTGCGGGCAGAGCTCGACAGCGTGCGCCGCACCGGCGTCGCCGTCAACGACGAGGAACTCGACGCCGCGCTGCGGTCCATCGCCGCGCCGGTCCGGTCCCGCTCCGGCGAGGTCGTCGCGGCCGTCAACATCGCCATCCCGTGGTCCCCGGAGGCGATGACCGAGCTGGTCAGCCAGCACGGCCCCACCCTCCAGGCGACCGCGCAGCAGATCGCGGCCCGGGTGATCTGACCTCGCCCGCCACGGCAATGGCCGCGCCGCGCTTGCGTGTGCGAGGCTGGCGTAAGGCACCGGGCTCCGGGGTTCGACCAGGGATCTTCACTGGTACGACCGGCGAGCCTTGGAGCAAGGGTAAGAGCGAGGGCGACCGGCACCAGGACGACAGGAGCAGCGGCTATGAGCGACTACGACTATGACGTGATCGTGGTGGGCGCGGGCTCGCCGGGTGAGCACTGCGCGGGCGAGCTGGCCGACGGCGGCCTGCGGGTGGCGGTCGTCGAGCGTGAGCTCGTCGGCGGTGAGTGCTCGTACTGGGCGTGCATCCCGTCCAAGAGCCTGCTGCGCCCCGGCGAGGCGGTCCACGACGCGCGCGAGGCCGCGGCCACCGCGCAGGTCGACGTCGCCGCCGCACTGGCCTGGCGCGACTACATGGTCTCCAACCACACCGACACCGGGCAGCAGGCCTGGCTGGCGAGCAAGGGCATCGGCCTGCTGCGCGGGACGGGAAAGCTGGCCGGCACCGGCGTGGTCGAGGTCGACGGCGTGCGGCACACCGCCAGGCACGTGGTGGTGGCGACCGGCTCGGATCCGGTCATCGCGCCGGTCCCCGGGCTGCGCGAGCTGGCCGGCGTGTGGACCAACCGCGAGGTGACCGCCATGAAGGCGGTGCCGCGGCACCTGCTGATCCTCGGCGGCGGGCCGGTCGGCGCCGAGATGGCCCAGGCGGTGCGCCGCCTGGGCGGTGACGTCACCGTGGTCGAGGGCGCGAGCCACGTGCTGGGCCGGGAGCCCGCGCCGCTCGGCGTGGCCCTCGGCGAGGAGCTGCGCAGCGACGGCATCGGGCTGATCCTCGGTGTACAGGCAACCGCGGCGCGGCGCGACGGCGATGACTACGTGATGACCCTCGAGGGCGGCCGGGAGCTGCGCGGCGACCACCTCCTCGCGGCCACCGGCAGGCGGCCGCGGGTGCCGGAAGGCCTGGACACGGTCGGCGTCACCCCGGGTCGGCACGGCATCCCTGTCGATGCCCACCTGCAGGTCGCCGAACGCCTATGGGCGATCGGCGACGTCACAGGGATCCGGCTGCTGACCCACGTCGGCAAGTACCAGGGCGAGGTCGTCGCCTCGAACATCCTCGGCGAGTCGCGCGAGGCGCACTACGAGGCGATACCTGACGTGGTCTACACCGACCCGCAGGCGGCCTCGGTCGGCGCGACGCAGGCGCCGTTCAGCGTGACCGTCCCGCTGTCCGGGGTGGCCAAGCTGGCGACCTACACCCACGACTACGCCTCCTCCCGCGGCTTCCTGACCCTGCTGTCCGACGGCGAGGTGCTGACCGGCGGCTACGCGCTCGGGCCCGAGGCCGGGGAATGGATGCAGCAGGCCGTGCTGGCCATCAGGGCACAGGTGCCGCTGTCGGTGCTGCGCGACGTCATCCAGCCGTTCCCCACCTTCTCGGAGATCTTCGTCGCCGGACTGAAGGCGCTGCGCCAGCAGATCGCCGCGGCCGGCATGCAGGCCACGGGCGCCCGGGCCTGACGGCGGGCACCCGCGGCCGGGGCCGCGACCGCGACCGCGACCGCGACGGCGTCAGAAGAAGATGCCTCGGGGCAGGGTCATCGAGACGACCCAGTTCGGCAGGTCCACCGTCTCGCTGATCTTCAGGTCGCCGGCCACGCTGCACAGGGCGTAGGCCTCGTGGATGCTCAGCTGCTGGTCGGTGACCAGCCAGTCGACCATGTCCCTGACCGCGTTCTTCGCGTTCTCCATCAGGTCCGGGCCGACCCCGGTGGTGTGGTAATACCCGTGGCTGAGCATCTCGGCGGGCATGGCCAGCTGGGTGGGGTCAGCGGCCGGGACGATGGCCCTCGGCGAGGCGATGACGGCGTTCTTGATCACGCTGAACCGCAGCGTGCAGGCCATCAGCGTCTCGATGGCCGTCACGCACACCTCGCCGTCGCCCTGCGCCATGTGACCGTCCCCGGCTGAGAACTTCGCGCCCTCCGCGTAGACGGGGAACTGGATCCGCGCGCCCTTGGTGAACTGCCGGATGTCGGCGTTGCCGCCCATGCCGCCGCTGACGTTCGGCGGGAAGGACCGGTACATCCCCTTGCGCAGCGGCGCGACGCCGTTGATGCCCATGAACGGGGCGACGGGGATCCGCGCCTGGCGGCCGGTATCCGCGCCGACGAAGCTGGCGAACCCGCTGCTCTGGCCGCGCTCGAAGGTGAACAGCTGGACGAACGGCGCGCCGCTGTTGAACGGCTGGTCGGCCGGGATCGCGCCCGCGACCGGGCCCACGCTCGGGTCGCTGATCTGGGAGGGCTCGGTGAACGCGGTGAACGGGGCGAGCACGTCGGGCCGCAGTGACCCGAACATGCCGAGGGCCGGGCCGATGACCACGTAGCCGAAGTCCACCAGCGGGCTGACGTCAAGGACCTCGACCTCGAGGATGTCGCCGGGCTCCGCGCCCTCCACCTCGACCGGGCCGGTCATCGGGTGCACCCCGGCCAGGTCGATGGTCAGGCTCCCCTCCGGGGTCAGCGTCCGGGCCGCCTCGCCGATGTCCAGCGCGTCGCGGCACAGTAGCTGGATCACCTCCCCGGGGCGGACCACCGCGGCGGGCGGCAGGTCACGGTTCCAGCGGTTGTGCAGCACCTGGCCGAACCCGTCGAGGACCCGGGCACCGCCGGGCCCGGCCGTCACGTCCGGCGTGCCGCCGGCCACCGCCATTCCCCCGATGTGCCCCCCACCCACCTCCCCTTCCCCCCTCATGGCCACGGCCGAGAACGCGGTCGCGGCCGCCGCGCCGATCATGGTCTGCTGCACAAGGCCGCCGCCCATCGCGCCGGAGTGGACGAAACACATGCTGACCTCCTCGCGTCATGCCAGCTCGCAGGCAACTCCTGCCACTGGGATGGGTTCTATCATCCATCGCGCGGCGGCCCGACCCGGACCCGCGAGCCCTGACCTGGAAGCTAGGCCTCGTCTAGGGTCCTGGCAGCCGTGGGGACCAGCCGCCTGCCGGATATCCAGGCGGCGATCTGGCTGCGCGAGGTGAAGCCCAGCTTGGCCGAGATGTTGGCGACGTGCCTGGCCGCGGTGGCCGGGGTGATGGAAAGCTCCGCCGCGATGGCCTTGTTGCCGCAGCCGCAGGCCACCAGCGCGGCGATCTGGTTTTCCCGCGGCGTGAGTGACCTGGGCGTTTCGAGGGCCGCCACCACGCTCAGCACCGGGTTCGCGCCGCTCGCCCTGCCGTTCGCCCTGGGAGGATCGGGCAGCTTCAGGGCCAGTTCGACCGCTGCCTCGCTGCTCATTGCCTGTCCTTGCGCCCACAGCGTGGCCACTGCGGCCTCGCCGAGGTGGCGGGCGGGGGCCAGGTAGCCGTCGGTGCGAGCCCTGGACAGCGCCGGCACCCCGGCCGTCTCCCGCAGCGCCGCGGCGGCCGCGGTGAACGTCACGGCCAGCTCGGGCTGCTCCTCCCGGACCGCGAGCTCGGCGAAGGCCTCGAGCCCGCGGGCCACGCCGACCCGCGTGCCGGTGGCCTGGCTGAGCCGGACGCTCCTGGTCAGGTGCCGCCTGGCCTGCTCGAACGCGCCGAGGTCCATGGCCACCTTGCCCAGGCCCGCCACGCACCGCGCAATCTGGAGGCGGGCGCCGATCTCATGCAGGATCGCCAGCGCCTCCACGTAACGGGAGTGCGCCTCGCCCTGGTGATCGCGGAGCCGGGCTAGGTCGCCGAGGCCGATCAGGGCGCGGGCGACACCCCACTGCTGGTCGATCCGCCGCATCACGCTGACCGAGGCGGTAGCCAGCTGGTGGGCCTCGATGAGCTGGCCTGCCCTGGCCGCGATCGCGGCCCTTGTGCCCAGCGCGTAGCCCTCGTTCCAGCCGTCGCCAGCGGCCTGCGCGGTGGCGAGCGCCTGGTTCGCGCGGGCCGTCGCCTCGCCCGCCTGCCCGGTGTGCAGGGCGATCTCGCTCAGCAGGTTCAGCGCGCTCGCGGTCCAGAACCGGTCGCCGCCGTCCCGGCACAGCCCGAGTCCCGCCGCGGCCAGGTGATGCGCGGCGGCGGGATCGCCGGGCAGCGCCAGCTGCGCCCGGGCCACCAGGGCGGCACCGCGGATCCGCGGCGACAGCGCGGACGTGCCCAGCGCCAGGAAGGAATCCAGCCACTCGCCGCCCTCGGCGAAGGTACCCCAGACGATCCAGCGCGGGCTGACCGCGATGCAGATCCGGAGCCCGGCCTCCACCTCGCCGTCGGCCAGGCACCAGGCCAGCACCCGGCTCACGTTGCCGGCGTCGGCGATGTACCTGCGGGAGCAGTCGACCCGGGCCGACCACGGGACCGGAACCTTCGCCATCCCGACCGCCAGGTGGTGCTCCGCGGTCCGCAGCGTGTAGTCGCGCAGCGCGAGCCGGAACCGTTCCGGCTCCCCCGCGCCGGCCAGCAGCGCAGCCGCGTATTCCCTGATGGAGTCCAGCATCCGGTAGCGAGCCTGGCCGAGCACCTCCGGCTCGAGCACCACGAGCGACTTGTCGACCAGCGCGGCGGTCAGCATGAGCATGTCGCTGGCCGGCACCTCACCGTCGGCGCAGACCTGCTCGGCCATCTCCAGGGACCACCCGGCGAAGACCGACAGCCGGCTGAACAGGGTCCGCTCGGCCGGCGTGAGCATCTCGTAGCTCCACTCGATCGTGGCTCGCAGCGTCCGGTGGCGCGGCGCGGCCGACCGGTCGCCCGCGGTCAGCAGCGCGAACCTGTCGTCAAGGCGGGCGCCGATCTGCTCCACCGACAGCACGCCGATCCTGGCCGCGGCAAGCTCGATCGCCAGCGGCAGGCCGTCAAGCGCGCGGCAGACGGCCGCGACGGCCGCGACGTTATCCGGGCCGACCGCAAAGCCGGGGCGGACCGCGGCGGCCCGGTCGGCGAACAGCAGGACGGCCTCGTCGCGGAACGCGGTCGACACTCCGTCAGCGGCACCGAGGGGCGGCGGCCCGGGAGGCGGCGGCACGGCAAGCGGCGGCACCCGCCACACTGTCTCAGCCGCCAGGCGCAGCGGCTCGCGGCTCGTCATCAGCAGCCGCAGGCCCGGTGAACTGGCCAGCAGGCGCCCGGCTACCTCGGCGCAGGCGTCGATCAGGTGCTCGCAGTTGTCCAGGGCGAGCAGCAGGCGGCGGGACCGCAGCACCTCGGCGAGCGTGTCGAGCAGCGGGCGCCCGGGCTCCTCGCTGACGCCGACGACCGCCGCCAGCCGCGAGATCACCAGGTCAGGCTGCCGCAGGTCGGCCAGCTCGACGAACCAGGCACCATCGGGGAATTCGGGCGCCATGGACCCGAGCAGGCGCAACGCGAGCCTGGTCTTCCCGATGCCGCCGGGACCCGCCAGCGTCAGCGCGCGGGTCGAGTAGACCAGTCGGCTCAGCTCGTCCAGCTCACGCTCACGACCGATAAAGCTATTCGGTTCCTCCGGCAGGTGCGGCTGAATCCTGTCCCCCCGTTCCCCTGAATGCTGACAAGCATGGCCCGGCTAGGCCTAGCCGGACAATCCCCCGTTCGGGGGAGTTAAGTCCTGGTCATTCCGATTTCGGTGACAATGCGTAATCGGTAACCAGCACAGCGGGAGACGGCCGGCGCGCGCGCTCCGCCGCCGGGGCTTGGCGGGCCGCATGTTTGAGGATTCCCGTGCGGGTAGCTAGAACCCGGAACGAAGGCACTAGGGAAGGAACCAAGCAGATGTATATCGGCATCGGGACCGTAGTCCTC
>JBOHCG010000118.1:0-15510 GCA_050698735.1 Streptosporangiaceae bacterium | reverse complement strand
TCATTCCCCTGACGCCACGGCCGGGCCGGGCGGCGCGGACCTCGCGGCGGCGCGGCGCTGGGCTCGGCGACCAGCCGTTGCCCGAGGGGGCCACCCCGGCGATGCTGTGGCGGATGGTCGACGCGCTGGCCGACGGGGTGGTGCTGGTCAACGCCGAGGGCCTGCTGGTGCTGGCCAACCGGCGGGCCGAGGAGCTATTCGGCTATAACCGCGGCGAGCTGACCGGCCAGCGGGTCGAATCGCTGGTGCCCGCAGGGCTGCGATCAGCGCACGAGAGACAGCGGGCCGGATATGCGCACGAGCCCACCGCCCGGCCGATGGGCGCCAGGGCGCGGCTGGCCGGGCTGCGCAGGGACGGGACCACGGTGCCGGTGCGGATCAGCCTCAGCCCTGTACAGACCGCCACGGGCCGCTTTACCATGGCCGTGGTCAGGGACATCTCCGCGGATCAGCCGCCTGCGGACCTGGCCGAGCTGGCCCGCGCCGCCGCGGCGGCGCAAGACGCCCGCAAGGGCAGGGACCTGCTCGACCGGGTGATCAACGGCCTTTTCCGGGTAGGCCTGAGCCTGCAGTCCGCGGCCGAACTGCCTCATGAGATAGCCCTGCCGCGGATCGCCGACGCCCTGCAGCACGTGGACGACATCATCGGGGAGATCCGCAGCTACATATTCGCCGGCCCCGGCCGTGACGGGCAGCCAGATAGCGCGCCACCGAACGGTTCCCGGTGAGGCGGTCGGCAGTCGCTACGGTGCCGCGCCCGCAGGCGGCCAGAGGCCACGCTCACCGATGCTCTGCCGGACGGGAGAGACTTGGCTACAAAGCCGGCCCCGGCTACAGTCCTTCAGGACATGCCGGAGAATCCGGCAGCAGGCCGGTATCCGGTGCCTCGGGAGAGGCGGCGGGGTCCGTGATGGCGGACCCGATGCGATGCGTGAAGGTCCGGATGGTCGCCTGGGCGACCCGGCGCAAGACCGCCTGGTCCAGCCCCGCACCCAGGGCGCCGAAGGGCGGCCGGTACACGCCCCAGATCGCGAGTATCGCGGTGTCGTGCGGTGCTTCCGTGAGCGTGATGTCGGCGTCCAGCGCCGGAAACAGCGCCCCTCCCAGACCGGCGGCCTCCCACCGCATCGCCACGATGGCGAAGTCCTCATGGACAGCCAGCTCGCTGAACCGGACCACCACGAGCTTGGACATGCCAGGCGCCGTCCCCAGCGGGCCGACCCTGGTGAGGCCGGATCCCAGGCCGCGGTAGGCGTCGTCGGACGCGTGGCGCAGCAGCCCGCCGCGGACGAGATCGGCCAGCCTGGCCTGGGCCGTGTTGAAGCCGAGGCCGAGCCGTACCTCGGCACCGATGAACATAAACCCATCACACCAGACCAGGCATCCGGACCGCAGGGCCATAGGTCCCGCCCCCGCCAGTCAGTTGTCCCGAACGCGCCGCGCTGAGCCAGCGGGTGGGCCGTGACGAAAGCCCGCTCGAGCAGCAGGTCAAGCGGGTTGCCTGGCTGATCGCCTTCGTGGCCGTGGGGGCCGGCGTGGCGTTCCTGCCCATCGGCCTGGCCGCGGGCCTCAGCCTGGCCGCGGCGGCGAGCTTCGCCATCGGGCTGCTTGTCGCCAACGTCCCCGAGGGGCTGCTGCCCACGATCACGCTCGCGCTCGCGGTCGGGGTGCGAGAGATGGCCAGACGGGGCGCGCTGGTCAAGCGGCTGTCCGCGGTCGAGACCCTCGGGTCCACGTCGGTCATCTGCACCGATAAGACCGGCACGCTCACCCAGAACAGGATGCACGTCACCAGGGTCTGGACGCCGGCCGGCGAGACGGATGTGGAGAACAAGGGCCCGGCAGCCGCGGAAATCGGGCTGCTGGCCCAGGTCGCGGCGGCGTGCAATGGCGCCGGACTGGGCCAGGGCAGCACCGGGGACCCGACCGAGGTTGCACTGCTTGAGCTGGCGGCCGGGTGCGGCCTGGACGTATCGGTGAGCCGCCGGGAGGCCGCCCGCCGCCGGCTGTTCCGCTTCGATCCCAGGCTCAAGCTCATGAGCACCGTTGACGAGCAGGACGGCGGCCTGGTCGTGCACACCAAGGGTGCGCCCGAGGAGGTCATGGCCAGGGTCACCAGGATCCGCCGCGGCGCGGACGAGCCGGCCATCACCCGAGCCGACCGCGACGCCGTGGCCAGCGTGATGAGCGGCTACGCGCGGCAGGGCCTGCGCGTGCTCGCACTGGCCCGCCGCCGGCTTGCGGAAGGCAGCCCGGTGCCCGCGGACCGCGGCGACGCGGAGCGGGACCTGTGCCTGATCGGCATGGTGGCGATGCTCGACCCGCCCAGGCCGGAGGTGCCCGCGGCGATCGAGCGGGTGCACCGAGCCGGCATCCGGGTGCACGTGGTCACCGGCGACAACGGGCTGACCGCCGAGGCGATCGCGCGCCGCATCGGCATCGGCAAGGACGGGATGCGCGTGGTCAGCGGCACCGAACTGGACGCGATGACCGAACAGGAACTCGACGTCCTGCTGGACAGCGGCTCCGAGGTGGTGTTCGCGCGCAGCTCACCGGAGGCCAAGCTGCGCATCGCCGACGCCCTGCGCGCGAAGGGCGAGGTCGTCGCCATGACCGGGGACGGGGTCAACGACGCGCCCGCGCTGCGCCGGGCCGATATCGGCGTGGCGATGGGACGCTCGGGCACGGACGTGGCCCGCGAGGCGGCCACCATGGTCCTCACCGACGACAACTTCGCCACCGTGGTCGCGGCGGTCGAGGCCGGCCGGCGCGTCTACGACAACGTCCGCAAGTTCATCTGCTACATCTTCACCCACGCCGTCCCCGAGGTGATGCCGTTCCTCGTCTTCGCGCTGGCCGGCGGGGTGATACCGCTGCCGCTGACGGTGATGCAGATCCTCGCCATCGACCTGGGCACCGACACGCTGCCGGCCCTGGCGCTGAGCCGGGAGCCCGCCGAGCCCGGGCTGATGGACCGCCCGCCGCGGCCGCGGGCCCAGGGCGTGATCAGCCGCGGGATGCTGGCCCGCGCCTGGGCGTTCCTCGGCCTGCTGTCGGCCACGCTGGTGCTGGCAGGATTCTTTGTCACGCTGCGGCATGCCGGCTGGACGCCGGGCGCGGCCACCGGACTGGGCACGCCGCTGAACCACGCCTACCGCCAGGCCACCACGGTCGCCTGGCTGGGCATCGTCGCCTGCCAGGTCGGCACCGCGTTCGCCGTCCGCACCGACCGCGCGTCCCTGCGGCAGGTCGGCCTGTTCAGCAACAAGCTGCTGCTGGCCGGCATAGCCGTGGCGCTGGCCTTCGCCGCTGCGCTGGTCTACCTGCCCGCGATGCACGGCTTCTTCGGCACCGAGGCCCTTGCCCCGGGCCAGCTGGTCACCGTGGCCCCGTTCCCGTTCATCGTGTGGGGCGCCGACGAGATCCGCCGTCTGCTGGTCCGCCGCCGTGCCCAGTCCCGCGGGTAACCGAGCCGGGCCGCGCCGATGCCGAGGTAGCGGCGCGGTGCTGAAAAAGTGCCAGTGCGCGAACAAGAACAAGCGCCCCCACGGCCGGACGCTGCGCTACTGGTGCCGTAGCCCATCGCTGTGCTCCCTGGGACGTAAGTCCCGCCATGTCAGGCCGTTATCCCCTGCTCGAAGAAGATGCGGTTATTAAGATTTCAAGAAAAGGCGGTGAAGGCTAGCCGGGATGTATCAGCTGGGCGACAGCCATACCTTGCGGAGAAAAATTGGACGGCTAGCAGCCCGAAGGTGACTCCCTGGCATTGATCGCGCAGATTGGCACCTATCAACAGTGGCAGTAACGATGCTACCGCCTCTAATTATCTACAGATTATGGAGCTGACCAGGATGAACAATTTCAAGAAGGGCGATCGAGTAGTGGTGCTACAGCTCGACAGCAAAGAAATTGAGTACCACGGCAGCTACGCGGGCAAAAGCGGTCCTATCAAGTTCGTCCTGCCAGATGACGATGACCTGCTCGGCCCGGTCGAGGTAAGTACAGACCGCGTCTTCCCCGAGAAAGGCCGACGTGCTCCCGGCGGGAGGCATCCCGATGAACGAACCGAATGACAGCACCGCCCAGGATATGCAGGGATGACGTAGCATCGAACATGACCCAGCCGGACCACCAGGTCGAAGAGCTCTACCGAGGCCTGCACACCGCCCGCGCCCCCGCCGCCCGCCTCGGCCAGGAAACCGACCGCGGCCAGCGCGAGCCCGGCAAGCACGGCCCGGGGGTAGGGCCAAAGGTCGCCTGGTAGCCGGTGCCGAGGTCCCCGCCCGGTTTCGGCCCTTATGCCGAACGAGCAGTGGTGCATAGCCCCGGAACCGTTTCCCCGGCCGCGGCAGCGATCGCCGAGCGGGCCCGGCGGCGAGACCCCAGCGTGAGCCACCAGGCTTCCCCGAAAGTTTCCCCGGACTAGGGACCATGGTCCCTAGAGCACTGGCCGCTGCGCGCCGTTGAATTTGTGTCCTCGACATGGAGGGCGCTGAGGGTCATGACCGCCGACGAGGAGATACGAGATCATCAGACGCGGTGCCAGCCGTACGTTCTCCAGCTGCGGATGTTCGCCCACGGCGGCTACGAGCGGATGCCGACCGCGGCCGAGGTCGCGCAGGCGACCGGCTCGATCATCGCCGAAGTGGGAGCCGGTGGCCGCGCCGCGTCGGCCGCCGCCAGGTATCGCCAGGTCCAGCCGGGCGCCGGAACGTTCCTGCAGGTGCGGCTGGACCGGCTCATGACGGCGGCCGAGGAGGCGGTAGCGGCGGCGCGGGACGGCAACGCCGCGGTGCTCAGCCGCGTCCTGCGCAGGTTCGAGGCGCTGACCACGGCCATCTGGACCGTGCAACGAGCCGTGTACGAGCCGGCGGGTCGGCCGAGCCAGCCTCCCGGTGACGATGGCCCGGCCGCCGGGGGATGTTCGCCTCTCCATACCGCGGTTGGCCGGGACCATGCTGGCCCGGTAACGCACAGGCCGCCCGCCGTGGCGGGCACATGAGACGTGAAGGGAGCCAGTGATGAAGACGCTGATCGTTGTCCTCGTCGTGGCCGTGATACTGCTCGTGATACTGCTCGCGCTTGCGGTGCGGATCGTGCGGCAGTACGAGCAAGGAGTGGTGTTCCGGCTGGGTCGGCTCCGCGGGTCGCGAGCCCCAGGCCTCCGGCTGATCATCCCGTTCATCGACGTGATGCACAAGGTATCGCTGCGGATCGTCACGATGCCGATCCAGTCGCAGGGCATCATCACCCGCGACAACGTCAGCGTGGACGTGTCCGCGGTGGCCTATTACCGGGTGGCCGACGCGGTGAAATCCGTGCTGGCGATCGAGAACGTCCGCGCAGCGATCGACCAGATCGCCCAGACCACACTACGCAAGGTGGTCGGCCAGCACACCCTGGACCAGACCCTGGCCGAGACGGACACGATCAACCTGGACATCCGCAAGATCCTGGACGCCACCACCGTCGACTGGGGCGTGGAGGTGACCCTGGTCGAGCTCAAGGACATCCAGTTGCCGGACAGCATGAAGCGGGCCATGGCCCGCCAGGCCGAGGCCGAGCGGGAGAAGCGCGCCAAGATCATCAACGCGGAGGGCGAGTCCCTGGCCGCCGCGGCACTCGGCGACGCATCCGACACGATGATGGCCCACCCGCTCGCGCTGCAGCTGCGTAACCTGCAGAGCCTGGTCGAGATCGGGGTCGACAAGAACACTACAGTGGTGTTCCCCGCCCCGCTGATGAGCACGATCGAGGAGCTCGTCTCGTTCCTCACCCGTGAAGCCAACGCCTCCCATGACGGGAAGGCCCCCGGCGTGGACCAGCCGAACGGGGCTACCGCGCCGGCCATCGCCCGATGAACAGGAAGGCCCGGATCCCTCCGTGCGGGGTGGCCGACGCGATGAGCGCCCGTTTACGATGCCGACATCGCCCATCTCCTCGGAGATCCCGGTGACGGCCTCGCCGATGCGGGTCTCGGCCTCGGCGGCGGTGTAGCTGGCCTTGATGGTCTCCTTGCGGGTGCGGAACGCCTCCACTTTCGCCTGCAGCCGCTGCGAGGCGGCGGTGAGTTTGTCCTGCTCGGCCTGCAGCGAGGCCTGCTGGCCCTGCAGGTCGCCGATCTGCGAGGTGACGGCCGCCCGGCAGGTGAGCGCCTCGCGGGCCAGGTCCTCCCGCCCCGCGGCGAGCGCCTGCTGCGCCTGGCCCTGCAGCTTGGCCGCCGACTGCTCCCCGCGCGTGAGCAGTGTTCGACTCACTGCCGTGCCACCAGTGCCCGCGCCGCGGTGGCCATGCGGCCCGTGCCCGCGACGCCGCGGTCAAGGTCAGGGCACATAGGCCATCTGACACCTCGGGAACGTACCCGAGGCCACGCAGCGCGAGGCGGACGTTGAACAGGGCGGCACCACAGCTGATCATCATTTCGCGACCGTCCGGATCGGTGACCGGCAGTCCGCGGCCGGCGTCGGCGTCGGCGTACAGGCTTATCTGCTGATCCGTGGCCACGAACCGCCATGGCTGGGTGTTGTGCACGGACGGCGCCCAGACCGCCTCGGCCACCAGGTACCTGGCGACCTGCTCCGGGGGCATTGGTTCGGTCATGCACCCAGCCCACTCCGGGCCCGCCGAGCGGCTCAGGTACAAAGGTCCCTATCCGAGGGGACCATGGGCCGGATCGGTCGCAATCCTGGCGAACTACCGTTGGCACCCTTGATGGTCCTCGGGAAGAGGAGGAAAGATGGAAACAATGGAGGAGCTGCTCGGCGGCCACCGGTTCTTCTCCGGGCTCGATGCCGACACGCTCCGGCTGATGGTGTCATGCGCGTCCAACGTGCATTTCGCGGCGGGCGAGTACCTCTTCTGCGAGGGAGAAGCCGCCAGCCGCTTCTACGTGCTCCGGGAGGGGAGGGTGGCACTGGAGATCCATTCGCCGTCCCGAGGGCCCGTGATCATCGACACCATGGACGAGGGGGACGTTCTTGGCTGGTCCTGGCTCATCCCGCCATACCGGTATTTCGGCGATGCCCGTGCCGTGACGCCGGTCAGGGCGACCGCGCTGTGTCGTCCGCCGGAGACGTCTCGTCTTACACCGTTGAGCTGCACCGATTCGTCCTTGTGCGCGAGCCCGTGGCGACCGTGCAGTCTTTCCTGCTGGCGCATGTGCCAGCCGGGATGGGATGGGCTGGGCTGGTGACGGCCTGGGGCCGGGCACGACGAACACGGTCACGGTGTTGTGGGTGGCCTACCGCCCTCGATCACTGGCTTCCGGGCTGACGAACGTCGCGGTTGGCCGACAGCTGGCAGGCAAGCACCGGCTGGCCGTCGACGGGCACCGTGCAGGCGCCGCACGCGACGCGTCATGCTTTAGGGCTGTCTTCCAGGTACTCAACGAACACTGCCGGGACACCGAGGACCAGCGTATGAACATCATGAGTCAGGCGGAGACCGCGCGGGTCCCAGCTGAGTTCCCATCCGTGCCGGTCGATCAGGTGCGTGACCGTCCTGATCAGCGCTTCTTCCCTGAAGGGACGGGTGAAGTCCGGTGAGTCGCTCTCAAGTGCGACTTCGTACGCCAGCCTCTCCTTATCCAGGCGGCCGAGTTCCTCGATCCGCGCGTCTACCGCGAGCAGCACAGGTGCGAGGTACAGATCAGTCATGTCATGAGGCCTGGTGGTCATGGCTACCTCCATGCACGGAACAACACGTATGGCCATGGTGCCCGTACCGTCTCTCCCCTGGTAGTGCCAAAGGTCCTGCCGGCGCCCGCACGTTGCCCTCAGCTGTCGGCGGGGGCGTAGGCGTCGGTGGCGATGATGCCGAGGGCGGCACCCCACCGGGTGGTGGTGGCGGTCCTTGCGGTCGTCACGGCGAGGATGGCGGGCGTAGGGCTGGCCGAGCTGGCCGAGGCCGGCTGGCTGGTCGCGCTGCAGTTGTGGTTCCTTCCGGTCTACCTGCTGCTGATCGCGCTGACCCCAGTGATGCTGGCCGCGCATCGGCGCTGGGGCCTGATGGTGCCTGCCGTGATGGCCGCGGCAGCCGGCCTGGTGGACGTGGGCGTGGTCGGGCCGCACCTGCACGTCATCGGCTACGTCAACTACCTGTTCGTGTGGGGCTCGATCCACCAGTGGGGCTTCGCCTGGCAGGATCGCACGCTGACGTCGCCTAGCTGGCGCCCGTACGCGATGGCCGCCGTTTGGCGCGGCCCTGCTGGCTGGCCTGGTGACGTCGGACGTGCTCGAAGGGAGGCGAGCCAGTGGCCGGGACCTTTGGCCCGGCAGGTTCGGGGGCTAGGTCTCTGCCGACAGCAGGCTGCGGGCGGCAAGGCTGAAGCATGGACGATAGAGCTTGCTGCTGCCCCTCCCGCCCCATGGTGCGGGTTCTGATGCCGCGCACATCTGAGCGGCCTTACCGGGTCGAATTGCTGCTGTGCGGGCATCATTTCCGGCTCTCGCAGTGGACGCTGGCGGTCGCATGGCTCGAACCTTTCTTATCCGTGCCGGACGCGCCTATCACGTCCGGCAGTCCCCAGGATCGCTCTCATCGCCGCGATAATGCAGGGCCGAAGGTCGGCCGGGCTGCGGACTCTGGTCCCGCCAGCAGTCCGGCCGGCCGCGGCCCCCTCGGCGTGGCCGCCAGGGTCGGCGGCCCCCTCGGCGTGGCCGCCAGGGTCGGCGGCCCCCTCGGAGCGGAACTGGGTCACCTGGCCCGCTCCGCCTTCGTCAGCGGCATGGACCTCGGCCTGGCGACCGGCGCCTGCGTCGCCCTGGCCGGCTGCCTCATCGCGCTGATCGCCCTGCCGTCCAGGGCGCCGCGACGAGGTGATCGCCCATCACTGCCGGTTCGCCGACCTGTCGCGGTGGATCGCGGGCGTCCTCGGCGACCCGCCGCTTGCCGCCGCGGTCGCGGAGATCGAGCAGGCAGTAAGCGCGGGCACGACCAGCATCGCCGAGGCCAGGACCGGCCTGACCGGCGTGATACACCGCCGCTACCAGGGATAGCCGACATCATGCCGGGGCCGCGCTCGCCGAGCGCGGCCCCGGGCGTCAGTACCCGACATGCCTCCTAGGCGGCCTTGACCTTGATCTTCTTGGTGCTTTCCCTTTCTCTGCGGCTTGTCTGTAGTCCAATCTCGATTGGATAACAACCCGAGGCGCTGCAGGCGGGGACGAACGGCACAATCCGTCCCGACCTTGGTCACGAATGTGCGGGCGGCTCAGCGGCGGCGGCCGCTCCACAACGGCCCGGTCGCCCGCCACTCGGCCTCCCATCCGCGCATCCGCCGGCGGTCGAGGGCGAACCGGGTGAGAGCGCCAAGCACCAGCAGCACCGCCACCGACGTCAGGCAGGTCACTATGACCGCCATGCAGACATCGCCGGCGATCGTGCGCTGGTCCGGCGGGGGCGCGGTGAGGGCGCCCGAGGCGTTGATCCAGATCTGCGCGGTGCTTCCCTTGAGCGCTCCCGCCGTGGCCAGGACGTCGCCGGTCCTGGCCAGCCGGCCCGGCGGCTGCCATCGCGCCAACACATAAGTCATCTGCACGTTGGTGTACGGATCGGGGACCCCCGTCGCCTGAGCCCGCTCCAGCAGCACCGCGGTGACGAGGTGATCGGCCGCCCGCTGCGCCTGCGCCTGGCGCACGGCCTGGTGATCGGCCTGACGGCCGGCCACGACCGCGACCACGGGCACCGCGATGACCAGCAAGGCAATGATGACTAGCCGTATCGCCGCCTCGACCCGGTCCGTCCCGCGGCGCAACGGATTGCGGTCGATGCCGAGTCGGCGGGCGCACGACCCAGGGAACCGGGCCTCGTGAACGTGCATCATGTCGACCTCCCGCAGGCCGTCCAGATGGCCGCGAGGGCCAGCCTGCAGCCTTCAGCCTGACCGCGCACGCGGGTAGGACGGCAGGGCCTTACGTCCCTTTATCTCGGCCCGTTGGTCTCCTCCCGTGCCGGCGCGGGTCCCGATCCGGGAGAAGGGCGGGGAAGCGACCTTATGCGGACAGCACCTGGCGGACCTGGCGGGCGATCTCGAGGTCCTCCCGCGCGGCGATGAGCAGGCTGTGCACCGGCGCGCCGTCCGCCCCGATCTCCCGGTCCCCGGTCCCTTCCGCGTTCCGCGCGGCATCTTCCCGCACGCCGAGGAAGCCGAGCCCGGCCATCGCCAGCGACCGGATCTCGGCCGAGTTCTCCCCGATCCCGCCGGTAAACACGAGCGTGTCCAGCCCGTCCATGGCGGCGGCCATCGCCGCGATCAGGCCGCGGAGCCGGTGCAGGTACACGTCCCTGGCCAGGATCGCCCGCGCGTCGCCCGCCGCCGCCCGGGTCAGCACCTCGCGCATGTCCGCCGTCCCGGCCAGGCCGTACAGGCCGGACCGGTACTCGAGGGTCGCGGCAAGCTCGGTCGGCGGCGTCCCCGCGTGCTCCTCAAGCCACATCAGCAGCCCCGGGTCGACCGAGCCGGACCTGGTGGCCATGACCAGGCCGTCCAGCGGCGTGAAGCCCATCGTGGTATCCACAGACCGCCCGTCCTGCACAGCCGCGAGCGACGCACCCGCGCCCAGGTGACAGCTCACCACCCGGCGCGAGCCGCCGGCCAGCGCCAGCGCCCGCCGGGACACGTAGCCGTGCGACAGCCCGTGGAACCCGTAGCGGCGCAACGTCCAGCGCGCCCGCCACTCGGCGGGCAGTGCGTACGTGGCGGCGGGCTCACCGATGGTGGCATGGAATGCGGTGTCGAAACAGCCCACGGCCGGCACGCCGGGCAGCACCGCCTGCACCGCGTCCAGCGCGGCGAGCGACTTCGGCTGGTGCAGCGGCGCCAGGTCGACCAGCGACTCCAGCCGCTGCCGGACCTCGGGGCCGATCAGCACCGGCCCGGAGAACAGGTCCCCGCCGTGCACGATCCGGTGCCCGACCGCGGCTATCTCGCCCGCCTGGCCGAGCGAGCCGATCGCCTTCTCGAGCGCCGCCGCGTCGGTCACGCCGCGCGGCGCGGGCAGGTCGGCCGTGTCGAGCACCTCGTCGGCGTCGGAAAGCACGCGCAGCTTCAGGCTGCTCGACCCGGCATTGACGACCAGGATGGCCGTCAATGCGGCCACGTCCACCCGGTGATCTCGGGAGCGTCCTCGCCCTCTTGCCGGGTGTAGGCGCGGCAGGTAATCCTCCTGTCCACCATCATCTGCCGGACGTGCCCGGCCGTGGCGGCGAGCCCCGGCACCCGGTCGATGACGTCCATGACCAGGTGGAACCTGTCCAGGTCGTTGAGCATGACCATGTCGAACGGCGTCGTCGTGGTGCCCTCCTCCTTGTACCCGCGGACGTGGAAGTTCGAGTGCCCGTTCCGCCGGTAGGTCAGCCGGTGGATCAGCCACGGGTACCCGTGGTACGCGAAGATCACCGGCCGCTCCACGGTGAACAGGGCGTCGAACTCCGCGTCCGACATCCCGTGCGGGTGCTCGGTCGGCGGCTGCAACCGCATCAGGTCCACCACGTTGACCACCCGCACCTTCAGCCCGGGCAGGTGCTCGCGCAGCAGCGACACCGCGGCGAGCGTCTCCAGCGTGGGTACGTCGCCGCAGCAGGCCATCACGACGTCCGGTGCCCCCGGCGAGTCGTTGGACGCCCACTCCCAGATCCCGGCGCCCCTGGTGCAGTGGATGACCGCGTCGTCCATGGACAGCCAGTTCGGTTGTGGCTGCTTGCCCGCCACGATCACGTTGACGTAGTGCCGCGACCGAAAGCAGTGGTCGGCCACGGACAGCAGCGTGTTCGTGTCCGGCGGCAGGTACACCCGGATGACCTCGGCCTTCTTGTTCACCACGTGGTCGATGAAGCCCGGGTCCTGGTGACTGAACCCGTTGTGGTCCTGCCGCCACACCAGCGAGGAGAGCAGGTAGTTCAGCGACGCCACCGGCCGCCGCCAGGGAATGCCGCTGCTCACCTTGAGCCATTTGGCGTGCTGGTTGAACATCGAGTCGATGATGTGGATGAACGCCTCGTAGCAATTGAACAGCCCGTGCCGCCCGGTCAGCAGGTAGCCCTCCAGCCACCCCTGGCACATGTGCTCGGACAGCACCTCGAGCACCCGCCCATCCGGCGCCAGGTGGTTGTCTCCCGGCACGATCGTTCCCTCGAAGGCACGCGACGTCACCTGGAAGACGTCGCCGAGCCTGTTGGACTCGGTCTCGTCCGGCCCGAACAGCCTGAAGTTCGACGGGTTGGCCGCGATCACGTCCCGCAGCCAGTTGCCGAGTACCCTGGTGGGCTCGGACTGCTCCGCGCCCGGCGCGCTGACCTGCACGGCGTAGTCCCTGAACTCGGGCAGCCGCAGGTCCCGCAGCAGCAGGCCGCCGTTGGCGTGCGGGTTCGCGCTCATCCGCCGGTAGTCCCGTGGCGCAAGCCGCGCCAGCTCAGGTACTAGCGTGCCCGCGGCATCGAACAGCTCCTGCGGCCGGTAGGACCGCAGCCACTCCTCGAGCTGGGCCAGGTGCCCGGGGTTGCTCCGCGCCTCGGCGATCGGCACCTGGTGCGCCCGCCACGTCCCCTCCATCGGGAGTCCGTCCACCACCTTGGGCCCGGTCCAGCCCTTCGGCGTGCGCAGCACGATGGCCGGCCACGCGGGGCGGCCGGCATAGCCGTCCACCCGGGCGCGCCGCTGGATGGCGTGAATCTCGCCGACCACCGCGTCCATGGTGGCGGCGAGCTGCTGGTGGACCGTCTCGGGGTCGTCGCCCTCCACCGTGTGCACCGCGTACCCGTAGCCGCGCAGCAGGGCCTCGAGCTCGGCATGCGGGATCCGGGCAAGAACCGTCGGGTTAGCGATCTTGTACCCGTTCAGGTGCAGGATCGGCAGCACCGCGCCGTCGCTGGCCGGGTTGAGGAACTTGTTGGCGTGCCAGCTGCCGGCCAGCGGCCCGGTCTCGGCCTCGCCGTCGCCGATCACGCAGGCCACGATCAGGTCCGGGTTGTCGAACGCGGCCCCGTAGGCGTGCACGAGCGAGTAGCCGAGCTCGCCGCCCTCGTGGATTGATCCGGGCGTCTCGGGCGCCGCGTGCGACGGGATCCCGCCGGGGAACGAGAACTGCCTGAACAGCCTGGCCATCCCCGTGGTGTCCTGGGTGACGGCCGGGTACAGCTCGGTGTAGGTGCCCTCCAGGTAGGTGTTCGCCACCATGCCAGGCCCGCCGTGCCCGGGCCCGCAGACGTAGATCACGTCCAGGTCCCAGTTCCTGATCACCCGGTTCAGGTGCGCGTAGATCAGGTTCAGCCCGGGCGTCGTACCCCAGTGCCCGAGCAGCCGCGGCTTGACGTGCTCCGGGCGCAGCGGCTCGGCGAGCAGCGGGTTGCCGAGCAGGTAGATCTGCCCCACGGACAGGTAGTTCGCCGCGCGCCACCAGGCGTCGATAACGTCGAGCTCGTCCCCGGTCAGCGGTTCCTGCGCAGCGGCGGTCTCGGTCATTTAAAACCCCTTTTTATCCAGAACGAGCAGTGGTATCAGGCCCGGTCCCCGCGTCACTCCCGGGCCGTGCTCCGCCTTCCCCCGGCTTCCCATCGTCCCCGGTTCCCTATTCTCCCCGGTCGGCGCGCGCGGGTCCGGCCGGCCCTGCCGCCCCGCCCGCTGCCGGACCCGATCAGGGACCTTCTTCCCTATCCGTGCCGAAGAGCGCGAACGAGATTCATAGACAGCCGAGATCAGGTCCCGAAAGAAGGAGGCCGCCATGACCGAGAAGACGTATGGCATCGTGGCCGGGTACGACGGATCGCCCGGTAGCGGAGAGGCGCTGCGCTGGGCGGTAAGGGAGGCGCAGGCGCGCGGCACAACGCTGACGGTCTGCCTCGCCTCGGTGCCGAGTCACATGGAGCTGCCGACCGAGGCGGCGCTGTCCGATCTGGCCGGGCAGCGGGGCATTCAGATCCTCAACCGCGGGCTGCCGTACGCCCAGTCGGTGCTCGGACCCGGCCGGGTGCGCGCGGAACTTGTCGGCGAACCGCCGGCCCGTATTCTTCGTCTCCAAGGGCAACTTCGGCGCGTTCAACGCCTCCGGCGGCAGTCTGTACAGCGCGATCGGGATCGCGGCAGGCGTGGCCCTGTTCTCCTTCATCGGGGTCGAGGTCGCCGCGCACGACGAGGGCGCCCGCGTGACCTACCTCGGGCCCGGCGAGTCACAGCTCGGTCTCAAGGAGTCGGTAAAGGACACCGCCAGGGTACTCGGCCGGATGTTTGACGGCATCGAGTACCGCGGGTCGGCGCAGCAGGCGGTGGAGACGCTTGGCGCGTACGCCGGTGTCCCGGTGTGGAACGGGCTGACCGATGACTGGCACTCCACCCAGATGCTGGCCGACATCCTCACCATGCGCGAGCACGCGGACAAGCCGCTCGCCGAGGTCGCGTACTGCTACCTCGGCGACGGCCGGAACAACACCGCCAACTCGCTGCTGGTGACCGGCGCCATGCTGGGGATGGACGTGCGCATCTGCGCGCCGGTGCCGCTGCAGCCCTCGGCCGGGGTGCGGCACATCGAGCGGCTCTACCAGCGGCGCGGCCTGGAGGCCCTGGAGGCCCTGGAGGTGACCGAGGAGATCTTCGAGTCGCCCGCCTCGATCGTGTTCGACCAGGCCGAAAACCGGCTGCACACGATCAAGGCCCTGATGGTCGCCGCCATCGGCGAGTTCCAATGAGGATCGTCGCCGCGCTCGGTGGCAACGCCCTGCTGGAGCGCGGCGAGCCGCCGGAGTCCAGCATCCAGGAGGCGCATGTGGTCAAGGCCGTGCGCTCCCTGGCGCACCCGGCCTGGTCAGGGTTCGACGAGGTTCGCCGCGGGTCGGCGGGCGGTGGGGCGCGTCGCCCGGGCCACGCCGAGCCCGATCAGCATCTGCGGCGGCCCAGGCAGAGCCAGTCGTACCTGGATCAGCTCACGGATCGACGTGGTCAGCAGCGGCTGGGTCTGCAGGTCGGCGAATACCCACTGGCTCGCGGCGCGGAGCAGCAGGCGCTGCAGGGCCTGGCCGGCCCGCAGCCAGTCCTCCGGCCCGTCACCGCGGGTCGCGAGCGCCGCGGTGACCGAAGCGGGCGGGCCGCCGGACGACAGCAGTCCCAGCCCACGGCCCAGGTCGAAATCACGCCGCGCCAGCCGATCGTCCTCCCGGCGCGGCGTTGCCGGGAAGGCATCCGCGGGCACGCCGTCCCTGGCCGGAGCGCCGGACTCGCGGGTCCATCGCAGAACCTCGGCCCGCGACACCGGGTCTAGCTCCTGCCCTTCGCTCCATCCGGCCAGGATCGCCGCCAGCTTCCGGTATCCGGGCCCGGCATTGACAACGGTCAGCGTGGCCCCTTCGGCCGCGGCGTCGTGTCGCAGCCTAGGCAGCAGCCCAGCGGGCAGCGGGTCCGGCTCGAACGGCCCGCGATGGGTATGGCGGTGCGGCACCGCCCGGAGCATCCGCTGCTCCAGCGGCGTCATCGGCTCCGCGCGGCCCGGGTGCACCCGGGCCAGCAACCGCGGCGCCGCGGGC
>JBOHCG010000117.1:0-15621 GCA_050698735.1 Streptosporangiaceae bacterium | reverse complement strand
TGGGACGAGTCATTCGCTCACCGAACCTGCCGGGGCATGGAGGACCCGGCTGGAAGTGGCCGGCCGGGACCGCCCCCGCCGGCGTCTGCGCAGTAGCGGATGGCAGTGGGGTCGCTGATCCCGAACAGGTGGGCAAGCCGCAGCGGGTCGCCCCCGCTGGCCTGGGCTTCATCGTGGAACCGGTCGGCACGAAGGTCCTGCGCGGTGATACCCAGCCCGTGCACGGCGGCGTGGATGTAGCCGCGGTTGACCGGCTCGAGGCCGCCCGCGCTGCTGCGGTTGACCAGCAGGTGCGGGTTGGCGGTCGCGGGCCAGCGGGCGTGCCGGGCCTGCAGCCAGGCGCGCAGATGCCCGGCGGTGAGCCGGTCCAGCGGCCGGACGCGGCCGCCGGTGAGCAGCGTGCCCGCGGCGAGGTTGAGCTTATCCAGCGTCAGGGCGCAGATGTCGGCCGGGCGCAGCGCGTGCACCCCGGCCAGCAGCACGACGAGCCGCTCGGCGGGGTCGTGCAGGCGGCCGAGCAGGCCTGCGCGCAGGCCGTCATCGAGGGGCAGGACAGGCGGCGGCTGGACCCGGCGGCCGGTCAGCGGCGCGGCGGGGTTGGCGAACAGCACCCGGCGGGCCTTGAGCGTGCCGAACAGCGACCGCATCGCCGACAAGGCCAGCAGCCGGGTCGCGCCGGTCAGCGGGACGAGCTGGGCGGTCAGGTCATCGGTGGTGACCTGCCGCAGCGACTCATACCGCGCGGACCAGCTGGCCAGCGGAACCTGCAGGATGCGCAGGTATCCCTGGATGGTGCTGGCCTGCCGGGCCCTTCCAGCGCGCGGCCCGCGGCCATGCAGCGCCTCGGCCAGGGAGCCGACGACGAAGGCCCGCTGTGAGAGGCAGACCCAGACGGCCAGCTGACCGCTCATACGGGTGGCACGCCCGGAGGGACCTGAATCTCAAGCACGGAAATGAAAGCCACAATTTAGTAACGGGGTTGCCCGCCCCCGTTCGGCTCAGCGAAAGCCGGTTACCAATTCCTGAAGGAATCCCGAAACTGAGGGGATTGATCACGAATGCGAGTCGTGGCGCTTAGCGAGACAGAGTTTCGATCATTAGCCACACCATCCTGAACGCCTACTCCGATCAGGTTTGCCGGTATGCAGGTCATTCCGTCAACTCTGTGAACGGTACAACGTTACTGTAAACCGTTCATCATCCTCCACCAGGCCCGGTTCGGTTCCGTTTTCCTGCCGCATCAACCGCACTATTTTACGGGGCACGCCGAGGCCACGTGCGTCCACGTAGCGATAATCACGGAGAACTTCTTTGATCAGTTCGTTGCGTGTCGCTCGATAGCCGCTTCGCATCTTGTCGACAGTGACTGTGTTGGGGAGACGCCCAGGTGAGAGGATCTCCATCCGGTCGGTGAAGATCGCCACCTCTATGTCGGCGACGGCGATTGTATAGTCACGGTGAGCTACCGCGTTTACGATGGCCTCGCGAACCGCTTCCAGCGGGTAGTCCGATTTGTCCTCGCGACGCGCCCCGGCGAGGCTGGCGCTGTGGCCGATGTTGCGGTTTACAAAGTTGACTGCCTGGTCAATGAGGCCGTTATCGACGATGTCCCTCGTGCTGTCAACCAGCGGTGTGAGTGGTCCGCGCAGGCGGGCGTCTTCACGTGCCGCGTAATCGCGTTCTATTCCCTCATATGCGACAGCGGTAATACCCGCCTGAGGCAGCCAGCGGTTCGGGTTCAGGCCGAACAGTAGGATTCCGCCGACGGTTGCTATGGAGCGACTACGGTCTTCGACCATAAAGTCCGTGTTGACCAGCAGTCGCTCCCAGTGGAGACGATCCTCTACGTCCGGCGTGTCTTGTTCCCGGACTTGCTGAAAATAGGCGTGCAACCGGCGGAGGTCCAGATCGTTGAGGGACGTGCCGACCACAGGCCGGATGTCGTAACGCAGCAGCCCTGCAGACTGGTAGAGACGTGCTTCCTCCTCCCGGGAAGCTTCGACGGAAACCGATCCGCGCCGGACGAATACCTGCCACGCATTTCCGCGCTTGGCCTTGTAAGGCTTGTCGGGCAGGTCCGCCGGGAGGCTGACGACACCTATTATGCGCCCATTATCCTCTACCGTCTCCCAGTAAGGGATCAGTGGAGGGCGAAGCGCATCGCCACGGCAGATGTTCATGACCCACTCTTCCGCCTTGCGTGGGTCACGCGTGAGCCCGGTAATGCTGCCGTCGTCCTCGACCCCGAGCAGGACGTAGCCTCCCTCAAAGTTCGCAAGCGCGCACAACTCTTTCGCGAGAGATTCGGGGTGAACGTCATCACGCTTGAACTCGACTCCGGAATTCTCATTGTTCCGTATCAGTTCCAGCAATTCCGCCAGCAGCATGTCAGAACCCGTACTTCCGGCGCCGCATCTCGAATGCCTCTCGGCCACCCTCGAGGATCTCTTCAACAAATTCGCGTACCGATTCGGAGTCAATCGATCCGGCGTGTTCTTGAGGTATTTCTGCGTGTCCGCGATCGCCACCCTCACCGCTCGCCCGGAGACCAAGAATCAGCTCGGCATCGCCGAGAACCGGAATGTTGGCATTGTGGGTCGAAAACACAAATTGGCGCCGACGCTTCTCCTCGCGCATACGGGGAACTATACCTTCGGTGATGAAGCGATTATCGAGGTCGTCCTCCGGTTGGTCGACGACAAGAGGGGCGGCGGATTCATGGAGCAGCAGCAATAGAACGGCAGTGGCTTTCTGACCAGTAGAAAGAGCATCTAGCGGTTGCCACTGTGCTGGCTGGCCGTCGGCTGCAACATTTAGCTCGATCCGGGTGGTCGGAGGAAGATCCAGCTCTTCGATTTCCATCAAGACCTCATCCACGGCATTCGCGAGCTTGTCCGCCTGTCCGGGGGGAAGCCTGTATTTCGTGGCGAGCGGTTCTTGCCCGCTACGTGCTGTCGCTACCAAATCGCGGAGCGAAAGGTCCGGTGAGCGCTTCAGCGCGTCCACTGCCTCGCTGAAGCGGCCGCTGATACGCCTCCGCAACAGTTCCGCGAGCGGCTCGCGATCGCCAGAGAACTCCACGCTGACCCGGATCCGGCGCTCCAGGGCCCCGCTCACCTTCTTGGCTGCCTTCTGGAGCGCCTGGTATTCGGCGGTGCGGAGGTCCTCCCATTCGGCGAGCAGGTTACGGCGACGCTGCTCGAACTCCCCGATGGTACGCTTCACCAGCTGCTGGCGATCGCGGAGCGGCTGGAGTTCCTCGATACGACGTCGTAGTCGGATGAACTCGTCACCGTCGACACGATCACGCTGGAGATCACGCAGAATCTGCTCATAGGCAGCCATGACTTCTGCCTGACGGATGCGCCATTGTGTTCGCGCATCCTCGATCACGCCTTCCACCGCGTCAGCCTGTGCGCGCAGCGACGCCGCTGCGGCCCCGACAGCGTCGTTGAATGCCCTGAAGGCGGGCTCAATGATTGCCAGCATGTCCCTGGCGGGCAGCTCGCCGATAGCGCCCTCGCTGATGAAAGCACGATCAAGGCTCAAATCCCGCGCAAAAGACGCGAGCGTATCTCGCGCCGATGCGAGGCGCTCACGGGCGGTATCTAGAACCCGTTCCTCGCGCACGAGCAAAGACTGCTCGTGCAGGCGTTCTCCGATCCCGGCATCCTGGTATCTCTTGAGAGTATCCTCTAGTCCCGGCAGAGCTGCGAGACGCTCGCCGATCGAGGCGAGGTCAGCCCTTGCCTCGATGATCTCGCGTCGCGTCCGGGCAAGCTCACGCTGGATGGCCGCCTTGCGGCCCGCCTGTGCGTCATCACGTGTTACGAAGCGATCCAGCAGCCTGGTCAGCCGTTCTGGGCTCTTCGTTAGTTCTGAGATCTCGCGCTGCCCGTAGATCTCGGTCCCGGGCAGGATCTCCAGCGGCTGGGCGTCAACGACATCGCCGTCCGCGTCCCGGACGACCGGCGGATTCGGTACAGTCCGCTCGATCAGGTACCAGTTCTCGCCCGGCGTCCGCGTCCGCGCCAGCAACGAGACCCTAGTCCCGCTCTGCAAGACGCCGCGGACGATCCCGTCATAGAGCCGTCGGGCCTCGTTGCCAAGCGGCTCGAGCGAGAGCACGTACCTGAGGCTCTCGATTACGGTCGTCTTGCCGGTGCCGCGACCGCCAACCAGTACGTTGAGGTTTTCACTGAAGTGAATCGCCGAGCCGTCAAGAAATCCACCCTGCCATGCGAGAGCGACAAACTCAGTGTGTTCCTCAGGAACCGGATCGGAAGGAAGACGGATCCTCGAGCCGGGATCGAATACTGCCTGGCGCAGGCCGTCGAGGGTGATGTCCGTCATCTTGATCCAGCTCCACGAGGCGGTCTTCGCCAGATCCTCGGGCGCGCAGACATCGCCCGCGTTAAGTACAGCGATCGGATACTCCCGCCGGTATTCCCCCTGGCTGTTGACGATCGCTCGATCCGCTTCCGTCAGATCGGCTACAGCACCTGGGATCGCTATCGCCTGGAGATCCTTGGATCGCCAGACACGAACCCGCGACTGGCCTGACAGCTTCCGCAGCAAACCGCCCTGCGCGGACGTGACGTGGGCGGCCACGATCACAGCCTGCCAGTCGCGCGCCTTGGCGAGCAGCCCCTCTGTATCAAGATCGCTCAGCGGCGACGCCTCCGCAGCATTATGCACACCGCAGTGACCGATAATTCGCTCGATCTCCCTTGTCGGCCGTGCCGGATCGAAGAGGCAAAGGAGATGGACGCCCTCCTTGCTCACTGCCTCGAAGGCGGGGAAAACCCCGATACCGGCAGCCCGAGCGGCAGCCGCCAGCCCTTTCGATGTCTGGATTTCGAAATGATCCGCCACGGCTATGGCTTCGATCCCGTTCTTGACGCAGGCAGAGACCATGGCCTCGTTGTACGCCGCCTCACTCTGGTACGGGGTCGTCTTGGCATGCCGGACAAGATAGTCATATGGGTTCACTTGGAGCGCGACGCGGCGAAAACGCGCGCCGGACGAGCGGCGAAGAGCAGCAGCCAGCCCCGCCGGCAGGATCTCATCTGCGATAGCCATCCAGAGCACGTTACCGCGATGTGTGGCCCTCGGTTGCCTGACCTCCCTACGGCGTATGACCTTGGTCGCCCTGGGCAGGCGCGGGCGTGGTGGTCGCGCCCATCAGGGCATCGGAGCGCGTCGCATCGAAGGCGACTCCGTGGCAGTCGTTCTTCGGGGTGGATTGTCATCCTGGACGGAGTGCCGGAAAGAGCCGACCGTGGGGAGAGCCGACCGTGGGGAGGGGCGACCGTCATATATGGACGGCCAGGACGGCTGCGGTGTAGCAGCCAGTCCGCCAAGTACGTAGCGTGGCCGCATGCGCAAGGGCGACGGGGTATCCGGGCAAGTAATGTCACAATCCCGTAACGGGCTTGTCGGCGCCGGTGCGCACCCTGTGCCGCCTGACCAGCGGAACCGGTAATCGTGGTACCCGGTAGGCGACAGACGGGTGCCCGGCTGATGCTCTCATGGCCGGGAAGGGAACTGAGCGCAGAGGCCGCCGGGCCGGTGGCATCGCGCGCCCGCCATCGGGGCTGCCGGGCCACGGGGATGTCGTCGTCTGTGCCTTTGCTGTGGTGACCCTGACGATCTGGAGCAACACCCTCGGCGCTATCACGGCGGCGACCCTGGCGATTGATCCGGTCCGCGACGGCCGGATCGGCGCCTGCGGCTACCTGACAAAGAACGCTAGCGGCGACCAGATCCGGCTGGGCCTGCGGCAGGTGCTCGCCGACGGCGCGGTCATCGACCCCGCGGTGCAGCGGCACCTGCTCGACGCGATCGGAGCCGCACCGCCGCCGGCCACAGCATCGCCATCAGCCGGCAAGAAGAATGGCGGACTCCCGGACGGGCTTACCCCACGAGAGGCCGAGGTGCTTACCCTCATCGCGAGCGGGCTGGCGAACTAGCCCATTCACGGTCTTCATCGGTCAGCTCATACTCGTCACCGGCAGGGCACGACCCGCCGCGGGGCGCAGGCGCGCGTGGCCGCGGCACCCGCCCGCGCGCAGCGCTGGATGCCGTCCGGCTATCCCCTCCTTTCGGAGCGACGCACCGCCCTGCCACAGGTCACAGGTCCCCAATCGGCCTCTCATGGTCCTGAGTGGTGGATGGCCATCGCCCTGTGGCCAGTTCGCTGGCCGCTCCTGGGCCGCCGGCCCGCCTTACGCGACCAGCGACCGTAGCGGGAGGACAAACGTGTGATGGCAGAGCGCCCGGCCTTTTACGTGAGGCGGCGGCGGACCTGCCAGAAGCAGAATCTGGCCAGGATGAGAGCGGTGCCGAGGTAGATCGCCAGCTCGTACCACTGGAACGTCCAGTAGCGGGTGGCGGGCTGGTAGATGACCACTTCGTGGTAGGTGGCGCCAATCTTGGCGACGCAGTGCTGCAGCGCCTGCTGGGCGCTGGCGGGCACCTGGGTGGCATGTCGTCCGGCCTGTCCTCCATCTGGTCCGCTCCCGCCGAGGTGCGGGCAGGCGCTCGCGACGATGCGGGCGGTGAGCGGATGGCCGGTTTTGGCGACGATCTGGGTTGAGTAGATCCAGGCGTCCGGAATATTAGGTGGATCGGGCTGCAGGGTGTCCGGGCCGGATGGGGAGTTACTGCCGACGCCCATGGCTGCGGGGTTGAGCGCGAGGTTCCGGACTGCGGGGGTGATGAGGCGGGGCCGTATCCAGTGGATGACTGCCAGCCTGGTGACGACGAAGGCTGCCAGGGTGGTGGCCACGGCCGGGAGGGTACGCCGGATCAGCATCCCGGCGCAGACGCCGGCCGTGAGGGCGAACGCGGCGTAGCCGATGGGGACGATGTCGCGCTGGTCGAAGGTTCCGTACTGGTTCATGGCGGCCCGGTCGAGTGGGCTGGACCACCAGGTGGCCATGAGGCTGAGGAGCCCGGCGACAGCCATGCTGGCCAGGCCGGTGACGGCGAGTTTGACCGCCAGCCAGCGGGTGCGGGTGACGCTTTGGGTCCAGGCCAGGCGAGGCGGAAGGTGCCAGTCTCGATCTCGCGGGCGATTAGCGGTGCCCCCCAGAAGATGCCGGTGATGCCGGGCACGGCGATGACCAGGACGCCGAGCCACGTCCGCAGGGTGCTGTCGTTTCGGAGGAACGCGGTGGTGACCAGGGGACAGTCTGCGTATGCCCTGCAGGTGGCGATGCTCGTGTCGTAGAGGCGGGCCAGGTGCGGGCCGGTGACCGCGGTGACGACGGCGAGGACCGCCAGCCCGATGATGGCCGCTGCGGCCTGGGCGCGGAACTGGCGCCACGTGAGGCGGATCATGGCCGGGCCTCCGGGAGGGGTGGCTGGCGGTGACCGGCTCCTGCGGCCCGGCTCATGTAGGCGAGTACCAGGTCTTCCAGGCTGACCTGCACGGCGGTCCATGCCGGGTCGAGGACCAGGTCATCGGTACGGACGAGGATCGTGCTGTGCTCGCCGGCGTGGCTGGCCTCGATGATCTCCTGGCCGGCCGGCCGGCCGGCAGAGCACGGGCGCCGAGGCGGGATCCGGTGAGGCGGTGATGGGCTGCCAGCAGCCCCTCGATCTCGCCGGCCACCTGCACGCGGGAGGCGGCGAGCACGACGAGATAGTCACAGATCCGCTCGAGGTCGGCCACCAGATGCGAGGAGAGCACGACGCTGACGCCGTGCCCGGCGGCGACCTCCGACAGGCCCTGCAGGATTTCCCGCCGGGCCAGCGGGTCGAGGCTGGCGACCGGCTCGTCCAGGATCAGCAGCTCGGGCCGCTTGGCGATCGCCAGGGTGAGGGCAAGCTGAGCTCGCTGGCCGCCGGAAAGCTTCCCGGCCCGCTGCCGCGGGTCGAGGCCGGCCTGTTCGATCCGGTGCCTGGCCCAGGTCGCTGTCCCAGCGCGGGTTCAGCCAGGCGCCGAGGCGGAGATGGTCGGCGACCGACAGCGCCGCGTAGGCCGGCGTGTCCTGGGCGACGAACCCCACCCGCCCCAGCCGGGCCGGCTCTGGGCCGGGCTGTCGCCGAGGACCGCGATCGTGCCCGAGGTCGGTGCGAGCAGCCCGGCGGCCAGGTGCAGTAGGGGCGTCTTGCCTGCCCCGTTGGGACCGACGAGCCCGACGACACGCCCGGTGGGAATCGCCAGCGTGCAGTCCGAGAGTGCCCAGCGGCGGCCGTAGCGCTTGCCGAGCCCGCTGGCCTCAAGGACGGCGCTCACGCGACGTCCTGCTCGACGGCGGGCGGGATGCCGGTCACAGCGCCCCGGACTCGCCGTTTGCGGTCCGGCGGGGCGATGCCGATGAGGTCGTCGTTCATGGTCGCCTTTCTCACTGCGCGGACGTTGCATGGCAAATGGTTGTACGGCAGGCCGGGTCACAGCCCCGTCACAGCAGCTGTGACCGGGCTGTGACCTGCGGCCTGGCATCGTTTGGCCGGTGCCGCCGGCAAGGGCATCAGCCAAGCGAAGGGTCCGGCGCAGAGAGGGATGATGGCAGGCATGAGAGTGCTGGTCGTTGAGGATCGCGAAGACCTGGCCGCAGCGATCGGGACCGGGCTGCGCCGAGAGGGCATGGCAGTCGACGTGGTCCTGGACGGGAACGACGCTCTGGGTCATCTGGCCGTGACCCGCTATGACGTCGTGGTGCTGGACCGGGACCTGCCTGTGGTGCACGGAGATGAGGTGTGCCGCCAGATCGCGGCCGGGCAGACCGGCAGCCGGGTGCTGATGCTGACTGCGGCCGGCACGGTCCGGGACCGGGTGGATGGCCTGGGGCTGGGCGCCGACGACTACCTGCCCAAGCCCTTCGACTTCGCTGAGCTGGTCGCCCGCATCCGTGCTCTTGGCCGCCGCTGCGCCGCTGCGCTGCCCCCGGTGCTCGAAAGCGGGAGGTGACCCTCGACCCGAATCGGCGGGTCGCGTTCCGCGCCGGGCGGCGCCTTGAGCTCAGCCCGAAGGAGTTCGCCGTCCTGGAATGCCTGCTCGCCTCCGCCGGGCGGGTGATCTCCGCCGAGGAACTGCTGGAAAGGGCCTGGGACGAGGCGGCCGACCCCTTCACCAACACGGTCAAGACGACGATCGGCCGGCTGCGGGCCAAGCTCGGCGACTCGCCGCTCATCCAGACCCTCCGCGAGGGCGGATACCGGATCGCAGACCTGTGATGCGCGCTCCCGGCAGAGCAGCCCTGGTGTTCCGCGTGTCCCGGCCTACGGTGCGGACCCGGCTCGCCGTCGTCTACGGCGGCCTGTTCCTCGCCTCAGCTGCCGCCATCCTCGCCCTCACGATCCTTTTCCTGCACACGGGCGTCGGGTCAGTCACTCCAGTGCCAGGCACCGCGACCTCCGGCCCTGGCACCGGCCTTCAGCAGGCCACCAGCTCCGATGTCCGTCAAGTTGCTGTCAGCTACGCGGTGGCTTTCGCCATCATCGGAGTGTTCTCCGTCGCGCTCGGCTGGCTGATAGCCGGGCGGCTCCTGCGGCCCCTGCGCACCATCGCCGCCACTGCCCGGCACATCTCGGTCGGCAACCTGCACCAAAGGCTCGCCCTCGACGGCCCCGACGGCGAGTTCAGGGAACTCGGGCTAACTCTCGACGACCTGCTCGGGCGGCTCGAGGCATCGTTCGAGTCACAGCGGCACTTCGTGGCAAACGCCTCGCACGAGCTGCAAACGCCGCTGACGGCGGGGCGGACGATACTGCAGGTCGCGCTCGCCGACCCAGATGCCACCGCGCAGACGCTGCGATCGACCTGCCAGAAGCTGCTCAGCCTGGGCGATGAGCAGCAGCATCTCATCCAGGCGCTGCTGACACTGGCCAGCAGCGAGCGCGGGATCGAGCAGCGGGAAGCCATCGACCTCGCCGAGATCGCCGGGCAGAGCGTCCTGGCCCGCACCGGCGAAGCCGGCCGCCGCGGCATTCACCTCGACGCGGCGCTCACCACGGCCCTGACTGCCGGTGATCCGGCCCTCGTAGCGAGCCTGGTGGCGAACCTGGTCGACAACGCCCTGCGGCACAACGTGGCCGGAGGCCGCGTTACGATCTCGACGATAACGACCGCTGGCCGGGCGAGCATCTCGGTAGGCAACACCGGGCCAGTGATCCCGGCAGGCGAGGTCAGCCAGCTGCTCCAGCCGTTCCAGCGGCTAGGCGCCGAGCGCGTCCACCACAGTGACGGGCACGGGCTTGGTCTCGCCATCGTCCACGCGATCGCCACCGCCCACGACGCCACCCTCGCCGCGCGGCCACGACCCAAGGGCGGCCTCGACATCGAGGTGAGCTTCCCCGCGCCGGGCAGTCTCCGGGGAGCGGCACACCACAGCGCCGGCAAAGGCCAATCTCCTGCCGCCCCAGCGACCGCACCCCGGCGGCCATGAGCATCTCAAACCAGTAACGGGCTTGCCGGCGCCGTTGCTCATCCTGTGCCGCCTGACCAGGGAAACTGGCAACCGTGCCGCTCGGTAGGCGACAGGCATGCGGTTACCGCCCCTGGCTGGGTATGCAAGGGGCAGCCAGGCCACGGCGTTGCGCGTCCGGCATCGGGGCTGGCGGAGACCACGCTGAACGCGTGAGCGCAATGCGTGAGGAACTGCACTACCCTGGTGGACCTGCTGTCGGAGGCCGAGTTAGTGCTCCTAGACGCGCTGCGCGACGCGAGCAAGCGCCGCCAGGTCATCGTGACCAGTCACAGCCCCGACCTACTCGACCGTCATGACTTCGAACTGTCCGAACTGCGCGCGGTTCGGTCTATCGGCGGAAAGACGGTCATCGGCGAACTTGATACCGCTGGGACGCTCGCCTTGCGCGAGGATCTCTACACCCCAGGCGAACTCCTGCGCACAGACCAGCTTCTTCCGGTGATTCCAGAGCCAGCGGAGACCCAGTGACCAGCCCGCCGATCATCGCCCCGATCGTGGAAGGGCATGGTGAAGTCAAGGCCGTCCCGGAACTTATCAGCAGAATCAGCCTGGAGTTCCTTGGCGAATGGATTCAGGTCGCACAGCCCTTCCGCGTGGACTCGGGCAAGATGAGGCATCCGCACGAGTTGGCCCGGGCAATCCGGGTGCAGGCAACCCGTGTCCAGGGACGCGGCGGCGTGCTGGTCCTCCGCGATGGCGACGACAGCGACGTTGACTGCCCAGTGGAACTTGCCAGGGCACTGCACCCTGGACGGGAGTTGGTTCCCGTTTCGATAGAGGTCGTGATCGCGTTCCATGAATACGAGGCACGGTTCCTCGCCGCAGTCGATTCGCTGGCACCGCACTCAGCCGTTCGGAATGATGCCAAGACGCCCGCCTCCCCAGAGGGAAAGCGGAATGCAAAGAAAGAACTCGAACGTATGATGCACGAGTCGTATCACGAGACGCGTCATCAGGTGAAGTTCTCCGCGATCATGGACCTGAAAGCCGCGGAACGGAACAGCCGTTCCTTCCGTCGCATGGTGCATGCCGTCAGGCTCCTTGCGAGCAGCACGGCCGGGTGACGCCCGGCGGCCTGCTCGCGCCGTTCAACCACGTCTTCCAAGCCCCGCCAGGCACCTGCACCTGGCGTTCCCCGCCGAACTGGACGAGGTCAGTGCGGCAGCACTGGCAGGAGCCTTCATCGGCGCGGTCACCGGGGCACTGCAGGTCCTGCTCGACGACCCGGACGCACCCGGCGACCCCGACCACCTCCGCCGACAACTGCGCCACGCGACCGACGTCGCCCTCCGCCCCTGGCGGTAACCCGCACATACCCCGCCATCCATCCCAGCGGATCGGTACAGCCGAGGCCAGAGACCTGCTCGCCGAAGTGAACGCTCTTACCGGCCCGCGACCCGGGGTGAACTACCAAACGACGCGAGGCTCAGGAGCAGCGCAACGCAGACTGTCAAGGCCCATCCCCTGCCAGTCCAGCGACCGCACCCTACGGAAATGAAAGCCACAATTCAGTAGCGGGGTTGCCCGCGCCGTTAGGCCCGAGCAGCGCGAACACGCTCCCCGCCGGCACCCGCAGGTCGACCCCGCCAAGCACGCGCACGTCGCGGTAGGACTTGGTCAGCCCGTCCGCCCGTATCGCCAGCTCATCAGTCATCTCTGTGGTTTCCTCACGATTAAGTGGAATTTTCTGCGTAAGTCATATGCGGTGATGCGGCCGCCAGCACCTCCGCGGCCGTCGCCGAGTTGCCAGGCAGCGTGGCGGCGGCGTGGGCGGTCCGCGATCGGCCGCACAAGGGGCCGAAGCCCGCGCTAAGCCTGGCCAGGATCGTCGAGGCGGCGGTCCGGCTCTCGGACGCCGAGGGGCTGGACGCGGTGTCGATGGGGCGGGTCGCGGCCGAACTCGGCGCCGCCCCCATGTCGCTGTACCGGCACCTGTCGGCCAAGGAGGAACTGCTCGAGCTGATGACGGACGCCGCCTGGGGCGATCCGCCTGCCACGCCGGCGGCGGGCGAGCAATGGCGCACCGGGCTGGCCCGCTGGGCCTGGGCGATGCGCGCCAACGCCAGGCGGCACTCGTGGGTGGCGCGGATCGCGCTGAACAGCCTGCCGATCATGCCCCGTCAGGTCGCCTGGTTCGAGAACGCGCTCGCCTGCATGGCCGACACCGGTCTGACCGAGGCCCGCAAGGGCTCGGTCATCTTGCTGCTGGCCGGCTACGTACGCAACATCATCGCCACCGAGGCCGACATCGGCGCCGCGGTCATGGCCTCCGGCCTGGACATCTCAGCGTGGATGGCGTCCTACTCCAGCATGCTGCGGCGACTGGTCGACCCGCAGCGGTTCCCCGCCCTCCGCGCCTTCATCGAGGCCGGCGTCTTCGACGTCGCGGACGGCCCAGACGACGAGTTCATCTTCGGCCCAGACCGCACCCTTGACGGCATCGCCACCCTGATCAACGCGAGCTCGGGCGCGTCTACGTGATTGTGGATACTTACCCCCTCATTTGTGGGTGGTAAGTATCCACAATCATGGACCAGACCCATGTCTGGGGCGGGAGGGGCGGGAGGGACGGGAGGGACGGGAGGGACGGGAGGTGCGGGACCAGTATGATCCGCGGGGCAGGCATTGTTGGTGGGGCCAGTGTTTCCGCTACGGGCACTAGCTCAGGTCGAGGAGGGCCTTGCGGAGGTGGGCTAGGTCGTCGGGAGTGCAGTCGACGTGGGGGCTGATGCGGAGCAGGGGCTCTGTCATCTCCCGTGGGGCGCGGGTGACTGCGCCGGCGGTGGTGACGATGCCGTGGGCGTCTAGCAGGCGGGCGCGGGTGGCCGGGATGTCCTGGCCGTTTGCGGCGCACAGGGCGGTGATGGCGGAGCCGGCGTCGACGGGGCCGACCACGGACCAGCCGGGGAGGTCGGCTAGGGCCTCGCGGGTCTGCTTGCCCACTTCGGCCAGGCGCGACCAGATCCGCGGCGGGTCGGATTGGACGTACTCCTGGGCTGCGGCGCACAGGCCGATCCTGGCCACCACGCTGGCCTCGCCCGCCATCAGGAACCAGACCGGGCTGGACTGCGCGGGGCGCATGCTCGCCGTCAGGTCGGAGGCGCTGATCGTGAGGCGGTCCCACCAGGGTTCGGCCACGGCGAGGACGCCGGCGCCGCGGGGGCCGGTCAGCCACTTGCGGCCGGTGGCGTAGACGGCGCCGGCGCCGGACGCGGTGTCCACGTGGCCGAGGGCCTGCGCGGCGTCCACCCACAGCGGCACGCCCGCAGCGCGGCACAGCGCCGCGGCCGCCGCGACCGGCTGGACCAGGGGGCGGTGCGAGGTCACCTGGGTCAGGTGGACCAGGGCCGGCGGGGCGCTCGCGAGCATGGATTCCAGCGCGGCAAGGTCCACCGCGCCGTCGGCGTCGGTCGCCAGTTCGACGATGCGCAGGCCGCGGTGGGTAAACGCGTGCAGGTTGGGTCCCCACTCGCTGCGTACCACCGCCACGGTGTCGCCGTCTCGCAGCGGCCAGGCTCCGAGCAGCAGGTCGAGCGCGTCCTGAGCGCTCGGCACGAAGGCGACTCCCGCCGCGGGCACGCCGAGCAAAAGCCCCAGCGAGGCCAGGCCCTCGGCAAGCACCGGCGCGGCCTGCGCGGCCGCGACGTAACCGCCGATGGTGGCCTCGCGCTCGGCGTAGGCGGCCATCGCCGTCAGCGTGGCCCGCGACGAGCGCCCCACGGCGGCGGTGTCGAAGTACGCCCGCTCCGCGGGCGGCCTGCGCTCTCGCCACCAGTTCCACTGCGAGTCGGACATGGGGGTAAGAGATCCTCCGCTGCGAGTCGGGCACGGGGTATAGGAGGTCCTCCTCGCGATTCGGGCATGTGGGCTACGAGGGTCTCCCTCCGTTGAGATTCGGGCATGCAGGCTACGAGGTCGCCTCTTCGGAGTCACGTGCCTCGTCGGGATCGTGCGCCGACCGCGCGTCCGGCTCAGGCTCCTCCCCGGCATCCCCGGCATCCCCGGCCGCGGCATCCCCCTCCGCCGGAGGGGCATCGTCGAGCGACGCCTCCGCGGTGTCACCGGGCTCGGCGTCGGCCGAGGCAACGGCCGCGGCCGGGTTCGCGGTCATGACGCGCAGCGGGCGCCGCTGGCTGCGGTAGAACCAGGCCGCGCCGACGACGGCCAGCACCGAGGCGATGTACATGTTGAGGCGCAGGCCGAAGATGTACACCGACGAGTCGATCCGCAGCGACTCCTCGAATATCCGGTACCCGGAGTAGCCGAACACGTAGAGCGCGAACAGGCCCGGCGGCTTGATCGAGCGGTGATGGCCGAGCCAGACCAGGAACGCCGCCCAGGCGAGATCGAAGATCAGCTCGTAGAGGAATGTCGGCTGGAAGGTGGCGAAGTGCAGGTCGGCAGCGGGAATCCCGCCGGAGACCCGGTACTGATACGGGATCTCCAGGCCCCACGGCAGCGAGGTCGGCCGGCCGAAAAGCTCCTTGTTGAAGTAGTTGCCGATCCGCCCGATGGCCTGCGCGACCAGCAGCGAGGGCGCCACCGCGTCCATGAACAGCGCCACGGACACGCCGCGCCTGCGCAGTCGCCAGATGCCGACGAGGGTGGCGAGGGCGACCCCGCCCCAGATGCCAAGGCCGCCGTCCCACACCGCGAACAGGCCGTACCAGACGTGCGGGATGTCCATCGGCGTCGTGACGTCGAAATAGATCCGGCCGCCGATGATCCCGGCCGGCACACCCCACAGCGCGATCTCGCCCACCAGGTCGGGGTCGCCGCCGACGGCGCGCCAGCGGCGCCTGGTGATGATGACCGCGATGGTGATCCCGATCAGGTACATCAGCGCGTAGAAGTGAATGACCAGCGGGCCGATGCTGAAGCTGTTGATCGACGGGCTGGGAATGTACGCCGGCAGTGCCGTCGTCATGGGGCCGTCGTCATTGGAGCCATCGCCATAGCGCCGAGATTACCTCGCAGGTTACGGTCGCCCCCAATCCGTGGCCCGAAGGTTACCTTGCCAGGGATAAGCCAACGGGCCGCGGCACCTGCCCAAGGCGGGGTACCACGGCCCGTTCGGCTAAATAAATATCAGTCGGAGTCCTGATGGGCGGCGGCGTGCGGCGCGGCTGCGGCGGCTGCGGCGGCGGCTGCGGCGGCGGCTGCCAGGTGCGACGCGGAACCC
>JBOHCG010000116.1:0-15743 GCA_050698735.1 Streptosporangiaceae bacterium | reverse complement strand
GCGTAGTCCGGGTCGATGCCGATGCCGCTGTCGGAGAAGGAGAACAACCAGAACGGCTCGTCGCGGCGGGCGGTGACCACGATGCGCGGCGGCTTGCCGCCGCTGAACTTCAGCGCGTTGCTGAGCAGGTTCTGGAATACCGCGGTGAGCAGCGGCAGTTCGGCCAGGACCAGCGGGAGGTGGCCGGTCTCGATGGTGGCGCCTGACTCCTCGATCGACGTTGCCAGGTTGTTGCGGGCCGCCACCAGCGCGGTGTCGGTGGAGACCAGGGTGGGCTCGCGCGCGGAACGGCCGACCCTGCTGTAGGCGAGCAGGTCGTTGATCAGGGCCTGCATCCGCTTGGCGCCGTCGACCGCGAACTCGATGTACTGGTCGGCGCGCGCGTCGAGCTGGCCGGCGTAGCGGCGCTGCAGCAGCTGGGAGAAGCTGGCGACCTTCCGCAGCGGCTCCTGCAGGTCATGCGACGCGACGTAGGCAAACTGCTCGAGCTCCGCGTTCGAGCGCTGCAGGTCCTCGGTGTGCGCCTGCAGCACCGCGTTCGCGGTCTTCGTTGCGGACAGCTCCTGCAGGATGCGCTTGCGCATCGTGTTCACGTCCGCGGCCAGGCTGGTCACCTCCCGCGGCCCGCGCACGGCGACCACGTGCTCGAAGTCGCCGCCGGCCACCCGGCGGACCTGCGCCGCCAGCCGCAGCAGCGGGGTGATCGCCTTGGCTCGCAGGCCGACCGCGAGCGTGACCACGATGACCGCCAGGCCCGCCGCGACCGCGATGAACACGGCGTCGAGCACGGACTGTGCGTCGTTGAGCGAGGCGACGGCCCTGGTCCGCGCGCCGCTGATGTCCCCCTGGAGCACCGCGATCTTGGTGCGCAGCGTGTCAAAGTACTGCTTCCCGGCGGCTGCGCCGCCGGTGACGGGCTTCTTGGCCTTCTGGACCGCGGCGATGGTGGGTTGCACGTACTGGGTGCGCCAGGTATGGGCCTGCATGAGCACGCTGGTGAAATCGGCCTGCGTTCCGCTCGGCAGCTTGCCGATGACCGCCTGCAGGCTGGTCCGCGCGCTCTTCTCCTCGGCAACTCCCTGGTCGTAGGGGGTCAGGAAGGTCTTATCGACACTTAGCGCGTAGCCGCGAACGCCCGTCTCCTGATCGAGCAGCCCGTTGGCAAGGAGCTGTACGTCGAGGGCGGCGGGGTCGAGCGTGTTCACCACGCGGTCGCGGGAATCGTGCAGGCTGACCAGGGCCAGCCCGCCCGCCACCATGGCGGCGACGGAGAACAGCAGCAGGCCGAGCACGGCGGCGCCGACGATCCGGCTGAGCGGCCAGCGGTGCGCCGTGGCCTGGGGGGATGCGGGGCCGGAGACAGCCGTGCGGCCCGAGGCGGACTCGGGGTCTACCGGAGCTGGGCCGCCGTTCTCGCTCATGGCTCGCCGGACGGCGTGTAGCCGAGCGAGAGGATGGCGAGGTCGTCGTCGAGGTCCCTGCCGTTGAGCTTGCGCACGTGCTCGATGACCTGGTCGAGCAGCCGGTCATCGGCGGGCGCCCTGACCACCCCGAGCTGCGCGTCCGGTGCCGCCGCGGGGACGGGAGCGGACCCGAGCACGTCCCTGATCAGGTCCATCAGGCCCTCGCTGCCCAGCCGCTCGGATCCCTTCCCGATCCGGCCCTCGATCAGCCCGTCGGTGTACAGCAGCACCGACCAGCTGCCGTCCAGGCGGACCGCGGTGCCCGGCCACTCGCTGACGCTGCCGAGACCGAGCGGCGGCGAGGACGGGGTCTGCAGCTCGAGCACGGCGCCGTGCGTGACGAGCAGCGGCGGCAGGTGGCCGGCCACCCGCACCTGGCCGACGGTCCGGTCCGGCGCGACCGACAGCATGCACAGCGTGGCGAACATGGTGTCATCTTGCCGCTCGTGCTCAAGCAACTGGCTGAGCGTGGACAGGATCTCGTTGGCAGGCCTGCCCGCCAGCACCAGCGCGCGCCAGGCCACCCGCAGGCAGACGCCGAGCGCGGCCTCGGCGGGGCCGCGCCCGCAGACGTCGCCGATGAGCGCGTGCACCCAGCCGTCCGCGGCCTCCACCACGTCGTAGAAGTCCCCGCCGAGCAGCCGCTGCTGGCCGCCGGCCAGGCAGCGCGCGGAAACGCTCAGCCGCGCGTCCGTCAGCAGCGGCGACGGCAGCAGGCCGCGCTCGAGCCTGGCGTTCTCCTGCGCCTGGACCCGCGCCACGTGCAGTTCCCGCTGGGCCTCTGTCGCGCGGCGGCGCTCGACCGCGTACCTGATCACCCGGTCCAGCATCGGGCCGTCGACCTCGCCCTTGACCAGGTAGTCCTGCGCTCCTGCCCGGACCGCCTGCTGACCGAGGTGCTCGCTGGCCTCCCCGGTCAGCACCACGATGGCGGCCTCCGGGTCGAGCTGCAGCAGCTGCCGCAGCCCGTGCAGGCCCTGGGAGTCCGGCAGGCCCAGGTCGAGCAGCACGCAGGCCGCGTCGGACACTAGGGCCTTGGCCTGACTGAGCGACCGCGCGCGCTGCACGACGACCGCGGCCCCCACCTCCTGCAGGAACTCAGAGACGAGCAGGGCGTCGCCGTCGTCGTCCTCGACGAGCAGCACGGACACCTGATCCTGGCCGCCAGCGGCGGAGGTGGCGGCGGCTGCGCCAGGGGCGGTGCTAGTGAGCTCAGCGTTACTTGTCATCGAAACCTACACGGGGTAGCTGCTGCATGGGCCTCGGGTACCCAATAAATCGCGCACATACCATCATGCACGCCCGCCGCGGTGGCCCGAGCCACACGGGCCGAGATGGCCGGGGCGGGACCGGGGCGGGACCGGGGCGGGAGCACCAGGGCCGCTTGCGGCCGGGCTCTTTCGCGTTACACGGCCTGGGGGAAGGTAAACACGCGGTCCGGGTCGTAGGTGGCCTTGACCTGGGTGAGCCTGGTGTAGTTGGCGCCGTAGTAGGCCTGGCGCCAGTTGGTCAGGTCGGGGTCGATGTAGTTCTGGTACGCCTGGCCGCTGGCGTACGGCCGCATCGACTGCCAGAACGAGCGCTGCCAGGCGTGCTGGTTGGCCACCCCGGCGGCTGCCGCGCCCGGTGTCCAGCCGGTCGTGTACTGGGCCTGGAAGAGCGCGTCGCGGTGGACGTAAGCGGTGGCGGCGGGGGCCACCCTGTTGACCGCGCCGCCCATCGAATCGAATGCGATCCCGCCCACTCCGCCCGCCGCGCCGGCGACCCGCTGCAGGCCCTCTACGCCGGACAGCAGGGTGCCGATGCCCTGGCTGCTCAGCGGGCTGGTGAAGAAGTCGGACTTGGCGTACTCCGAGGCCCGGGACAGCTCGCCCGCCGGGTTCTGCGTGGGCAGGTGGCACTCGGCCACCGTCAGGCTCGCGCAGCCCGCCTCGACCAGCATCGCGTGCAGCCAGGTCGTGCTCTCCAGGAACGGCGAGGACGGGTCCGAGCCGACGGCGGCGTACAGCTTCTCAAGCTCGGCCGAGGCGTCGCTCACGCTGCCCAGGTAGGTGCCGCCGACCTGGATGGTCGGGATCGATCCGCCTGGCGCCGCGGCCAGGTGCACGTTCGACCACAGCGCGTCCGGGGCGGGCGGCGCCCAGGACTGCCACCCCGCGATCACGCTGGCAGCCTGCGACCACGGCCAGGACAGGAAGAACAGGATGATCTCCCCCGCCGGGTGGGTGGTGAAGGTGAACGAGGTGACCACGCCGAAGTTGCCGCCGCCGCCGCCCCGGCAGGCCCAGAACAGGTCGGAGTTGCTGACCGCGTTCGCGGTCCGCACCTGGCCGTCCGCGGTGACGATCTGCATCGAGGTGACGTTGTCGCTGGTCAGGCCGTAGGCACGGGAGACCACTCCGACGCCGCCGCCGAGGGCGAGCCCGGCGATGCCGACCGTCGGGCAGGACCCGCCTGGGACCGCGCGGCCGCGGGCGGCCAGGTCGCTGTAGAAGTCGACCAGCCGGGTGCCCGCGCCGACGGTGGCGGTGCCGCCGCTGACGCTCACCCCCGCCATCCGCGTCACGTCGACGATCAGGCCGCTGGTCGAGGACCAGCCCGCGTAGCTGTGCCCGCCGCAGCGGGCCGCCACCGGGATGCCGAACATGCGCACGAACGCCAGGCAGGTCGACACGTCGTGGGGGCCGGCACAGTAGGCGATCCCGGCCGGGTTGAGGTAGTCGAAGCGCGGGTCGAACAGCCGCTTGGCCGCGGTGTAGTCGGCCTCGCCCGGCCGGATCAGGGAACCGGACAGGTCGCGGGCAAGCGCGGCCCAGTCCGCCGACGTCGGCGGCCCGGTGACGGCACGCTGGGACACTGCGCTGGCGGACGGCTCTGCGCCCGCCGATGGGGCGCCCGCCGATGGGGTGCCCGCCGACCGGGTGCCCGCCGCGGAGTCGCCTGCCGACTGGGGCGCGCCGTTGCCGCTGCACGCCGACAGCAGCGCGGCACCGCCCGCAGCTGCCGCGAACTGCAGGAACGCGCGGCGTCCCGGTTCCTGGGCCATCGCTGAGCCTTCCGTTCTGTTGTCCCTAGTGTGAGCGCTCTGTGGTGAAGACGCCGCCGGGCCGGGAACAGTTGGCCGCGGCGGAATAAGGTTGAGTAACTCAATGGTTGAGGAATATAGTTGAGTAGCTCAACCGTTGAGTCGATCAGGTAATGAAGAACGTCTGGAGGTGAGCACGGATGAAGGACCTAGAGGGGATGGCGGCGGGCATCACGGCCGTGGCCGTGGATGACGACAACGGCAAGCTGAACCAGGAGATCCTGGACGTGCTCGCCGAACTTATCAAGCAGGCGCACGACCTCGGCCAGGGTGTCGCGGCGGGCTTCGGCCTGACCGGCAGCGACGCCATGGCGCTGGCCAAGCTCGAAACGCCGATGACGATGAAGGAACTCGGGCTGAAGCTGGGCTGCGACCCCTCCTTCGTCACCACGATCGCGGACGCGCTCGAACGGCACGGCCTGGCCCGGCGGGAACCATCCCAGCGGGACAGGCGGAGCAAGAACATCGTGCTCACCCCGGAGGGCGCCACGGTCAGGGAGCGGATCGTCAGCGAGCTCGCGGCCAAGGCGCCGTGGTGCACAACGCTGGACACCGGCGAGCGCAGGTGCCTGCTGACGCTTATGCGGAAGATGATCCGACCACGTAGCGGGAGGTGATTTGTCACATCCTCGGGGTGCGTCGCGTCATAACCGATGACAACGTAACGGGACGGTCGTCCGCACTACGGGAGGACTCAAAAACGAGGGCCACACGGGGAGATAAGACGTTGCCGGGCAGAGATACCACTGCCCGTTCGGATAAATCAAAAAAGATTTTAAAGAAACCCGCCCCGGCGACCGGATAACTGGCCGGGGCCGTAGTTCACCACGCTCGCATGTTAGGGAGATAGCTTTGTCTGCCACATCATCGGACACGGGGCAGCCGACCAGGGCCGTCGGTGGCGCGGTCGCGTCCGGCGCGCCGTCGCGACGGCTCGGGCTCGCGCTGGCCGTCATCGCCACTGCGCAGCTCATGGTCGTGCTCGACGCGACGATCGTGAACGTCGCCCAGCCGCACATCCAGACCGCGCTCGGCTTCTCCGGCAGCAACCTGGAATGGGTCGTCAACGCATACGCGCTGGCGTTCGGCGGGCTGCTGCTGCTCGGCGGGAGATCCGGCGACCTACTGGGGCGCCGCCGGATCTTCATCGCCGGCATCCTGCTCTTCTCGCTGGCTTCCCTGCTAGGCGGGTTCGCCACCGACCAGGCCTGGCTGCTCGGCGCGCGCGTCATCCAGGGCATCGGCGGCGCGTTCGCCGCCCCCACCGCCCTGTCGTTGATCGCCGTGACCTTCCCCGAGGGCCCGCCGCGCAACCGCGCGATGGGCGTGTACGCGGCGATGAGCGTGGCGGGCGGCGCGGTCGGCCTGATCGCCGGCGGCCTGCTGGTCGAGTACTTCAGTTGGCGCTGGGTGTTCTTCGTCAACGTGCCGATCGGCCTGATCGTGGCGCTGCTGGCCATGCGCGTGCTGCCGGAGTCGCAGCGGCGACGGGGTCAGTTCGACCTGCCGGGCGCGATCACCGGCTCGCTCGGCCTGGCCGCCTTGGTCTACGGCCTATCCGAGGCTGCCACCACCCCGAACGGGTTGTCGCACTGGGGCGACACCAAGGTGATCGCGTCCCTAGTGGCCGCGGTGGTGCTGCTGGTGGCGTTCGGCATCATCGAGGTGCGGAGCAAGCAGGCGCTGGTGCCGATGCGGGTGCTACGCAGCCGCGACCGGTCCGGCTCCTACATCATCAGCCTGTGCGTAGGCACCGCGCTGTTCGGCATGTTCTTCTTCCTCACGCTGTTCGTGCAGAACGTGTGGGGGTACAGCCCGCTGAAGACCGGCCTGGCCTACCTGCCGATGATCCTCATGGTCATGGCGGCGTCCGGGGTGGCGTCACAGCTGGTCACCAGGATCGGCGCGCGGCCCCTGATGCTGACCGGCAGCGTCATTACCACCGGCGGGATGTTCTGGCTGTCCCGGATCAACGAGAACAGCCACTACGTCTCCGGCCTGCTCGGGCCGATGCTGGTCACCGCGGCCGGGATGGGGCTGATCTTCGTGCCGCTGTCGCTGGTCTCGCTGGCCAAGGTGGCCGACAACGACGCGGGCGTGGCGTCGTCACTGCTCAACGTCGGTCAGCAGGTCGGCGGGTCGATCGGGCTGGCGATCCTGGGCACCGTGGCCTGGAGCGCGGTGGCGAACAGCATCCACTCGCAGGCGGCCGCCGCGGCCGCCGCGGCCAAGCACGCCGCCGCGCACCTGTCGGCGGCCCAGCAGGCCGCCGCGCAGAAGGGCATCATCGACCATGCCTACTCGGTGGGCTTCTCAAAGGGATATGAGGTCTCGGCGGGCATCGCCCTGCTGGCGCTGATCATCACGATCGTCGCGATCCGGGTGAAGCGCAGTGACCTGGCCGGCATCAACCCGATGGCGGCGCCGACCGATTGATTATGGCCGCTTGATTATGGCCGCTTGATCCTGGCCGACTAACCTCGCGGGGTGGCGCCCGACCTGGAATCACTCGACGCGCTGCGCTCGCCGGCGGGGCAAGACCTGCTTCGCCGGCTGGCCGGCGCATCGCTTGACGTTGCGCTGGCTACGGCACTGCGCCGGTCGTATCCGGCGGACCTGGTCGCGGCGGCGTTCTCGCTGACCGAGTTGCGGCGGCTCGGGCGCGCGAAGTTCGGCCGGGCCGACGAGATGTGGTTTACCAGGGACGGGCTCGAGCAGGCCGCGCCGGAGGTGGTTTCGGCGCACATCGCCTCGCGGTACCGCGGGGCGGACCGGATCGTGGACCTGTGCACCGGGATCGGCGGCAACCTGGTCATGCTGGCCGGGGAGGCGCCGGCCACCGCGGTCGACGCCGATCCGGTGCACCTGGCGATGGCGGGGCTGAACGCCGGGGTGTACGGGCGGGACGGGGTGGTCCTGGTCCGCGAGGACGTGACGTGCTTTCCGGTGCCGGCCGGTGCCGCCGTGTTCGTGGATCCGGCGCGGCGGGCCGGGCAGCGGCGGCTGGCGGCCGGGCAGAGCTCGCCGCCGCTCAGGTTCTGCATTTCCCTGGCCGCTGGCGGCGCTGGCGTCGGCGCTGGCGTCAGCGCTGGCGTCGGCGCTGGGGTCGGCGCTGGCGTCGGCGCTGGGGTCGGGGTCAAGGTCGCGCCGGGGATCCCGGCCGAGCTGGTGCCTGCTGGCTGGGAGGCGGAGTTCATCTCGTCGGGGCGGCAGCTCGGCGGCGCGATGCTCTGGTCGCCGGCGCTGTCGACGGTGCCGCGGCGGGCCACGCTGCTGCCCGCGGGGCTGACGCTGGTGGCGGTGCCGGGCTCGGCGGTACCTGTGGCGATGCCGGGGCGGTACGTGATCGACCCGGATCCGGCGGTGACCAGGGCCGGGCTCGTCGAGGATCTCGCGCGGTCGCTGTCGCCGCCCGGCGTGTGGAAGATCGACTCGCGGATCGGGTTCCTGTCCTGCGACCGTGAGGTACGGACTGCGTTCGGGCGGACGCTGCTGGTGCAGGAGAGCCTGCCGTGGAGCCTGAAGCGGGTGCGTTCGGCGGTGCGCGCGGCGGGGGGCGGCTCTGTGGACATCCGCAAGCGGGGGTCCGCGGTGGACGTGGACGAACTGCACCGGAGGCTTGACCTGTCCGGGGAGCGGCGGCTGACGCTGGTGCTCACCAGGGCGCGGGGCCGGCCGTGGGCGCTGATCTGCAGCGATCCCTGATTTCCGGACGGCGGGTCACGGTTCGACCACGCCACATGCGCCCGTGTGGCACTTTGGTCGTGTTTTGTCGCAAACTTTCCCAGTGGAGTCAATTGTTCCTGGCAATGAGGCTGGCGCGCGTGGGGCTGGCGCGCGTGGGGCTGGCGCATCGGTACCGCGGCGCGTCGTCATCTCGGCGGTACCGGTCGCCATCGCCTCCGCGGCGGTGCTCAGCGGCTGCACGTCCTCTCCGCCGAAGCCGCGGGTGTTCCGCTTCTTCACCGCCCACGAGGCGGCCGTGGTGACGGACGCGACCGCGCGGATCGCGCCGGGGCCGGGTGATGACCCGGCCGAGGCGGGCCACCCGGGGGCGCGCGAGGCCGGCGTGTCCAACTACATCGACTTGATGCTCGGCTCGCTGGCTGCACTCGGCGCTAGCGGAGCGCCGACGCCGATGATCTTCGCGGGCGGGCCGTGGAGCAACCGGCACACGTCGGGGCCGGACATGATGGCGACCTTTGTCGGGCTCGACCCGGTCCGGAAGATCGCCTGGCGCAAGCGGCTCGGGGGCTGGCAGCAGCAGTACCGCGCCGGCATCGCCTTGCTGGACAAGCAGGCAGGCGGGGACTTCACCAAGGCCAGCCACGCGAAGCAGGACTCGATCCTGGCCTCCTCGGCGCTGGGCTCCTTTCGGGCGCTGCTGTTCGAGCACACCATCGAGGGTCTGTACAGCGTGCCCGAGTACGGCGGCAACCGCGGCCTGGCCGGCTGGAAGGACATCAGCTATCCAGGCGACAGCCAGCCGCGCGGGTACACGGCGCAGGAGGTCACGCGCTCCGACGGGACCGACGTGCTCGCCGATACAGGGGTGGTGGCCGACGTGCTGAAGTTCCTGAAGGCGGTCTGAGTGCGCAAGGCGATCGTGATCGGCAGCGGGGCCGGCGGGTCGTTCGCGGCCATGGCGCTCGCGCAGGCCGGGTGGCAGGTCGTGGTGTTCGAGAAGGGCCCGAACTTCTTCTCCAACCTGGGCGGGTCCGGGCCCATCCAGACCCTGTTCGCCAACGATGACCTGCGGATGAACGTGCGGTACTTCGCCGGGCCGGACCCGGAGGTGTTCCCGCGCACCTGGAAGTCCGTCGGGGCTCCCGCCGTCCAGTACACCGGGAGCGTGAACGACCTGCCGCAGATCGTCGGCGGCGGGACCGTGCACTGGGACGCGAAGGTGCCCAGGTTCTGGGACATCGACTTCCAGCAGCTGTCCGCGCTAGGGCCGGTGCCCGGCGCGGACGTGGCCGACTGGCCGTTCAGCTACGCCGACATCGCGCCGTACTACGACGAGGTGGAGAAGCTGATCGGGGCACAGGGCGACGCGGCCGCGCAGCCCGACCTGGTGCGGCAGCACGCGCCGCGCAGCGGCCCGTTCCCGATGCCGCCCGGCCCCCAGCAGCGCTCCTCGCTGCTGGTGGCTTCCGGGGCCACGGCGATCGGCATGCACCCGTTCGCGTACCCGATGGCGATCAACTCGGTGCCGTACAACGACCAGCATGCGTGCAACGACTGCGGGTTCTGCTCCAACTACGGGTGCCCCGTGGTGGCCAGGCCGGCCGCGCTGATGCCGCTGCGAGTTGCGCTGCGCACCGGGCGGGTGAAGCTGGTGCCTGAGACGATGGTCACGTCCGTGGCCTTGGCGGGCTCGGACGCCACGGGGGTGCGGTGGGTACGGATGACCTCGGCCGGGCCGGTGACCGGCGGGGAGAGCGCCGACGTGGTGGTGATGGCCGCCTCAGGCATCGAGACCGTGCGGCTGGCGCTGCTGTCGCGGTTCCCCGACGCGAGCGGCAAGCTGGGGCGGCGGCTGATGATGCACTCGTTCATCGACAGCACCGCGATCTTCCTCGACGAGCGGGTGCACGCCTACCGGGGACGGTCGATCACGCAGTGCGCGCAGGACACGTGCGACCCGGACTATCCAGGGGCGCGGGCGTTCGCACGCGCGAACGGGCTGCCCTACATCCGGGGCGGCAACATGGAACTCGGCGGCAGCCAGGACCCGATCTCCGAGGCGCAGTCGTACCAGACGCTGCTCGGCTTCACGCGCTCGTCGAAGCCGTTCGGGACCGAGTTCAAGCAGTTGATGCGCGCGTCGATCCTGCGCGACCGGCTGGCGGGCTGCCAGCTGATCGGGAACGACCTGCCGTACCTGGACCACACGGTGACGCTGGACCCCACGGTCAAGGACGTGTTCGGGCTGCCGGTCGCGCAGATCACCTGGAGCGCGGGCAAGTCCGAGCAGGTGGCCCAGGAGTTCTACATCCCGGTCATGAAGAAGATGCTGACCGCGGCGGGGGCCGCGGTGTCGCTCGCGGTGCCGGCCACGACCGACAGCGGCGGGCTGCCCACCGGCTTTCACATCATGGGCGGGATGATGATGGGCGCCGACCCTGCCACCAGCGTGACCGACAGCTACGGGCGGGTGCACGGGCTCGACAACGTGTACGTGGCGGACGGGTCGGTGTTCGTGTCGTCGGGCGCGCACAACCCGTCGAACACGATCATGGCGGTGGCGCTGCGGAACATGCGCCACCTCGCCGGTACCCCGGCCGCGACCTGATTTGCGTTATCCGTACAAACCTGGCGATTTGTCACTACCGTAGGGGCGAGGACGCGGGGACCAGCCGTTCCGCGAACGGAGGTTCGTGAGCTGCAGCACGTAGACCAGCACAGGGTTGCCGGTTACCTGCTTGAGGACTACATCGGCCAGGGCGACTCGGCGGTTGTCCGGCGCGCCAGGGACGAACGGCTGGGCCGTACCGTTGCGGTCAAGATCCTGGTGCCGGAACTGGCCAGGGACGCCGAGTTCAGGACCCGGTTGTTCAGCGAGTCGCGGGCGGCCGCGGAGATCGGCCACCCCGGCATCCTTCCTGTGTACGCGGCCGGCGACGCGGACGGGACCGTCTACGTGGCCATGCACTACGTCCGCGGCAGCGATGGCCGGTCGCTGCTCAACCGGCTCGGGCCGCCGCCACTGGTCTACGTGTGGCAGATCATCGCGCAGGTGGCCGCGGCCCTGGACGCGGCGCACGCCCGCGGACTGATCCACCGGGACGTCAAGCCGGCCAACATGCTGCTCGAGGCCCGCGATTCGGTATCCGCGCCGCCTGACTGGGCAGACTACGACCTTGAGCACGTGTACCTGTCCGATTTCGGGATGAGCAGGGACGCGCCGCCCGAGGAGATCATCGCGACGGGCCAGTACGCGGGGTCGCTCGACTACCTTGCTCCCGAGCAGGTACAGGAGCGCGTCGTCGACGGCAGGGCGGACGTGTACTCGCTCGGCTGCGCCGCGTTCGAGCTGCTGTGCGGCGCGCCGCCGTTCGGTCAGGACCAGGGCCTGACGGTGCTGTACGCGCAGCTGTACGCGCCGCCGCCCGCAGTCACCGCGCTGCGGCCGGGCCTGCCTGCCGCGCTGGACGTGGTGCTGGCTACGGCGCTGGCGAAGGACCCGGGCGACCGGTACGCGACCTGCGGCCAGTTCGCCGTGGCATTGCGCGCCGCGCTCGGTGCGTCCGGTGCTTCCGGGGGGACGGCAGCGCCGGGGCTGACGGCTGCGTCCGGGCCGCCCGTGGTGCCGGGGATGCCCGCAGTACCCAGCGGTCCGGCGGACGGCTGGGATCCGGTGGACGACGAGGACGACGAGGATCCAGCGGACGGCGGGGGCGGGCGGAACCGGCTACGTTCCGCGGTCTTCATGCTCATCCTTGCCGTGGTGGTTGCGATTGTCGCCGCTGTCACGACCAACCTGGTCCTGTCGCACAGGCACACCACGGCCACATCCTCCCCTGCCGCCAGTACGGCACCGCCATCATCGCCAGCGCCTGCGCCTGCGCCTGCGTCAGCGTCAGCGTCAGCGTCGCCCGCTTCGGCGTCGCCGGCGGCGGCCGCCGTGCCGTCTCAGCAGGCGTCCGCCGTGAACAAATTGCTGAGCTCCAGCGCGGCCGCCAGGACGACGCTGCAGCACGCGGTCAGCCATGCTGGTAGCTGCACCAACGTGTCCGGCGCGGTCAGCCAGATCCAGGGCGTCGTGAGCCAGCGCAGCGCCGAGTACAGCCAGGCGGTCGCCCTGTCGACCTCAGGCCTGGTCCATGGTGCGACGCTGAAGTCCGACCTGCTTACGGTGCTGCGCTATTCGCTTAGCGCCGACAAGGACTACCTGGGGTGGGCCCAGCAGCAGCTGAAGCCAGGCTGCGCCGCGGGCACTCCACCCATTGCCTTCACCGCCGCCGACCAGCAGGCCGGCGTGGCCAAGGTGGCGTTCCTGCAGATCTGGAACCCGATCGCGGCCAAGTACGGCCTGCCGCAGAAGTCAGCCACCAGCATCTGAGCTAAGCGCCGGTACCGGAGCGTGCTACCACGGTCCGTTCTGACCCTGTTGGCTTTATTGCTGGTGCACATCCTCAGTTCGCGGTGGGGCGCATGCGCCCAGTGATCACCCGAGCTTCCCCTGGTGTGGGCGGCGCCGGGAAGATCAGAAATCGGCGGGTCTTGAACTGATCCGGTGGACGGTACGCAGCCAGCTCTCCTCGATCAGGTCGTGCTCCTAGAGGAAGTAAGCCGTCAGCCCCAGCGCGGCGAACAGCTGAGCGGCGGCGGTCGTCATGCGCCTGACCCTACAGGTGGTCTACTCCTCGCCGGAGAATCGCTCCCACGCGGACTGGCGGGTGATCTGGAGGGCGGCGCCGATACGCGCCCAGGTCACCCTTCGCTCGCGCAAGACGGTGACCAGGCGCTGCAGGCTCGCCTCGGTCTGCGCGCCCACCGCGGCGATGCGGGGAAGCAGGTCCAGGATCTGCTCGTCGGTCATTGTTTCCTCCCAGGCAGGCAGCTGAGTCGCCGGTGCCGACGGCTTCTGCTGCTCGGCGCGGAGGATGTGATTGCACAGCTCGACGCACTCGTTGCAGATGTACACGCCGGGCCCGGCGATCACCTTCTCGACTTCCGCGCTCTGTTTGGCGCAGAAGGAGCAGCGCACCTGGATCGCCGTCGTGGCGGCTTGCGTTTCGCTGGCCATGGCGGCTCCCGGTGAGAGTTACCTGTCAGGGTCTGCCTGACACTTGTCAGGGTTTACCTTACGCCGCGGAGGGAGCTGACGCTACCGGGGATGCCGGGCTTACGGCGGGCTGAGGAGCGCAGCCGGACAGTCACTCCTGAAGTGAGCAGGCGCCATGGCCGACGAGGCCCGGCGGCTCGACCTGGCCGAAGGTGATCATGATCTCCCTGCCGTTGGCATAGCTGACCACAGGCCGCCGGAGCGTGTCACCCGGCGGCTATCTGGCCGGGGACGGTGACTGTGGTGCCGGCGGGCAGGCCGGGCGGCGCCGCGCGCCGACAGCAGCGCGGATTCGGCCCGTCGCGCGCACTGAACCATCCGTGTCGGACCATACGTGTTAAGTGACATCTTGTCCGACACGATCCGGCCCGAACCAACGGAAGGAATCACCAGATGAGGCAGTGGTATCCGCATTCGGGAAGCGCGCGCCCCGGGCCGGACTGGGAATGGGAAGCTACGGCACCGCCGGTGGCCGGAGCCGATGACTACGAATACACCGACGACGGCTGGGACCCCGTTGTATGGGAAACGCCCGCTGCGGGAGCCGATGAGCACAGATACGCGCGGAGTGGCGCGGACCTCGTCGAGGCAACGCAGGCCTTCCCCGCGCTCGCCGACTACCGTACGCAGCCGCGCCACAGTGCTCCGGCGCCGCGGCAGGAATCGGCGCCACCGGCCTTCTCCCAGCAGTTTTGCGAGGTCAGCCGGGTAGTCGCGAATGGGAATCTCCAGCCGGGCCTGCCCGGCGTGGACTTTCTCGTCAGGATCGTCGGCGGCTGGCTGACCGTCATCGAGATCCCCGTCATCCCGGTCTTCAGCGTGCCGACCGAGGAGGTGCAGATCACTACCCCGCTCTGGCAGCGCAAGATCGGCACCGGCAGTATCGTGCGGCTCGCCGGGCAACTCTGGTCGATCGAGTTCGTCCGGGTCCACCAGGCCGAGGTCGCGCGCGCGGACCGCGGCGGCTTCTTGCGGACGATGTTCACCGCGGGTACCGCGCGGAAAGCCGTCCACCGCGGCCGGGAGATCAATGCGCGGTTCACCGCCACCCTGCTTGCCGCCGGCGCCGACGACACGATCGCATAGCTCCGGTAAGGCTCGGCGGCCTGCCACGGGCGCGCCAAGCGTGGCCAGGCTGGACGCGGTACCGGATCAGCCCGAGGCTTCGAGCACCGTCCAGACGGTTGTCCGTTTGGTGTCGGCGCCTTCAAGCACGCGCTGGGCGGGGACGTCGTAGCTGGCCAGCGACCTCAGGCGGGCGCGTGGCAGGTGGGCACGGCCGAGGTCGCCTGCCGGTCTGCCCGGCGGCCTCCTCGGTGCGCTGCCACAGGCTGATCGGGTCACCGGCATCCCGGTGCTGGTGGTGTTGGTGTAGAAGGTGTCCAGGCTGGCGGGGAGGTTGAGGCCGGGGTTCTCCCCGGCGACGGGCAGGCCGTACTGGCTGGCGATCCGGGTGATCCACCGGGTCGCGGACCAGGCGTCCAGCGCCGGGCTGGTGAGGGACTGCGCGTGAGGTTGTCCAGCCCGCCGACGTACCAGGTGATCCAGGCAGTGATCTTGGTACCCGCGGGGGCCAGTCATTCCGCGGATGCGCGGCCGCCAGCAGCGACAGTGGCGGGGCGGATCGTCAGGCCCCTGCGGGGAGCAGGTAGTCGCGGGGCCAGTGGCAGTCATGGAAGGCGGTCAGGGCGTCGGTGAGGCGCTGGTCCCAGTCAGGGTCTTCGGCGCGGGCGCCGACGGCGTGCTCGATGGCGGTGGCGGGGCGAGTGCCGTAGGCGACGGCGCGGACCTGGTGCGGGTCGCGCTGGTCGGCGTCGTACCAGCGCTGGATCGTGTTGAGTTGGCTGGCGCAGGTCTGGCCGGGGATGGGGTTGCGGTAGGCGGCTTCCCAGCCGGGGGTGGCGGGGTGCGGGGTGGCGGAGGGGTCGTTGCGGTGGCGGGCGCGCAGGGAATCAAGGACTAGTGCCCACCGGTAGGGCGGAGCAAGCCAACCGGGTTCTTGCCGGTCACAGAGCCAGCGGTGGTCGTCGAGGGAGGCGTGCATGGCGGCCGTGACGTGGGCGGCCAGGGCCGGGCCGCTGACCCGGGAGGAGATTGCCGGGGTGCGGGCCGCCACGGCGGCATCGACGGCGTGGGACAGGGCGCAGTCGCGGAGGCGGCGCTCCATGGCGGCCAGTTCGGCGGCGAAGGCGGGGGCGGGCAGGGGCATGAGCCAGCCGGTCAGGTGGGCCAGCACGGAGAGTTCGGCCCACAGCGCGATACGCGGGTCGTGGGCAGTGGCGCGCTGCGCAGCGCGGACCTGCCGCAGGCTGCACGGGGCGGCGCGGCAATCCGGGCCGCAGGTGGGGCTGCGGGGGGTGATCAGCGGGGCCGGAGAGGTGGCCGCAGCGGGGCCAGGGGCCGC
>JBOHCG010000115.1:0-15813 GCA_050698735.1 Streptosporangiaceae bacterium | reverse complement strand
GGGTACATCTCCAAGGGCGGGACAGGGGCCGCGGTGCGGACCCTGGTCCAGGTCGCGGCGGACGTGGCGGACGGCGGGCTCTCGGCCCTCGGCTCCGCTGGCGGCTCCGCTGGCGGCTCCGGCCTCGGCTCGGGGCAGGCCACCGGCAAATAGCATGATGATGACTGGGTAGTGAGCCGACTAAGGAGGCTTAGGGGTGGCAGAGGGCATCAGCAGCTACGACATCGTCGTGCTCGGCGGCGGCAGCGGCGGGTACGCCTGCGCGCTGCGCGCGGCCGAGCTCGGCAAGCGCGTGGCGCTGATCGAGAAGGACCGGGTGGGCGGAACCTGCCTGCATCGAGGCTGCATCCCGACCAAGGCCCTGCTGCACGCGGCCGAGATCGCGGACCAGGCGAGGGAAAGCGAGAAGTTCGGCGTCAAGGCCGCGTTCGAGGGCATCGACGTGCCCGGCGTGCAGGCCTACAAGGACGGCGTGGTGGACAGGCTGTGGAAGGGCCTGCAGTCCACGATCGCGAGCCGGAAGATCGACACGATCGAGGGCTCCGGGGTGCTGGTCTCGCCGAACCAGGTCAGGGTGGGCGAGGACGTCTACGAAGGGTCGCACGTGGTGCTGGCGACCGGGTCCGTGCCGCGCAGCCTGCCCGGGCTGGACATCGACGGCGAGCGGGTGATCACCTCGGACGAGGCGCTGCGGCTCGACCGGGTCCCCGGTTCTGTGGTCATCCTGGGCGGCGGGGTGATCGGTGTCGAGTTCGCCAGCGTGTGGCGGTCGTTCGGCGCTGATGTCACGATCGTGGAGATGCTCCCGCAGCTGCTGCCGCTGGAGGACGAGACGAGCGCGAAGGTGCTGCAGCGGGCGTTCCGCCGCCGCGGCATCAAGTTCGAGCTCAACGCCGTCTTCGAGTCGGTCAAGCACACCGATACCGGCGTGACGGTCACGCTGGAGGGCGGCAAGACGATCGACGCCGACCTGCTGCTCGTCGCGGTCGGGCGCGCCCCGGTCTCGGCGGACCTCGGCTACGCCGAGGCCGGCGTGGCGATGGAGCGGGGATACGTCAAGGTCGACCCGCTATGCCGGACCAGCGTCCAGTCGATCTCGGCGGTCGGCGACCTCATCAGCACCCCGCAGCTGGCTCATGTCGGGTTCGCCGAGGGGATCATGGTCGCCGAACGCGTCAGCGGGCTCGACGTCACGCCGATCGACTACGACGGCGTGCCGCGCATCACCTACAGCGACCCCGAGGTCGCCTCGGTGGGCCTGACCTCGGCCCAGGTCGCGGAGCGCGGCCTGGAAGTAACCGAGGTGAACTACCCGCTCGGCGCCAACGGCAAGAGCGTCATCCTGCAAACCCAGGGGTCGGCGAAGGTCCTGGCCGAGGCGGGCGGCAATGGGTCCGGGCCCGGACGCGTGCTCGGCATCCACCTGGTGGGCGCCAGGGTGGGCGAGCTCATCGCGGAGGGTCAGCTGATCTACAACTGGATGGCGGAACCCGCGGACGTCGCCGCGCTCATCCACCCGCATCCGACTCAGTCCGAGATCATCGGCGAAGCGCACCTCGCGCTGGCCGGCAAGCCCCTGCACTTCCACGCCTAAAGGAGTCGCGAGAATCATGTCGGTCTCCGTATCCATGCCGCAGCTCGGCGAGAGCGTCACCGAGGGCACCGTCACGCGCTGGCTCAAGAAGGAAGGCGAGCGCGTGGAGGTGGATGAGCCGCTCCTGGAGGTGTCGACGGACAAGGTGGACACCGAGATCCCCTCCCCCGCGTCCGGGATCCTGCGCGGCATAGCGGTCGATGAGGACGAGACGGTCGCGGTGGGGGCGCAGCTCGCCGTCATCGAGGACAGCGAGGAGAGCGGATCGCAGCCCGGGGCCGCTGTCTCGCCCCCGCAAGACGAGGCCGTCTCGCCACCGCAAGACGAGGCGCAGCACGACGCCGCGGGCCCGGCCGCGGCACCGGAGGTCGCGGCGGACTCTGCGTCAGCGGGCACCGCCTCGGCCGACGGCCAGCAGGCACCCGGCGCGGCCTCCGACGGCCAGGGCGCACCGACCGGCTACGCTCCGCCCGCGGCGGATCAGGCACCGGCCTATGCCCCGCCGCCCGCGGCGGATCAGGCACCGGCCTATGCCCCGCCGCCCGCGGCGGGGCAGGCCCCTGGTTATGCCCCGCCGCCCGCGTACGGCTACCCCCGCCCGGCCGCACCCGCCCCCGAGGGCGAGGCCGCGCCGCCGGTGATGCCGCCGTCCCCGGTCGCGCCCAGCGCCCCGCTGCCCACGACGGTCCCGGCAGCGCCAGCGGCCTCAGCCCCGGCGGCCCCGGCGGCCCCGGCGGCCGATTCCGGGTCGGCCCAGCAGCAGACACCGCTGCCCGGGACGGGCGACGCGCCCTACGTCACCCCGCTTGTCCGCAAGCTGGCCGCCGAGCATGCGGTGAACCTGGACGCGGTCACCGGCACCGGCGTGGGCGGGCGCATCCGCAAGCAGGACGTCGTGGACGCCGCCCGCGTCCAGCGCGAGGCCCAGGAGAGCCAGGCCTCCGCTGCCGACGCACCGCCGTCCCCGGCCGCCCCGGCGGCTGCCGACTCGCAGCCGGCCGCCCCAGCCGCGCCCGCGCGCCCGGCCGTGGTGCCGTCCTCGCTGCGCGGCACGACCCAGCGGATGTCCAGGCCGCGCCAGGTGATTGCCCAGCGGATGGTCGAGTCGCTGCGTGTCTCCGCTCAGCTCACCACGGTCGTCGAGGTGGACGTGACGGCCATCGTGCGGCTGCGCGAACGGGCCAAGCGCGACTTCGAGGCCAGGGAGGGCGTCAAGCTGTCGTTCCTGCCGTTCTTCGCGCAGGCCGCCATGGAGGCCCTGAAGGTACACCCGAAGCTCAACGCCGTGATCGACGGAGACCAGGTCACCTACCACGACACCGAGCATCTTGGCATCGCGGTCGACACCGAGCGCGGGCTGATGGTGCCGGTCATCCATGGCGCTGGCGACCTCAACATCGGTGGCCTCGCGCGCAAGATCGGCGATCTCGCGGAGCGCACCAGGTCCGGCCGGGTCGGCCCGGACGAGCTTGCGGGCGGGACGTTCACGCTGACCAACACGGGCAGCCGCGGCGCCCTGTTCGACACGCCCATCATCAACCAGCCGCAGGTCGCCATCCTCGGCACCGGCACCGTGGTCAAGCGCCCCGTGGTGGTGGAGGATCCCGCCCTTGGCGAGGTGATCGCCGTCCGCTCGATGGTGTACCTGGCGCTCACCTACGATCACCGGCTCGTCGATGGCGCCGACGCGGCCCGGTTCCTCACAACTGTCAAGAACAGGCTGGAAGAAGGTTCGTTCGAGGCGGAACTAGGGCTGTAGGCGCGCGAGCGCGCTGCGGCCCGCGGCGGCCCGGAGCGCGTCGGCGAACGTGACGCCACGGTCGCGGGGGTGGTGCGGAGGCACATGAAGGTCGCGGTAACCGGTTCGTCCGGGCTGATAGGCAGCGCGCTCGTGGCCAGCCTGCGCGCGGAGGGCCACGAGGTCATCAGGCTGGTCCGCCGGCCGCCGCGGGCTGCCGACGAGGTTCGCTGGGATCCGCGTGCCGCCGACGCGGGGCTAAGTCCCGCTGCCACCGCTCCCTCGTCCCGGGCCTCGGCCGCATCCCGGCACCCTGCCTCGTCCCGGCAGCCGGTCCCGGCCCGGCACGCCGGTCAGTCCCGGCAGGCGGCCCAGTCCCGGCCGGACCAACTCGACGGGATCGACGCGTGCGTGCACCTGGCGGGGGCCGGCGTGGCCAGCCGCCGCTGGACGGCCAGTTACAAGGCGGAGATCAGGGCCAGCAGGGTCCTCGGCACCCGGGCGCTTGCAGGCGCCCTCGCCAGGCTTGACCCGCGGCCCGCGACGCTGGTGTCGGCCTCGGCCATCGGCTGGTACGGGGACACGGGCGGTAGTGACGAGGACGAGTCGGCGTCGGCGGGGAAGACCTTCCTCGCCCGGCTCGTGCGGGACTGGGAGGCCGCGGCGGAGCCGGCCGCCGAGGCCGGTATCCGGGTGGTCCATCCACGCAGCGGGCTGGTGCTCACCCCTGATGGCGGGCTGCTCGCCCGGATGCTCCCGCTGGCCAGGCGGGGCCTGTGCCCAAGGTTCGGCTCGGGCAGCCAGGCGATGAGCTGGATCTCACTGTCCGACGAGATCGCCGCGATCCGGTTCCTGCTGGACCGCAAGGACCTCAGCGGCCCCGTCAACCTCACCGCTCCGGAGCCCGTGACCAACTCGGCGTTCGCCGCCGCGCTGAGCGCAGCCGTCGGCCGCCGCGACCACCCCTGGCTGCGCGTGCCCGCCCCAGTCCTGCGCCTGGCCCTAGGCGAGGCCTCCGTCGAACTCCTGACCAGCGCCCGCGTCCGCCCGACGCGCCTGCTCGAGGCCGGCTACGAGTTCCGCCACCCAGACCTGCCCGCCGCCCTTTCCGCCGAACTCGCCAGTCGCTGAAGCCCGCCGCCGCTGACCTGTCCGTCCATCACCTTGCCCGCGATCCCGGGCTGCGGCGGGGAATCGCAGTGGAGCAGTGATCGTGTTCGCTTTAACGTACCCGGCGGCACTTCGACACCGTCCAGGTGCCCGTTGCCAGCGCTGACAACCGCCATTGTGATGGCCACTCCCCAGGCATATCTGCTCTGGTCCGGGAGTCCGCCAGTGGGCACTTTTAAGTGGTGATCTGGGTGGCGCTGACGTTGGTTGTCGCGTTGGCCGCGGCGGGAGCCTAGCCTGGGCGTGCTACTTCACCCGCCGCCTTCTCACGGCCACCTCCGATGCCCAGGAGCGTCGGCTGCTGCTTCGGGCGGTCAGGATATCGTTCGGGGTAGGCGGCGCGATTCTCCTCATAGGTCTGTTCGCCTTCGTGGTGACGGGCTATAACTGGATCGTGCTCGCGGCGATCTGGCCATATGGCCTCCTGCATACAGGCTTGGCGGCCGGGGTACTTCATCGCGCGCAGAAGAGGAGCGGGCTCTCAGAGCCGCTCCAGTGAGTGCAGGTTCATCTACCGCGGCCCGTAGAGCGCCGTGTCCCGGGATGTCTGGAAGGCCCAGTACCGGTCACCGTAGGACCAGTGCCACCATTCGGCCGGGTAGTTGATGAACCCGGCCGCGTCCATGGCGGCGGCGAGAACGTCCCGGTTATGCCGTGCTGGCTCAGGGACGGGATGATCGGTCCGTGAGCCCTCGCCTGGCTGGTTGAACCCCCAGCCCATGTCGGCATGCTCGCCGTGATGGAGGAGGACGAGGTCGACGGCACCGCCGGTGCTGTGCGGCGGCGCGCTGCCGGGCTGGGCGGTGAACCGGGTGTTTTCCCGGATCAGGTCCGGCCCAATGAGGCCGGGCCGGCGGGTCCGCAGCTCATTCAGGCTCTCCTGCCAGATGCGCTCCTGGACCCAGACCGGACGCCAGCCCTCCTTGATCTGGAGCCGGTACCCCTCGGGAAGGTATCCCTGGGCGCGGACGAGCCGTCCGGCGACGCCGGAACGGACCTGGAAGGGATTGTCTGATAGGTGTTGCACGCGAGCCCTGGTCACGTCGACCGCCAACGCCTGGGAGGTGCTGATGTCGACCAGCGGCTCACCGATATCGGCAATCCGGCAGGCCAGGACCTGCGGATCATCGATCAGAACCGTGGCATCGGCGTAGGTCTGCACGGGCCGATCGTAATGTCCCCGTGCGACCGCGGAAGTTGACCGGGGCTAGGAGGTGGGCGAGGTGGTTGGGGATGGGGAGGTGGTCGCGGTTGGGGTCGTGGTGGCGGTTGGGGTGGGAGTCGGAGTGGGGGTGGGGGTGGTCGTCGACGGGGTCGGGGTCGGGGTCGGGGTGGAGGTTGTTGCGGAGGGGGATGGAGAGGAGGAATGGGTGGGGGTGGCGGAGGACGAGGTGCCTTGGACGGGGCTTATCAGGTTGGGGGGCTGGACCGAGTGGTTGCCGGTGAAGAGGAGAGCAAGGGCGGCGATCGCCACGCCAAGGACTGCGACGGCTCCGCCGGTGGCCACACCGGCCGCGAAGGAGTGACGGTCACGGCGGTACTCGGTACTGCGGCGCTCGCGCAGGTCCGCCGGCAGGGCAGCACGGCGGGCGGCCCAGCTGTTGACGGGGGCGGCGGCCATGCCGAGCGTGGGGAACAGCAACAGGACGGCCAGCAGCGGGCCGCTGAGCTGATTCGCCTTGGTCAGGGCGCCGGCGATGCCGAGGAACCCGAACAGCGCGAGGGTGGACTCGGCCCAGTTGGCGCGCAGCGCCTCCCACCAGCGAGTCCGCTCGCTCGTCTTGGGCGTGCGCAGGAACGCGGCCTTCTTGGCGAACAGGGCGAGCACCGACGCGCGGGCCACCACCAGCGAGGTGGACTGCCAGATGAAGAACGCGCCGAGGGCATCCCGCCAGGACGCACCGGTGCCGCGGCGCAGCAGGGCGACCGCGCGCACCAGGCCGAGCAGCACGAGCACCGGCACGGCCGCGACAAGGAACACCGTGAGCTTGCGGAACAGCTGGCCACCGCCGGTGTCCAGGTTGATGGCTCCGGCCAGCAGGAAGATCAGGAACAGCAGGCCGAGCAGGTCGCCGTACCACTGCAGGGCGCCCGCCAGGTAGGCCCATCGCTGACCGGCGGCCAGGTGGTTCTGCCGGCCCTGACGGCCGGGCATCATCGAGCGCCAGTGCATGCGCAGGATCTGGATGCCGCCGAAGCACCACCGGTAACGCTGGCCCTTGAGCGCCTCGAACGTCAGCGGCATGATCCCGTGGCCCCAGGACTGGTCCACGTGCAGGCCGTGCCAGCCGGCCCGCAGCAGGCGTATGGACAGCTCCGCGTCCTCGGTGATGCACCACTCGTCCCAGCCGCCGAGCTCGTCAAGGGCCACCCGCCGGATCAGTCCCATCGTGCCGGCGAAGATCGCGCCGTCGTGCTCGTTGCGGGACGGCTGGGAGACGGAGAAGAAGTACTTGTAGGAGTAATACAGGCGCCGGTAGTAGCGCGATTCGGTCCAGCCTCGGTAATCCTGCGGCGCCTGGACGAAGCCGATCCACGGATCGGCGAACGCGGGAGCGCAACGACGCAGGAATCCTGGCTCGATCTGGTAGTCGGAGTCGACGACGCCGATGAGCTCGGCCTCCGGCGAGGTGAGCCTGCGCAGCGCGTAGTTCAGCGCGCCCGACTTATAGCCGGACCAGTTCTCCAGGTGCGCGAACTTGACACCGTGCCGTTCGCACCAGGCCTCGACCGGCCGCCAGAGCTGCTCGTCGTCGGTGTTGTCGTCGATCAGGATGATCTCGTACCTGGGGTAGTCCAGTCGCAGCAGCGAGCGCAGCGTGTCGATGACCATGTCCGGCGGCTCGTTGTGCGCCGGGACGTGCAGGCTGATCATGGGAAGCTCGCTGTCGGGCACCTCCAGCCTGGTGCTGGGGGTGATCCGGCGCCGCCAGTGCTCGGTGCCGAGCGCGTCGCAGATCTCCCACAGGTACGCGCAGCACAAAGCGGCGGCGAAGACCTCGAGGACCCAGAGCAGCAGCCCGCCCGCGGTGCTCGCCGCGCCGAGATGGCTGGCGAACGTCCACTCAAGCGCGTACACAAGGTAGACGACGAAAAGGAACAAGCTGGAGGCCCAGCACAGGTGGGCCCGGGCGGACCAGCGCCTGGTCACGGGCAGCCAGATCACGCTGGCGAACACCAGGCCCGCCACGCCTGCCACCAGGTTGTGCTCCGAGGCCCCGAGCAGGCGCAGCACGACCGCCACCGCGGCGGCCAGCAGCACGGTTCCGATAATGGCCAAGACGAACCGCCGGACGGCCGACCAGGTGCCGGCGCGGCGGGCGTGCCGCCGGGCCGGCATGAACAGGGCAGCAGAGCCGAGCGGCGCGGCGACGATCCCGGCCAGCAGTATTGCCTGAAGCATGAAGCCCCTCACCGCCGCGCCCTGCGCGCGGTCATCCGGCTTTTCGCGCTACCCGCCCAAAGGCGGGCCAATCATGACGAACCGAGGGAGCCTGCCAGGGCGGCAGCCGGCAGGTTTCAGGCGGCGGGCTGCAGGACGATGTCGAAGGTGGCCAGGTGGAACGGGGCGGTGAGGCCGTACTTGGCGGCCTCGGCGGGGTCGTCGACCGGGGTGAAGTCGACGATCAGGCTCCGCTTCACCGCGAACACCGCGTCGGATTCGATGTACTCGCTGCCCGCCACGAAGATGTGGGTGGTCAGCGGGCTATGGCCGGGCGCGGTCGCGATGAAGTGGATGTGCGCGGGGCGGTACGGGTGCCGCTTGGTCGCGGCGAGCAACGCGCCGACCGGGCCGTCGGTCGGGATCGGGTAGTAGGCAGGCACCACGGTGCGGAACCAGAAGGCGCCGCCGGAGTCGGCGGTGAACAGGCCGCGGCCGTTGCCCCGCGGCAGCGCGCCCGGCTGCTGGACGTCGTAGAAGCCCTGGTCGCTCGCCTGCCAGACGTCCAACTCGGCGGCGGGCAGCGGTGTGCCGTCCACCGAGAGCACCCTGCCCGTCACGACGCACTGCGGGCCCGTCCCGATCAGGTCGATCGTGTCGCCGAGTTCCCGGCGCGGGGAGACGGTCATGTGGAAGGGGCCGAGCACGGTGGCTTCTGTGGCGCCCGCGGTCTTGCGGTGGTTGATCGTCTCGACCAGCATGGAGACGCCGAGCACATCGGAGAGCAAGATGAACTCCTGGCGCTCGTCGTCGCATTTCTGGCCGGTCGCGGTGAGGAACTCGATCGCCTGCTCCCACTCCCCGATCGTCGGCTCGGCCTCCCTGACGAAGGCGTGCAGGTGCTTGACCAGGCAGCCCAGCAGCTCGCGCAGCCGGGTATCCGGTGTATTCGCGAAGCTCTCGACGACTGCCGCGGCGGCGGTCTCCTCGGTGAAATCGGTGGCCATGACCGAAAGGATAAGTCCGGGCGCGGCGCCAACGCCAGGTCGGAGACCGGGCCCAGATGCCCGAGCTTGTCCGGGTTGACGATGGACCTGATCACCTGGACCAGGCCGCCGTCGATGTCCAGCGCGAGCACGCTGATCACGCGGTCCTCCAGGTCGTAGACGACCGCGCCCGGCTGGCCGTTGACCCAGGCAAGTTCGCCGCGTGCGCCCAGCTGACGGCCGCGGCGGTAGAGCCCGAGCAGGAACCTGGCGACACGGTCCGGACCGGCCAGCGGGGTGAGCAGCGCCTGCGCCTTGCCGCCGCCGTCGCCGACCATGACGACGTCGGGCGCGAGCAGATCGAGCAGGCTGGCCAGGTCGCCGCCGCCCGCGGCGGCGAAGAACCGGCGGGCCACCTCGTCGCGCTGCGCGGCTGAGGCCTCGAAGCGCGGCTGGCCGACCATCCGGTAGGCGATCGAGAACATCAGCGGCTTGAACTCGGTGAAATCGTTCGCGTCCATGATGCTCTCCTCGGGATCTTTGATCCTAAGACGAGGTGCGGCCCACCGTTGTGACATCGACGGATGACGGAGGCCTGAGCCTGCCTGGCAGCGCCTCCTCGAGACCGTTCGCGAGCAGCGGGATCCGCCACAGCGAGGGTGTCTGCCCCGGCACCCCGGCAAGTTGTATGACGGTCTGGACGGTGACACGGACCAGCCGTCTGGCGGTGGCGAACATGACGAAGGCCAGCGGGAGCTCGGCGAACACCGCGGACAGGATGCTCGCGGTGAAGCCCCTCGAGCCGTAGTCAAGCGCCACGTCGAACCACGCGTCGCACAGCAGCAGGGTGCCGGTGATGATCATGAGGAAGATGACGACCTGCCGCTGGTGCCAGGCAGCCCAGCCGGTCGCGGCGAACCCGGCGAGCTCGGCGATGTCCAGCCCGACCCAGACGCCCCGCCAGTCGCTCGAGGTGTACTTCCCGGGCAGGTAGAGGATGAGGATCGCGATCCAGCCGGCCAGCCCGACGCAGCACGCCATCAGGAAGATCAGCGCGAACCGCCTGCGCCGCTGGACCCTGGGACCCAGCAGCGGATGCGGCAGGTCGATGGCGGCCAGGGTGCGGGCCAGTTCGCGTCGCTCGTCCGGGGTCATTCGGCGCAGTTCAGCCTCGTCCATCACATCTTTCATTGTGCGCCGGCATCCTGGGCGAACGTTGTGCGGGCAGGCGGCTGATCAGGGCGCGTAGGCTGGGAAAAGTGAGTGAGCTTGTCTACGTCGGCTTCGGCGCCGTTCCTGTGGACTATCGCGAGGGCTGGGACCTGCAGCGGCGTGTGCATGCCAGGCGGGTCGCCGGTGAGGTCCCCGATAGCTGCCTGCTCCTCGAGCACCAGCCCGTGTACACGGCGGGCAAGCGGACGGCCGCCTCGGACCGGCCGTTCGGCGACCCGGGCGCGCCGGTCATCGACGTGGACCGCGGCGGCAAGATCACCTGGCACGGGCCGGGGCAGCTGACCGGCTACCCCATCGTCAAGCTGCGCGATCCTGTCGACGTGGTGGCCTACGTGCGGGCGCTCGAGGAGGCCATGATCCGGGTGTGCGCCGAGTTCGGCGTCACGGCGGGACGAGTGGATGGACGCAGCGGCGCGTGGATCACGGGGGGCGGGCCGGCCGGCGAGGGGCCGATGGAAGGTTGGGCAGAGCGGAAGGTCGGCGCGATCGGGGCGCGGGTCGCCAGGGGCGTCACCATGCACGGGTTCGCGCTGAACTGCGACTGCGACCTATCGTGGTATGACCGCATCGTGCCGTGCGGGATCCGCGACGCTGGCGTGAGCACGCTGTCCATCGAGGCCGGGCGGCACGTCACCGTCGCCGAGGTCACGCCGGTCGTGCAGCGCCACCTTGCCGACGTCCTCGGCTATGACGGCTGGCGGGAGGCCTACGACGCCGACGCCCTGGCCGCCGGCCCGGTGGACCTCGCGGGCCTGGCAGCTCAGTTATCCCGGCGGGTTATCCGGGGTTATCCGGGCCGGGTTAGTCGGCGCGGCGGATCTTGACGGCGGTGCCGTAGGCGCAGATCTCCTGGCCGATGTTCTCGGGCAGGTCATTCATCGTGCTCAAGATCATGTGACGTCCCCTTATCAGCCGGGCCGGGCAGCAACATACTCTGAAGCTGTGGTACTCGCACCAGAGGGCCGGCGCATGCTGCGCCTGGAGGCCCGCAACAGCCAGGTCCCGATCGAGCGCAAGCCGCCGTGGATCAAGACCCGGCTGCGGACGGGGCCCGCGTACACCGAGCTCAAGACGCTCGTCCGCAGCGGGGGCCTGCATACGGTGTGCGAGGAGGCGGGCTGCCCGAACATCTTCGAGTGCTGGGAAGACCGCGAGGCTACCTTCCTGATCGGCGGCGACCAGTGCACCAGGAGGTGCGACTTCTGCCAGATCGACACGGGCAAGCCGCTGCCGCTCGATGAGGAGGAGCCGCGGCGCGTCGCGGAGTCGGTTGCCGCGATGGGCCTGAGGTACGCGACCGTGACCGGCGTCGCGCGCGATGACCTGGCCGACGGCGGGGCCTGGCTGTACGCGCAGGTCTGCCGGGAGATCCATGCCGCCGTGCCCGGCTGCGGCGTGGAACTGCTCATCCCCGACTTCAACGCGGACCCCGGACGGCTGGCAGAGGTCTTCGGATCCCGGCCGGAGGTTCTCGCCCACAACATCGAGACCGTGCCGCGGATCTTCCGGCGCATCCGGCCGGGATTCAGGTACGCCCGGTCGCTCGAGGTGCTGCGGGCGGCACGCGAGGCGGGGCTGGTTACGAAATCCAACCTAATCCTGGGCCTGGGCGAGGAGCGGCAGGAGATCACGCAGGCCATGGCGGACCTCCGGGCCGCCGGCTGCGACCTGCTGACCATCACCCAGTACCTTCGGCCGACACCCCGGCACCATCCGGTGGAGCGCTGGGTGAAGCCGGAGGAGTTCGTCGAACTGCGCGATGAGGCGCTCGAGCTCGGATTCGCCGGCGTCATGTCCGGCCCTCTGGTGCGCTCCTCTTACCGGGCCGGGCGGCTGTACGCCCAGGCCATCATCGCGCGGTCCGCGAGGACCTAGGGTGGGTCCGGGGAAAGGTAGAGCCCTCCGGCCGCGTGATACTACGGCGAGGACCGCAGCGGGTAATCGGGGGGTTCCAGGGGGTCGTCCCCCCTTGGGTTGACGGGGGTCCTAGGGGGGATCGTCCCCTCTAGGGAAAACAGTATGCTGCGGAGCATGTCACGCATGTCGAGAAGGTCGGGGTCCGCCGAGGGCGGGATTGACAAGGACGCCGCGGCGGAGATGGCCAACGCCGGGCGGCTGAAGCAGATTCGCATGGTCGCCGGCCTGGTCCATAAGTCGGACCCGAGGGCGATGCCCATCGTTGTCGGCAGCGGGCTCGGCACGCTGGCCGTACTCATCGTGGTCGGGCTGCTGACCGGCCACCTGGCCTTGCTCATCCCTCTCGGCATCCTGCTCGGCGTGCTGGTCACGGTGGTCCTGTTCGGCAGGTTCGCGCAGACGGCGCAATACAAGGCGATCGAGGGGCAGCCGGGCGCGGCCGCCGCCGTGCTGGAGAATATGCGCGGCAACTGGACGGTCACGCCGGCGGTCTCCGCGAACAGGAACATGGACGTGGTGCACAGGACGGTCGGCAGGCCCGGGGTCATCTTGGTCGGCGAGGGTTCCCCCAAGGGGCTGGCCAGCCTGCTCGCCGCGGAGAAGAAGAAGGTCGCCCGGGTGGCTTACGAGGTGCCGATCTTCGAGTTCCAGGTCGGCGACGACGAGGGCCAGATCCCGATCAGCAAGCTGCAGCGGAAGATCATGCGGCTGCCGCGCAACCTCAAGCCGGCCGCGATCAGCGATATCAACCACCGGCTCAAGGCCATGCAGCCGACCCTGCAGATGCCCAAGGGACCGATCCCGAGGAACATCAGGCAGCCCAAGATGCCGCGGCCGAAGGCTCGCTGAGGCCGGATGGCCGGCGCAGGGCCGGCTGACCGGCCCGGTTACATCCGGACGACGATGGTGTCCGCAGCGCGGTCGTGCAGGCCGCGCAGGTCGCGGTCGCTCAGCAGCGGCGGGACGACGGTCAGCAGCAGCGCCGTCCGCACCAGCGCCCAGCCGAACCCGACTCTGCCGCCGCCGGGCCGGATGACCCGGATGCCGACCAGTCGCTTGCCTACCGTCGTCCCGGTCAGCGCGGTGAGCAGGTAGACCTCGACCGCGAAGACCGCGATCGTCCAGAACTGCGAGCGGGTGAGCCAGTAGGCGATGACCATGCTGAGCAGCCAGTCGATGAGCAGCGCAAGCAGGCGCCTGCCCATGCTGGCCACCGACATCGGGCCATGCTCGGGCAGCCCGAACCGCTGGCCTGGATAGGCCGGCTTGGAGTCCGCCTCGGTTAGCTGGGCCACGACACCACGGTATCCGCTCCGGGCCGGGGCTACGGCGGCGGGCTGACCGGGCCGAGACCACCGCGCCGGGCTACAGTGTGTGTTGATGGCTACGGTGCGGGGGGCTGAGCCGTAACATCCGCGAAACACACCAGACACGGCGCGGAAATTGCCGGCGGCTAGCGTCGCAGTCGCGTGCTCGAGATCCGATATGCGTGCCCTGTACACGGGAGGGTGGATGTTCAGCAGTGCCGAGGAGGTCCTCCGTTTCATCGCGGAGGAGAACGTGGAGTTCATCGACGTCAGGTTCTGTGACCTGCCGGGAACGATGCAGCACTTCACCGTGCCATCCGTATCGTTCAGCGAGGACGTCTTCACTGACGGCCTCATGTTCGACGGCTCGTCGATCCGCGGGTTCCAGCAGATCCACGAGTCCGACATGCAGTTGCTGCCTGACCCGACCACCGCTGTAGTAGACCCGTTCCGCACGCACAAGACCCTGAACATGACGTTCTTCGTGCACGATCCGCTGACCGGCGCGCCTTACAGCAGGGACCCGCGCAACATCGCCAGGAAGGCCGAGGACTACCTGCGCGGCACCGGCATCGGCGACACGGCGTACTTCGGGCCGGAGGCGGAGTTCTACATCTTCGACTCGGCGCGCTTCTCCACGTCCGCGAACGAGGGCTACTACCACATCGACTCGGTGGAAGGCGCGTGGAACACCGGCAAGGACGAGGACGGCGGCAACCTCGCCTACAAGCCCAGGTACAAGGGCGGCTACTTCCCTGTCCCGCCGATGGACCACTTCGTGGACCTGCGCTCGCAGATGACGACGAACCTGATCGCGTCCGGCATCCAGGTCGAGATGCAGCACCACGAGGTCGGCACCGCTGGCCAGGCCGAGATCAACATGCGGTTCGGCTCTCTGCTGCAGGAAGCCGACCGGCTCATGCTCTTCAAGTACATCATCAAGTCCACCGCCCAGGCGGCGGGCAAGACGGTGACGTTCATGCCCAAGCCGCTGTTCGGTGACAACGGCAACGGGATGCACTGCCACCAGTCGATCTGGAAGGACGGCTCGCCGCTCTTCTACGACGAGGTCGGCTACGCGGGCCTGTCGGACATCGGCCGGTACTACATCGGCGGCCTGCTCAAGCACGCGCCGTCGCTGCTGGCGTTCACCAACCCGACGGCGAACTCCTACCACCGGCTGGTACCTGGCTTCGAGGCCCCGGTCAACCTGGTCTACTCCCAGCGGAACCGCTCGGCCTGCTGCCGGATCCCGATCACCGGCACGAACCCGAAGGCCAAGCGCGTCGAGTTCCGCGTTCCCGACCCGTCCTGCAACCCGTACCTCGCGTTCGCCGCGATGCTGATGGCGGGCCTGGACGGCATCAAGAACAAGATCGAGCCGCAGGAGCCGGTGGACAAGGACCTGTACGAGCTGCCGCCGGACGAGGCGGCCGCCATCCCGCAGGTCCCCGGCTCGCTGGAAGCGGTCCTCGACACCCTGGAGGGTGACCACGCCTTCCTCACCGAGGGCGGCGTGTTCACCCCCGACCTCATCGAGACCTGGCTGGACTACAAGCGGACCGTCGAGCTCGCCGAACTCCGGCTGCGCCCGCACCCGCACGAGTTCGAGCTGTACTACGACGTGTGACGGTTTCTAGGCCGCTGAGCTGGGGGCGCGTCACGGCGCGCCCCCCCCAGTCCGCACAGAGTCCGCAAGATCCCGGAACTTCGCCTCGACGACCGCATTGATGACGGCCTTCGTGGACTCGTCCTTGTCCGGCCAGAGGTGACCGTACGTATCCAAGGTGGTTTTCGCTGACCCGTGCCGCAGCCTGGCCTGCACGGTCTTGACGTCTGAGCCGTGGGCGATGAGCAGCGAGGCGAAATAATGGCGATTATGCGGAATTCCGCATAACAGGCATTAGGCGGACGGCCGGGTTATGCGCCCTGCCGTGACGTTTCCGCTGGCAGCGGCGGCGGAGCTCGTGTTGCAGTCCGCATAATCCTCCTTGGGCTGGGGTCAGCGGCCCAGCGAGTCGAGCAGTGAGGGGTGGCTGTCAGCGCCGCTGGGCGCATTGACCGCGCCGGCGAAGAATCACCTTGTTCATTCCGTCTCCGAACAGGGGTGATTGTCATGGGAGAGGCAGATGTCAGGGTCGCCGTGGGCGTTGTCGTGACGGCGTTGCGCGAGGCCGGGAGATCCGAGGGCACGATCCGGCGCTACCAGGCTGTGCTGGACCGGTTCGCGGCCTTCCTGACCGGCCGCAGCCTGAGGACGGCGAGCGACCAGGCGTGCGTGGACTTCATCGCCGGCCAGACCGGGACCAGGCTGGGAACGCTGCGGGAGCCGGCCGCGGACAGGGATGTCAACGCGGTTCGCCGGCCGGCGGTCCTGATGGCGGACGCGCTGGCAGGCCGGGCGGTCGTCATCGGCCGGCCGGTCATCGCGGCGAAGGACGGCTGCCCTGTCCGGTTCCGGCCGCTGCGGGACGACTATGTTGCCT
>JBOHCG010000114.1:0-16031 GCA_050698735.1 Streptosporangiaceae bacterium | reverse complement strand
GCTTGACGGTGAAGTCGGTATCGGGGGCCGACGAGGAGACGTGCAAGTAGTCGACGTACTCGGTGCCGGGCAGCGGCCAGTCGTCCTCATCGCGCCACACGTTCGCGCCCATGACGAACAGCCGGACCGGCTTGGAGCCGGCCAGGCCGGTGTCGGTGCCGCGCAGCAGCCAGTCGAACCAGCGCAGCTGAAGCCCGGTGAGGTCGGCGGCCTCGATCCCGGCCGCCATCCCGTAGGACCGCTCGGGAAACCACCCGGCCATCGGCCCGTGCGCCCACGGCCCGATGACAAGCCGCTGGTACCGCCGGGCGGCGTACAACCCTTGGGTCCGCGACCGAGCACCACCGTTCGTTCGGCAAAAAAGATTTTGGATTATTCAGAACGGGCAGTGGTTTTATGGTGCGCGTATGCGCGGGCCGGTACGGGGGGCGGACCTGGTCTCGCCCGACGCACGCGGCATCGAGGCCCCCGCCGACTGGGCCAGCCTGCGGACGCCTGAGACCTATGCCGGCTACACCTTGTCGAGGCCGGTCCAGGACCTCGGCAGGATCCCTGGTCTCCAGCGCGTAGGCACGCAGCGCGCTGCGCATCCGGCCCACCGGGATGCGCTGTCACGTCGACGCCTCCCGTCTGGAAGACCTGTTGATTATAGGCACGGCGCGCTACCGCCCGCCGGCGACGGGCTGAAGGTGGCCATGGCGCTCGTGCCGCGCGGGCTCGACGTGACCCGAAGCTGGTCGGCCACCTGCTGCACCACCCAGAGGCCGTGGCCGGGGATGGCCCACGCGCTCACCATGGACGGCTCGGCGGCCTTCGCCCCGTCGGGGCCGGCTCCCGGGACGGCCGGTTCGTCGAACGCCGGCGCGCCGTCGTCGACCTGGCAGCGCAGTGCGCCCGCCAGGTCCCAGATCCGCAGCCGTCCCGCTCCCGCGCCGTGCTGGACCGCGTTGGCTGCCAGCTCGTGAATGGCCAGCACGATGTCGTCGACACGGTGACCAGCCAAGCCCACCCGGCTGGCACAGGCCTGCACGGCCGCCCGCAGCGTATGGAGCGTCCCGGAATCGAACCTCGTGTCAAGAATCAGTGCTTTGTCTCCATCAGCTGCGTCATCCATCTTCCCCTGCAATCGGCGACTGGCCGTCTGCCAGCCATATCTACCTGTAAACGAGCCATGTATCCGGCCAGCGCGCCAGTTCCTGCTGTCCGATTCTGGCAGGCAGGGCGCGCCAGGTTTGGCGCGGGCCAGCGGGGTAGTCCGGTCCGGAGCCAGCCGCCGGGCGAGACCGGGAAGGAATCCCGTGTTCCGCCGGGCACCAGGAGGACCACATGACATCTCGGCGCGCCCGCCGCAGCGCGGCCGGCCAGACCGTTCACGGCATCGACCGGATGGTGCGGAACGTGCAGACCGGGCGCTTCGAGCGCAGCCTGTCGGCGCTGACCGCGGCCGGGGCGCTGGTCACGGCGGCGGAGATCTACTTCGAGCACGACAGCGCCAGCTTCGGCAACAAGATGATGTGGCTGCCGGTCGCGCTGGGGCCGGTCGGCGCGGTCGCGGGGATCGCCGGGTTCGCCAGCCCCCGGATGGCGAAGACCGCGCTGCCCATCACCTCCGCGGCGATCGTTGCCAACGGCCTGCAGGGCCTCTACCTGCACGCCCGCGGCATCGCGCACAAGCCGGGCGGCTGGCGTAACGCCCGTTACAACATGGAGATGGGGCCGCCGCTGCTTGCTCCGCTGCTGGTCACCATGGTGGGCGGGATGGGCTTGCTGGCGGCGATCCTGCGGCGGGAGCAGTGAGCGGCCAGACGCCGCGCGGCCGTGACTGGACCGGCCGGTTCCCCGGCTTCGACGTGCTGGGCCAGGCACGGCACTGGGATCAGGTGACCGCCGACGCGGTCATCGCGAGGACCAAGCTGTCTGCGACGCCGAAGTTCTTCACCGGACCCGAGGTGCCGTGCGTCCGCGCCCTGCTCAACCTGCTCATCGGACAGCAGGGCGATTGGGTGGTGCCGGTACTTGAGATGGTCGGCTCCCGGCTGGCGGCGGGCGAGACCGACGGCTGGCGGTACGCGGCCATGCCAGAGGACGGCCAGGCCTGGCGGGACACGCTGTCGTACCTGGACGCGGACGCCGCAGTGCGCCACGGCACCTCGTTCGCCGAGGCATCCGAGATCGACCAGATGGCGCTGGTCCAGGCCGTCCAGGACCTGAAGTCGGCGGACTGGCACGGGCTGCCTGCCGCGCACGTGTGGAGCCTGTGGACCAGGTACGCCTGCACGGCGTTCTACGCGCACCCGTACGCCTGGGCCGAGATCGGCTTCCCCGGCCCCGCCTACCCGCGCGGCTACAAGAACGCCGGGGTCGGCAAGCTCGAGCCGTTCGAGGTCCGCGACGCCAAGCCCGCCGAGGACCCGGTCAAGGACAGCGCCTGATGGGCCTGCTTGACGGCGTCCGCGCGCGGAACGAGTCGGCCTGGCTGCTGCCCAACGACGGCACCAGGACCAATCACCGCCTTCGCCGCGACATGCGGCGGTTCGCCGATTCCGACGAGATCGACCTGGTGATAGTGGGCTGCGGCGCGGGTGGCTCGGTCCTGCTGCAACGGCTGGCCCGGGCGGGCTGGACGGTCGCGGCGCTGGACGCCGGCCCGTTCTGGGACCCGGACACGGACTGGGTCAGCGACGAGGCGGGATCCCATCACCTGTACTGGACCGACCCGCGGGTGATCGCGGGCACCGACCCGGTGCCGATGGGGTCGAACAACTCCGGCCGGGGCGTGGGCGGCTCGATGGTCCACTACGCCGGGTACACCCCGCGCTTCCACCCGAGCGACTTCATGACCGCCACGGTCGACGGGGTGGGCGCCGACTGGCCGGTGCGCTACGCCGAGCTCCGCCCGTACTACGAGCAGATCGAGCAGGAACTGCCGGTGGCCGGCGAGCGCTGGCCGTGGGGAGATCCGCACGGCTACCCGTACCGGCCGCATCCGGTCGGCGGGAACGGTGAGGTGTTCCTGCGCGGCGCGGACAAGCTCGGCATCACCGCCAAGGTCGGCCCGGTGGCGATCGCCAACGGCCGGTTCGGCAACCGGCCGCACTGCATTTACCGCGGCTTCTGCCTGCAGGGCTGCAAGGTCAACGCCAAGGCGTCACCGCTGATCACGCACGTGCCCGACGCGCTGGCGCGTGGCGCGGAGGTACGCGCCGACGCGATGGTCACTCGCGTCGAGGTAGACGAGCGAACCGGCCGCGCGACCGGAGTGCACTACGTCCGCGACGGCAGGGAGCGCTTCCAGCGGGCTCGGATGGTCGCCGTGGCCGGGTACTCGATCGAGACGCCCCGGCTGCTGCTCAACTCCTCATCCGGCCGCTTCCCTGACGGCCTGTGCAACGACTTCGACCAGGTCGGCCGCTACCTCATGGTCCAGGGCGCGCCGCAGACCGCGGGCCGCTTCGACGCCGAGGTCAGGATGTACAAGGCGCCGCCGCCCGAGGTGAGCAGCGAGGAGTTCTACGAGACCGACCCTGCCAAGGACTACAAGCGCGGATTCTCGATCCAGACCGTGTCACCGCTGCCGATCACCTGGGCCGAGCACGTCGCCGCCCAGGGTCACTGGGGCGGTTCGCTGCGCGAGTACATGAGCGACTACGTGCACTGGTCGTGCCTCGGCGCGCTGTGCGAGTTCCTGGCACTGCCGGAGAACCGGGTGACGCTCGCCGACGAGAAGGACTCCTACGGCCTGCCGGTGGCCCGCTTCTCCTATTCCCAGTGCGACAACGACCGGGCGCTGGCGCGAGCCGCGCAGTCGGTCATGGAGGACATCCTGCACGCGGCGGGCGCCGACGAGGTCATCACCATCCAGCGCTACGCGCATCTCGTCGGCGGTGCCCGGATGGCCAGCGACGAACGGCACGGCGTCGTGGACTCCAGTTGCCGCAGCTTCGCGGTACCCAACCTGTACATCACCGACGGCAGCGTGCTGCCCACCCAGGGCAGCGCCAACCCCGCGCTGACGATCATGGCGGTGGCCGCCCGCGCGGCCGATCACCTGATCGCCGCCGGCCCCGGCGGTACTCCCACGGAAGGAACATGACATGGCACCGACAGTTGCCGATTACCTGCTCGAGCGGCTGCGCTCCTGGGACGTGCAGCACGTGTTCGCCTACGCCGGCGACGGGATCAACGGGATCCTGGCCGCCTGGGGCCGGGCCGAGAACAAGCCGCAGTTCGTCCAGGCCAGGCACGAGGAGATGGCCGCCTTCGAGGCCGTCGGGTACGCCAAGTTCACCGGCCGCGTCGGCGTCTGCATGGCGACGTCGGGCCCGGGGGCCATCCACCTGCTCAACGGCCTGTACGACGCCAAGCTTGATCACGTGCCGGTGGTGGCGATCGTCGGCCAGACCAACCGCAGCGCCATGGGCGGCTCCTACCAGCAGGAGGTCGACCTGCTCTCCCTGTTCAAGGACGTCGCCAGCGAGTACGTGCAGATGGTGACGGTGCCCGAGCAGCTGCCCAACGTGCTGGACCGGGCGATCCGCACCGCGATGGCCGAGCGGGCGCCGACCGCGCTGATCATTCCCGCCGACGTGCAGGAACTGGAGTACTCCGCGCCCACCCACGAGTTCAAGATGGTGCCTTCGTCCATCGGCACCAGCTGGCCGGTGGTTGCTCCCCATGACGACGCGGTCATGTCGGCCGCCGAGGTCCTGAACTCCGGTTCGAAGGTCGCCATCCTGGCCGGGCAAGGCGCCCGCGGCGCACGCCGCGAGCTGGAGGAGGTCGCCGAGATGCTCGGCGCCGGGGTGGCCAAGCCGCTGCTGGGCAAGGACGTGCTGTCTGACGAGCTGCCGTACGTGACGGGGTCGATCGGGCTGCTCGGCACCCGGCCGAGCTACGAGATGATGATGCACTGCGACACGCTGCTGACCGTGGGCTCGAGCTTCCCGTATACGCAGTTCCTGCCGAAGTTCGGCCAGGCCCGCGGCGTGCAGATCGACATCGACGGCAAGTTCATCGGGATGCGCTACCCCAACGAGGTCAACCTCGTCGGCGACTCGGCGGCCACGCTGAGGGCGCTGATCCCGCACCTGAAGCGCAAGGAGGACCGTTCCTGGCGGGAGGGCATCGAGGCGGGGGTGGCCGGCTGGTGGCGGTCGATGGACGCCGAGGCCGAGGTGGCCGCCGATCCGGTCAACCCGATGCTGGTCTTCCGCGAGCTGTCCGCGCGGCTGCCGATGAACGCCATCGTCACGGCGGACTCCGGCTCGTCCGCGAACTGGTACGCCAGGCAGCTGCGGTTCCGCGGCGACGTGCGCGGCTCGCTGTCCGGCAACCTGGCCACCATGGGTCCCGGCGTTCCTTACGGCATCGGCGCCAAGTTCGGCCACCCGGACCGGCCCGTCATCGTCTTCGCCGGAGACGGGGCGATGCAGATGAACGGCCTGGCCGAGCTGATCACGGTCAAGCACTACTGGCAGGAGTGGGCAGATCCGCGGCTGATCGTCGTGGTGCTGCACAACAACGACCTCAACCAGGTCACCTGGGAGATGCGGGCGATGGAGGGCGCGCCGAAGTTCACCGAATCCCAGCGGCTCCCCGACGTGTCCTACGAGGGCTTCGCCCGCAGCCTCGGCCTCGGCGGGATCGCGGTCGATGATCCGGACCGGATGGGCGCGGCCTGGGACGCGGCCCTGGCCGCCGACCGGCCCACGGTGCTCGACGTGCGGACCGACCCGGACGTCCCGCCGATTCCGCCGCACGCCACCTTCGAGCAGGCCAAGGACGCCGCCATGGCGCTGCTGAAGGGCGACCCGGACAGGTGGGGCGTGCTCAAGGAAGGCCTGATGACCAAGGCCCGCGAGATCCTGCCGGGCGGCTGAGCGCCGGCAGCTGAGCGGCGCGGGAGCTCCGGAGGAAAACGAATTCCTCCGGAGCTTCTGATCCCGTTTAGCCCGGTACGGATGGGTAGGAAGGGCTGCTCTGGGAGGAGAGTAGCCCGTGGTCCGAATCGACGTCCTGGCAGACCGGGCGATCGGCACGCTCGACCGCCGGGTCTTCGGCAGCTTTACCGAGCACCTCGGCCGCTGCATTTACGGCGGCGTGCTGGACGAGGGGTCGCCGCTGTCGGGGCCGGACGGCTTCCGCGGTGACGTGCTCGCGGCCGTGGCGGACCTTGGCGTGACCAACGTGCGCTGGCCCGGCGGCAACTTCGTCTCCGGGTACCACTGGACCGACGGCATCGGCTCGCCCGATGACCGGCCCCGGCGGGCCGAGCTGGCCTGGCACGGCGAGGAGTCCAACCGGTTCGGCACCGACGAGTTCATGGCCTGGTGCGCCGCCGCCGCCGTCGAGCCGGTGCTCTGCCTCAACATGGGCACGGGAACCCTGGACGAGGCGCTGGCCTGGGTCGAGTACTGCAACGGCACCGGCGACACGTACTGGGCCAACCGCCGCCGCGCCAACGGCCACGCCGAGCCCTACGGCGTCAGGTACTGGGGCCTCGGCAACGAGATGTACGGCGCCTGGCAGATCGGGCAGCGCACCGCGGCGGAGTACGTGACACTGGCCCGGCGCTGGGCCAGGGCGCTGAAGATGCTGGATCCTGGCATCTCGCTGGTCAGCTGCGGCCAGAGCGGGATCGACGACTGGGACCGCGTCGTCATCGACGGGCTGGCGCGCGAGGTCGACTGGCACAGCATCCACCTGTACACCGGGTCGGCGGACTACTGGTCCAACGTGCTGGCCCCGCACCACGCCGAGCGCGCGCTGTCGGCGGCCGGCGCGATGATCGACCTGGCCCGCTACACGCAGCGGATCGAGCATGAGATCTCGGTCGCCTACGACGAGTGGAACGTGTGGTACCGGACCAGCGACGGGCGGCTGGAGGAACGCTACAACCTCGCCGACGCCCTGGCCGTCGCCACCTACCTGAACGTGTTCGTGCGTAACTGCCGGACGGTGCGGATGGCCAACCTGGCCCAGCTGGTCAACGTCATCGCCCCGATCGTCACCTCGCCCGGCGGCATGTTCTTCCAGAGCATCTACTACCCGTTCCAGCTGATGGCGGCGTCCAGTCAGCAGATTGCCCTGGACACCGTCACCGATTCCGGCACCCACGCTTTTGCGGACCGCAGCGGAGACCGCTGGCCGTACCGGATCGCCGCGCTCGGGCCGTTCCAGTTGCTCGACGTGGCCGCCACCCGCGACTCCGAACGCACCAGGCTGACCGTCTCGGTGGTCAACAGGGACCCCGGCCGGGCGCTCGCGACGCGGATCCGGCTGCTCGACGCCGAGGCGGCCGGGGTGATGACCGTGCACGAGGTCAACGGCGACGACCCGGAGGCCGTCAACAGCTTCGCCCATCCCCACGCGGTGACCGCCCGCCGCTCCAAGCACGAGGTGACCGGCGGCGACATCGACGTCACCTTCGCTCCGCACTCCTTCACCGTGCTGGAGGTGCAGCTGGCATGAACCGCCGTCGCTTCCTGCTCGGCGCCGCCGCGCTCGGGGCCACCCTGGGCACCGGCGGCTGCGCCGGCACCTACGACATCGCCGCCGGCCTCACCGGCAACAGCGGCGGTGAGAACAACTCCACGCTGGTCTACTGGAACCTGCTGTCCGGCGGCGACGGAACCCACATGCAGGAGATGGAGGCCGTCTACACCAAGGCCCATCCCGGGGTGGACCTGCAGTCGACCATCCTGGAGTGGGGCAACCCGTACTACACCAAGCTGGCCATGGCGATCCGCTCCGGCAGCCCGCCCGACGTGGCCATCATGCACCTGAGCCGGATCAGCGAGTTCGGTCCGCCGGGCCTGCTGACCCCGCTCAGCCTCGACCTGCTGGCCGCGCACGGGATGGCGCCGCGGGACTTCACCCCGCTCGCCTTCGGCAAGGCCCACCTGGGCGGCCACCTGCTGGCCATCCCGCTGGATACCCACCCGTTCGTGCAGTACTACAACACCAAGCTGTGCCGCAACGCGGGCCTGCTCGACGGCTCGGGCCAGCTGCCGCCCATCACCGGGACGCAGGCGATGCTCGCCGCGCTGCGCAAGCTCAAGCGGACGGGCGCGACACCGGTGGTCTGCGACCAGATCAACGACCCGGCCACGCCGTGGCGGCTGTTCTACACCCTGTACAGCCAGGGCGGCGGCAAGGTCCTGACCGACGACGGGAAGCGGGTCGTCCTCGACGAGGCGCTGGCGGTCAGGGTGCTCACGTTCATCGACCAGCTGGCCACCGAGGGCCTGATGAACGCGAACACCGATGCAGGCGGCGGCATCGCCCTGTTCCAGGCGGGCAGCGCCGCGCTGTACTGGGAGGGGGAATGGAACGTGGCCGTCTTCCAGGCCGCCGGGCTGAAGTTCAGCATGCAGCCGTTCCCGGCCCTGTTCGGCAGCGACGTGGCCCAGGCCGACTCGCACACGTTTGTCATCCCCCGCAAGCCATCGCCCGACCCGGCCAAGCTGTCCATGGCGCTGACCATGGTCCGCTCGCTGCTCGGCCAGAGCATGACCTGGGCGCAGGGCGGCCACATCCCGGCGTGGCTGCCGGTCCGGGACTCCGCCGCCTACGCCAGGCTCAAGCCGCAGTCCAACTACGAATCGGTCGCCAACCGCGCTGTCTACGACCCTCCCGCTTGGTACAGCGGCTCGGGTTCTGACATGGAGAACTACGCCGGCGCGGCCATCGGGAACCTGATGCTGGGCGGCATGAGCCCGCAGGCCGCCTACGCCGAGATGCGAGGGTCGTTCGAAACGCTGTCGAAGGAGACGGTGCCCGTATGACGGCTACGGCGGTGCGGCTGCCCGCGACGGCAGCCCGGGAGGCGGGCGCTAAGCGGCGCAGGCGCGGCTGGGGCAACGCGGGCCTGCTGGCCCCGTTCCTGCTCTTCTACCTGCTGTTCCTGATCGGGCCGCTGATCTACGACGCGGTGATGAGCTTCTTCAACACCAGCCTGGTGCTGCCCGGGCTCGGCAGCTTCGCCGGGCTGGCCAACTACCGGGAGCTGTTCACCGACAGCCGCTTCTGGCAGGCGATGTGGCACACCATCTTGTTCACGCTAGTGAGCACCCCGCCGCTGGTCATCATCCCGCTGTTCTTCGCGATCGTGGTCAACCGGATCTCCCGCGGCCAGTGGTTCTTCCGGCTGGCGTTCTTCCTGCCGTACATCCTGCCGTCGGCGGTCATCGCGCTGATCTGGACCTGGCTGTACGAGCCGGGCTACGGGCTCATCGACGGGTTCTTCAACCTGCTCGGGTTCGGCGCCCCCGGCTGGCTGTCGTCCCCGTCCGTGGCGCTGTACTCCATCGTCATCGTCACCGTGTGGTGGACGATCGGCTTCAACTTCGTGCTCTACCTGGCCGGCCTGCAGGACATCCCGCGGAACCTGTACGAGGCCTCGTCCCTGGACGGCGCGAGCCGGTGGCAGCAGACGTGGCGGATCACGCTTCCCATGCTGGGCCGGACGACGACGCTGGTGGTCGTGCTCCAGGTCATCGCCTCGCTCAAGATCTTCGACCAAGTGTACCTGATCATCGCGGGCGGCCCGAACTACGCCACCCGCACCGCCATCGAGTACATCTACGACACCGGTTTCACCAGCCAGCGGGTCGGCTACGCCTCGGCCGCCTCGCTGGTGCTGTTCGTGGTGATCCTGCTGGTCTCGTTCGTCTGGCTGGCCCTGGTCCGCAAGCAGGAGAGGGGGGTCTGACATGTCGTCCATCAGCGTGCCCCGCCGGCGATCTTCGGAGCAGCGGCCGGCGCGGGCCGGGAGCGCCGTCCCGCGGGGGCGCGGGGACTGGCGGGCGCACCTGTTCGGCCGGGCCGTCACCGGCGTGGTAATCGCGCTGGCCCTGGTCTGGCTGATCCCGATCGCGTGGACCCTGGACACGTCGGTCAAGGTGGAGAACGACACGATCGCCATCCCGGCTACCTGGGACGTCCCGCACTTCACGTTGTCCGCATACGGCGCGGTCTTCTCCGCCAGCGACATCGGCCGCTGGTACATCAACTCCGCGATCGTCGCGGTCGTGGTGACGGCGCTGACGGTGATCACCGCGAGCATGGCCGGGTACGCGCTGTCCCGCAAGCGGTTCAGGGGAAAGGCGTTCCTGTACGCGGCCATCCTGGCCGGCATCATGATCCCGCCGCAGGCCCTCATAATCCCGCTGTTCCGGGAATTCCAGGTCGCTTCGCTGATCAACACCTACTGGGCGCTGATCCTGCCGCAGGTGCCCGCGCCGATCGCGGTCTTCATCTTCAAGAAGTTCTTAGACGGCCTGCCGATATCGCTGGAGCAGGCCGCCGAGGTGGACGGGGCGGGCTGGTGGACCAGCTACCGGCGGATCGCGCTGCCGCTGGCCCGGCCGGCCGTCGCCGCCGTCTCCATCTTCACGTTCGTCTGGACCGGGCCTCGGCACGGTGGTCACCGGAGTCGGGATCGTCAACGCCCTGCAGATGGCCTCGGCGGTCCTCGGCGCGCTTCCCCTGGTCTTCGTGTTCCTGTTGGCCCAGCGGCAGATCGTCGAGGGCGTGGCCGGCACCGGCCTTAAGTAGCCGCGCAAGGGCTAGCCCAGGAAGATCAGCGGCACCTCCTGCAAGACGTGCCCCGCGGAGTCGTAGGTGATCACGATGGTGTCGAAGGTAGCCGGACCCCAGCTGACCGGTCCTACCGGTCCCCAGAAGCTGATGCCGCTTCCGGACCAGCCTGGCCGGGTGGGCGAGGAGTACTGCCGGCCGTCTGCCAGCCGGATCGTCACCCGCGAGGCGTCTGCAGGCGCGTATCCGTAGGCGTACTGCGGGCCCTGGATCGCCGTCTCCACGGTTAGCGGCGCCTGGCTGACAGGTACCTGGGACCAGCTGGAATCGCCCTCCCACCAGAAGCCGACTCGGTCGCCGCTGATTCGGTAGGCCGTGACCCACTGACCGGCGTACTTGTAAATCCTGATACCGCCGCTGCGTGGCCGGGACGGGGCTGGGATGTCACCGGATGGCAGGTTGAGCTGCGTCACCTGGCGTCCGGCCGCGTCCTTGAAGACGATCCGGGCGGCGTCCTGCGGCGGGTAGCTGACCGCCCAGACCTTGTACGGCACTCCGCGCACGGCCCTGACCACACCGGTCACCGTCTGCCCGCCCGGCAGCACCGCCTTGACCGACGTTACCTGCGGGGCGCTCACGCCCACCCTGATCAACCCCGATCCATCGGTCGCGGTGGAGCGCGCGAGGGTGCCGGCCGGCAGGGCGCCGGACGTGCAGCCAGACCAGCCGCCATAGGTCCCGCCGTCGTTGAACTGGCACAGCGCGATCCCCAGCCGCGCGTACCCAGGCACGTAGCCGAACCACAGGAAGTCCCAGACCGTATGCCCGTCAAGGGAGAACTTCGCCCTGACGAAGGGGGTTACCGGGGGGAGGTCGTGGACGGCAAGGACATCCTTCCCCGGTGGCTTCGGGCCAGCCTGGCCGGCGTTCGCGGCCGCCGGCGGAAGGGAATGCTGGCCAGGGCCGCCGCGGCCGCCGGCTAGTCCGCCGGTCACCGCGGCGGCGGCCACCACGATGGCCACGACGGCCGCCGCCGCGGCCGCGGGCACCACGAACCCGGCCCGGAACCAGCCCGGCCTGCCCAGCCGGATCCGGCGGCGGCTCCGCGCGACGGTCTTATCCCAGGCCGCCGGATTCATGGGCGACTGAGCGGCGCGTTCCGCTAGGGCCTGCCTGAGCTGGTCCTCAAGCACGTTCATAGCTTTCCCTCCAGCGCCGCGCCGAGCGCGTCCAGGCCACGGCTCAGGTGCGACTTGACTGTTCCCGTCGTCACGCCCATCGCCTCGGCGATTTCCCGCTCGGGCAGATCGAGCCAGTACCGCAGCACGATCGCCTCTCGCCGCCGGGCCGGGAGGGCCGCCAGCGCCGCCAGGAGCTCACGGTGGTCCTGGCGGATCATGACCGCCTGCTCGGAGGACGCCTCATCCCGCCCCCACGGGGTCCACAGACGGACGACCCGCAGGTGCCGGTGTCGATTACGGACCAGGTTGCAGACCGTCGACCGGACGTACCCCAGCGCCGCGGCCGGGTCGCGCAGAGACCCGGCCTTCCTGATCAGCCGGGCGAATGCCTCCTGCGCAATATCCTCAGGATCATCGGCGCCGAGCAGGTCCGCGAGCCGCACCATCTCCAGGTACCGTGCGCGGAACAAACCGCTCACCTGTACCGCCCCTGTTTCCGGCGGAACGGCCCGCGCCCGCTGAACGTCCGTCACGTCCCTAAGACACGCCTGCAGCCTAAAAGTTGACTCGCTGAGTGGACGACCCGGGCTGCGGCCGACGGGTCTCCGCTCGGGGCAGGCGGCATTCCCGGGCTCCCCGGGCGCCCTATCGCGGGAAGCTGGCCAGGTCGGCGAGGGTCTGGTCGATGGCCTCAGGCACGCCCTGGCGCAGCACGACCGGCCGCCAGACCTCACGCCAAGTGCTGCTGGAGTATCACCGTAGCCCGAGCCGGACCACGTTACAGGATCTCCCGTCAGGGCAGGTCATCGACCGCGGTCCTGCAGCTCGCATCGCTCGCTAGTCCGGCCCGGCAGTTACCGGACCGCCGCGGCCTGCAGAATCGAAGTCCCCGGTACCGTCGGATGCCCCGCGTCCCGGCCCCGCATAGCTGGTCGCGCCGCTGGCCGGCACCACTTCGGGGTGACCCTCGCCCAGCGACATCTGCTTGATCCTCAGGTACCGGACGATATCGTGCCATTGGACCGCCACGACTAGCCCGGCCGCCGCTAGCCCCCCGATCAGTAGCTTCCGCATCATGGACACTTCCTTTCGCCGGAAAGGCCTTAGCCGGGCCACCGTCCGCGGCCAGGCGGAACGACGGCCGCCTACCCGCCGCCGCCCGGCTCAACCGCGGGGCGGCCGATATATCGCGTGGCCTGGCGCATTGGCTGATACGCGGGTAGAACGGCCGCCCCCCGCCCGTCAGCTGCAGAATCCGCCGACCGCATGTGGTCGCTAGGACCGCGGCCGACGGCGTACGGTTGCTCATGCCGCCTGTGGTGCGATCGATTGTCGCCGTGACGTATGTCAGGGACATCGATGCCTCGCGCGCCTTCTACGAACTGCTCGGGTTCGGCGAGTACACCTCCGGGCGCGCCGCGACCGCGGCATGGACGGTCATGCAGCAGGCCGAGATGCTCGTCTTGCTCGGCTCGACGACGCCGCCGCTGGCGATCCCGCGGCTGCCGCTGCTGTTCTACTTCTTCTACGCAGACCTGGACGTCGTCGTCGCCGCCCTCGAGGCGGCCGGGATCCAGGCGACCAGAACCGGGCACCCTCCGCACGCGCTCGGCGGCGAGGTGAAGGTGCTCGACCCCGATGGCAACACCGTGCTGCTCGGCCAGCGGGAGCGGTCCGCGTCCCAGGCGCCGGCCGCCGACGACGAGGCCTCGTTCCAGTTCTCCCTGCTGAAGGAGGCCGCAGCGGTGGTGGCCTCCCAGGGCGGGACCTCGCATGCCTGCCAGGTACGTGGCCCCGACGCCAGGCCCTGCCCGAACAAGGCCGAGGTGAAGCTCGCCGATTCGCTGGGAGACAGCGCATGGGTGTGCCTGCTGCACGCCGAGGACATCCTGGTGACGGTTCCCACCGCGTTCATCGCCAACCAGGGCGACCGCGGCATCGCCGCCTTCCTGACCAGCCATTAGCCAATCAAGGAAACCGCGGGCTAGAGCCCGTCCCAAGCGTCCCGAGGATGGCGCGCAGCGCCTGGCGGACCTGGGCGCGAAGCCAGGCGTGGGCGGGGTCGGTGTCGTTGCGGTGGTGCCAGGTCAGGATTACAGGAACCGGTGGGACGGCGAACGGGAAGGGACGGGCGAGCAGCCCGAGCCGGGTCCAGGCGGGGCGGCAAACCTGCTCGGCCACGGTGGTCACCAGATCGGTGCAGGCGACTAGGTCAAGCGCGGCGGAACTGGTGGGCAGGGAGGCGACCACCCGGCGGGTCAGGCTCCGTTCGGCGAGCGCGTCGTCGACCGGACCGCGCATGCGCCCTCGCCGGGAGACGGTCACGTGACCGGCGGCTGCCAGCCGTTCGGCGGTGAACTCGCCGGCGGCGAGCGGGTGACCGGCGCGGAAGATCGCGACCATGCGGTCGGCGCCGATGGTTTCCGCGGCGATCTCGGGACGTGACGGCCCGGTCGCGCCGACTTCCAGGTCGGTGTGGCCGCGGGCGAGGTCGGCGACGTCGGCGGATGGCTCGGCAAGCAGCCTGATCTGGATGCCAGGGGCGCGGCTGGCGATCGCCGCGGTGAGCGGCGGGGCGAGCGCGGCGGCAAGGGCGTCGTGGCCGCGGATGGTGAACACGCGCTCGAGGGTGTCCAGGTCCAGCGCCCGCGGCGGGGCGAGCACGGCGGTGGCACGCCGGACCAGTTCCCGGGTTTCCTCGCGCAGTTCCAGCGCGCGGGGGGTGGGTGTCATGGTGCGGCCGGAGCGGACCAGGATGTCGTCCCCGGTCGCGCGGCGGATGCGGCTCAGCGTGCGGCTCATCGCCGGCGGTGACAGGTGCAGCCGGTCAGCCGCCGCGGCGACGCTGTTCTCCTCCAGCAGCGCATCAAGCGCTATGAGCAGGTTCAGATCCACGTGCACCACAGTAACTCTTCACATAACAATAGTGCACTGGACATCATGACTAGGCGACCATAGCGTCGGGAGCGACGGCGGGCCGCCGGCCCGTACGGAACCAGGAAGACGTGACGTTATATATGAGTGACACCGCGGATCTGCTTGCTTCCGTAGTCACGGCGGCGACGTCGGCAGGTGACAGGCTGATGGCGGAGTTCTCGCCCGATTCCCGGCCGGCCGGCCGCGCGGACATGGCCGCCGCGGGAGGCCACACCGAGGAACTCGTGCTCGGACGGCTGCGCCCGGAACTGGAGAGCCTGCGTCCCGGGGCCGGCTGGGTGGATGAGGACCTGGAGACCGTGCCGCTGCGGCCGGGTGAGTGGTGGGTCGTGGACGCGGTGGAGGGCGCGGTCAACTACGTGCACGGGATGCCGGAGTGGTGCGTGACGGTGACCTTGGTGCGCGATGGCGGGCCGGTGCTCGCCGTGGTGCGCCAGCCCGTCGGCGACCTCACCTACACCGCCGTCCGGGGCGCGGGCGCGCACCTGAACGGACGGCGGCTGCGCACCTCCGTCAAGGCCAGCCTGGACGCCGCCATCGCCGTCACCGGCCAGGCCGAGGCGGGCCAGGATGGCACCTACCGGCGGATCGGCGAATCGGTCACCGCCATGCTGGGCCGGGCACTGCTGGTCCGCGCCTTCGTCCCTTCGACCTTCCCGATGCTGCTGGTCGCCGCCGGGCAGAACGACGTGTTCTGGCAGTACGAGCCCGTCCTGCCCGGCGTCGCCGCGGGCGTCCTGCTCATTACCGAGGCCGGCGGCACCGTCAGCCGGATCGACGGTTCACCCTGGAGCCCCGGCAGCCCCGACATCCTCGCCGCCGCCCCTGCCCTGCACCAGGCCGCCGTCGGCACGCTTGCCACCGTCGCCTGACCCGCCATCGGCCCGCACTTAGGCAGGACATCGCCATGCAGCTCACCATCCTGGCCGCCTCGGGCGCCACCGGGCGGGAACTCACCCGCCAGGCGCTGGAACGCGGCCACGCCGTTACCGCGATCGCCCGCACACCCGGCCGCATCACCGGCCCGGACTCCGCGCGGCTGACCCGCATCGCAGCAGACGTGCAGGACCCGGACTCCATCAAGGCCGCCCTCGCCGGCAGCCAGATCGTGCTGTCCGGGCTCGGCGTTTCGGAAGGCGACCCGCCTGGCGCGCTGACCGCCGGCGCCAGCGCCGTGACCGAGGCGCATCCCGGCCGGATCATCTGGCTTGGTGCACTAGGACGGCACTGAACAAGCCGATGCCGCTGGCGGCGTCCCGGCGAGCTGACGGGCCCTGTTACCGGGTAATGCCGGCTGTGCCGGCCGCCGCTCGCGTGGCGGCGGCCCCGGATGGCATCCTGGGTGCCGTCACGGCTGTCCGGGCAGCGGCCGGG
>JBOHCG010000113.1:0-16055 GCA_050698735.1 Streptosporangiaceae bacterium | reverse complement strand
CTGTGGCGCATCCGCGAGGACGGCGCCGGCCTCGGCGGCCGCACCCCGGCGGGCGCGCCTGCCTGGCCCGGCTGGGAGGACGCCGCGGTACCGCCCGCGCAGCTCGGCGGGTACCTGCGTGATTTCCAGGCGCTGCTGGCCGGCCATGGCCTGGACGGGCTGATCTACGGGCACTTCGGCGACGGCTGCGTGCACGTCCGGATCGACTTCCCGCTGGCCTCCGCGCCGTCGCGGTACCGGGAGTTCGTCGTCGCCGCGGCGCAACTGGTCGGCAAGTACGGCGGCTCGATGTCCGGCGAGCACGGCGACGGCCGCGCCCGCGGCGAGCTGCTGCCCTACATGTACTCGGCCGCTGCCATCGAGGTCATGGCGGGGGTCAAGGCCGTCTTCGACCCGGACAACGTCTTCAACCCCGGCGTGCTCGTCGACCCGGCGCCCCTCGACGCCGACCTGCGGCTGCCGCTGGCCCGCCCGCTGCGCTCCGGCCTCGGCTTCGCCTACCCGCAGGACGCCGGCGACCTGTCGGTGGCGGTCCACCGCTGCACCGGCGTCGGCAAGTGCCGGGCGGACACCACGGCCAGCGGCGGCGTCATGTGCCCGTCCTACCTGGCGACCAGGGACGAGAAGGACTCCACCCGGGGCAGGTCCCGGGTGCTGCAGGAGCTCGCGAACGGCACCCTGGTGCGCGGGTTCCGTTCGGCCGAGGTCGCCGAGGCACTCGACCTGTGCCTGTCCTGCAAGGGGTGTTCGTCGGACTGCCCGGCCGGGGTGGACATGGCGACCTACAAGGCCGAGGTGCTCTACCAGCGCTACCGGCACCGCCCGCGCCCGCCCGCGCACTACTCCCTCGGCTGGCTGCCGAGGTGGGCCGCCCTGGCCGCCCGCGCCCCTCGGCTGGCAAACGCGGTCCTCGGCACTCCGGTGCTGGCCGCCCTGGCCAAGCGGCTCGGCGGCATCGACCCGCGCCGCCCGCTGCCTAGGTTCGCCGCGGAGACCTTCCGTGACTGGTTCGCCCGTCATCCCGCGCGGCCGGGTACCCCGGTCCTGCTGTGGGTGGACACCTTCACCGACCACTTCACCCCCGAGGTCGGACGCGCGGCCGTGCAGGTCCTCGAGGCGGCCGGCTACGCGGTCCAGATCACCGCCGAGCCGGTCTGCTGCGGCCTGACCTGGATCTCCACCGGCCAGCTCGACGCCGCCCGCCGCCAGCTGCGGCGCAGCCTGCGGGCCTTGGAGCCGGCCCTGCGGGCCGGCCACCCGATCGTCGGCCTGGAGCCCTCCTGCACCGCCGTGCTCCGCGAAGAGCTCGCCTCGCTGCTGCCAGCTGACCCGAGCGCGGCCGCTGCGGGCGCGGCCACCCGCACCCTCGCGGAGCTGCTCACCGCCACCGACGGCTGGACCCCGCCCGACCTGTCCGGCGTGCGTGCGGTCGCCCAGCCGCACTGCCACCAGCACGCCGTGATGGGCTGGCACGCCGACGCGGCGCTGCTCGCCCGGGCCGGTGCCGAGGTCAAGGCGGTCGGCGGCTGCTGCGGCCTGGCCGGCAACTTCGGCGTCGAGCGCGGCCACTACGACGTCTCCGTCGCCGTCGCACAGACCGCCCTGCTGCCCGCCGTGCGCGCCATGGACCCGGGCGCGGTGGTGCTTGCGGACGGCTTCTCCTGCCGCACCCAGCTCGACCAGTTGGCCGGCGTCCCCGCCCTGCACCTGGCCCAGCTCCTGGCCGGACGCCTGCCATCCGAGTCCGCCCAGCGCAGCGGAATGGGAAAGCCGCGGCCATTACCCGTTATTCGATTTGTTACGTACCCGGGTTGCCGCAAAGGTGAACCGGCGCCGATGCCAGCGCGTCATGCATACGGGTCTGATAAGAGAGGCAGTTGACGATGCGGAAACCTGGCCGTCTTCTCGTTGCCCTAGCGGTGTCCGCCCTGGTCGCGGTCGGCGCCGTTACCGCGGGCCTGGTGGCGAGCGCCAGCACCGACGTGGGAGCTACCTGCGACGGTTCAGCTTCGGCGACGGGAGGGGTCAGTTGCCAGATCGACGACGCGTCCCCGAACGTTGCCTTGGTTAACTCGATAACGCTCGTCGTTACGCTGGAGTCCGGCGACGGTCAGAACAATCAGGATATCGAGGTGAGCTGGCAAGGCTTTTGCTACGAGAATGGCGGCGAGGACTTCGCATCGATAACTTCGTCGCCCACTCCGACGCCGAAGACGCCGATTAGCACGGGTACCGTGGTCAGCTTCAACCTCGCGCTGCCCTATGCGCCCTCGCGCGCCTGCGAGATCACCGCGACCGCGGTTCTCGTGGCCAGCCTCGGTGGGGGGACCTACGACGCGAATACCACCGGATCATGGCAGATGCAGATGGAGTACACGCCGTACGTCTCGCCGACCGCGACGGCTGGCCCGTCCCCGTCGGGCGTGACGCTGATCGAGGGATCTCACAGTATGTGCCTGGACGACAAGGCGAACAGCTCGGCTAACCGGACCGAGGTCATCATCTGGACGTGCGACCACAGCGATCCGGCCCAGGGGTGGAAGTTCACCAAGGGCGAGCTTGTGCACGACGGCAAGTGCGCGAACGACCGGGCCAACGGCGGCAGCGGCACCAAGGTGATCCTGTGGACCTGCGACCGTGCCCCTGATGAGACCTGGACCCACACCGGCAGCGACGGCGAGTTCGTGCTGACCAGCAGGACGCACGGACAGCTGTGCCTGACCGACCCGGGCTACTCGAGGACCAACCGTACCCAGCTCACCGTCTCCGCCTGCCGCAACACCAGTAACCAGCACTGGAGATAGCCGCCCCGCGGTCCGGCACATAGCATCGGGCTCGTGGGCGCGGTGTCTGGAGCCGAGGCGGCCGGTCAGCTGCGCCGGTGGGCGGCCGCGCTGTGCGCCACCGACGGCGGAGCGGAGCAGGTCGCGGCCGCACTCGGACTGCGGGGCACGGTATCGCGCGGCGACGTCACCGTCGACCAGCCGCCGCCTGGGTACGCCAGGATGAAGGTCGAGACGATAAGCAAAACAGGGGCGGGCATTTACCTGTGGCCCGCGGGCCTGCCGCTGACCCGGGAGGTTCTCGACGCGGAGTTCGGCCCCGGGCGATGGGTGCCGATCGCGCCGGAAAGCCGCCTGCTCCCCGTCGCCTACACCGTCGAGGTGCCTGACGCCCCCGCCATGTGCACGATCTTCGCCAACTTCGAGCGCCAAGACGCCCCCGCCGCGGAGATCCTGCTCCGCCGCGACCGCCGGTTCTTACCGCACGCATTCGTCGGCGAAGGCGCACAAGTCGGCGACGAAGCGCTGCTGCTCGGCCGGGTCATGCCGGTTCGCCACGGAGCTCTCCCAGAGGCCACCGGGTGCGAGGAACCGCTCGGCGCGGTTGCTGCCGAGGCGCTCATCGAGGCACAGCAGCGCCCCGATCGCCCAGTTCTGGTCGTAGGCGCGGTTGTGCGGCAGGTGCTTGTCCAGGTAGGCGCACAGGATGTCGGCGTCGGCACCGGTCTCGAACAGGGCGAGCGCGAGGCAGTAGCCCTGTCCGGCATACACAAGCTCGCTACCGAGCAGCATCTCGCCGAGGCGGTCGCGAAAGCGCGTCCTGCGGTCTAGGCCGATCAGCCATGCAGCGGTGAGCCTTGACCGCCATTCGCTCTCAAGCAGCGTGCCGAGCTCGCGATCGGTGATCTGCTGGGCGTCACGCCCCATCGCAGACTGGACGCGCATCGGCTACGGGCCCAGTTCCGCGCGGAGCCGTGCGGCGGCCTGCGTCATCGCGGCCAGCTTGCCGAAGGCGGCGTCGCGGGGCAGGTACTTCATGCCGCAGTCCGGGGCGAGGACCAGGCGCTCGGCCGGGACGTACGGCAGCGCCCGGCGGACCCTTTCCACGATCACGTCCGGCGTCTCCACCGTCTGGTCGTTCAGGTCGAGCACGCCGAGAATGATCCTCTTGCCGTCCAGCGTGGACAGCACCTCGCAGTCCAGGCCGGACTGAGCCGTCTCGATCGAGATCTGGTCGCAGGAGCAGGCGGCCAGCTCGGGCAGGAACGAGTAGCCAGAGGGCCGGTCGTGGATGATCGCTGCGTAGCCGAAGCACAGGTGGACCGCGGTGGTCCCGGTCGCGCCCTCGAGCGCCCTGTTGACGACCTTCACGCCGTACTGCCGCGCCTGTTCCGGCCGGGCCTGCAGGTACGGTTCGTCCAGCTGGACGATGTCCGCGCCGGCCGCGAACAGGTCCGCGACCTCCTCGCCGACCGCCTCGGCGTACCCCATCGCCACGGCCTCGGTGCTGCCGTAGTAGTCGTCCTGCGCCTGCTGCGCCATCGTGAACGGGCCCGGGACGGTGATCTTTATGGTGCGTTCGGTGTTCGAGCGGAGGAACTTCACGTCCTCGACCTCGATCGGGTGCCGCCGCCGGACAGGGCCGGTGACGCGGGGGACCGGGTTCGGGTGCCCGCTGCGGTCTAGCGCCGTGCCCGGGTTGTCGATGTCCACGCCGTCCAGCGCGGTCGCGAACCGGTTGGAGTAGCTCTCCCGGCACGCCTCCCCGTCGGTGAGGATGTCCAGCCCGGCCAGTTCCTGGGCGCGGATGGCCAGCAGGGTCGCGTCGCGCTGCGCCTGCTCCAGGTAGGCGGGATCCACCCGCCACAGCTCCGTGGCGCGGACCCGGGGCGGGAATCGCCCGGCGAGCCGGGCCCTGTCGATCAGCCAGTCCGGCTGGGGGTAGCTCCCGACAAGGGAGGTGGGAAGCAGCATGGCAGCACAGTACGCCAGCCGGGTCCCGCCACGCGGTGCGGTGGGCCCGGCTGGCGCGCGGCCAGATTTGCCCTACTGATCGGCGTCCGCGGCGGGTTCCGCGTGAGCCGGGTCCGCGGCGGGTTCCGCGTGAGCCGGGTCCGCGGCGGGTTCCGCGTGAGCCGGGTCCGCGGCGGGTTCCGCGTGAGCCGGGTCCGCGGCGGGTTCCGCGTGAGCCGGGTCCGCGGCGGGCTCTCCGTGAGCCGGGTCCGCGGCGGGTTCCGCGTGAGCCGTGCTGACGGTGGGCTCCTGGTGGAGCGGGTACGCGATCCGCTCGGCCCGGCTTACCAGTTCCTCGGCCCGCTCCCTGAGCCGGTCGAAGCGCTGCAGCACCCGGCCCACCCGGTCCTGTACCAGGTCGGCCAGATCCCGCGGCAGGTCAGCGCGTCCCCGGCCGCTCGGTTCTGAAGGCTCCCACGGGGGCTGCGGCCGCTGCGGTCGTTGGGGCCGCGGCGGGTGCGGAGGGTGCGGGGCGTGTGGGGGATGCGGCGCGTGCGCGGGATGCGGGCGCGAGTGCCGCGAGCCCGGTCCCGGCCAGCGCCGGCTGCCTTCCCAGGCCCAGCCCTCCGGCTCGTCGTCCGCCTCGTCGTCGAGATCGTCCGCCTCGTTCGCGGCTTCCTCGGCTCGCTCGGCGGCTTCCTGGGTTCGCTCGGCGGCTTCCTGGGTTCGCTCGGCGGCTTCCTCCGCCATGTTGGCGGCCTCATCGGCCCGGTCGGCGGCTTCCTCCGCCTCGTCGGCCTGCCGCTCGGCCAGGTCAGCTCGCCGCTGCGCCTCGCGCGCCGCCGCCCGTGCCTGGTCCGCCCGCCGCTGTGCCTCTTCCAATTCCTCCCGGCCGGCCCACTCCCGGGTCATGTTGGCGGCTTCCTGGGCCATATCGGCGGCGTCGTGGGCCATCATGGCGGCCTCGTCCGCGTGTTCGCACCGTTCCCTGGCTCGCTCGGCCCGTTCCCTGGCTCGCTCGGCCCGCTCTCTTGCTCGCTCGGCCCATTCGTGCGCCTGCCCGGCCCACTCCCAGGGATCGGCTGCCTGCTGCCGATCTGCGTCTGCGTCTGCGTCTTCGTCGACGATCCTGCGGGTGCGCTCGTCTTCGTCGCGGTGCGCAGCGGCGCGGTTGGCCGCGGGTGGCTGCGTCCCTGTGGGTTCCGCTGCGGTGGGCTGTGCCCCGGCGGGCTGTGCCCCGGCGGGCTGTGCCCCGGCGGGCTGTGCCCCGGCGGGCTGTGCCCCGGCGGGCTGTGCCCCGGCCGGCTGCGCCCCGGTCGCTTCCGTTGCGGAAGGCGCTGCTTCGGGCGGTTCCATCGCCGCAGGTGCCGCGCCGGTCGCGGGATAGTACTCGCGCTCGACCTCGCGGCGGGCCACGCTGTAGGGCTCGCCGGTGGCGGCCATGCGCTGGCGGATGGCAGACTTCTGGGCCTTGTTCTCGGTCATGGTGATTTCTTCCCGGCGGGTCGGCCCGCGTCTGCCCGCCACGGTGAAGTGCATGACGAGAAGTGCCCACGAGTCGTAGACCCTTGTCCTCGTCGCCATGCCGGCACGGGCCGGTCGCTGGCTCGGAAGCGGGCAGGTGGTGCACTGCCTCTAACGGACAGGGTACCCAGCCCTCATGACGGCAGCAAGGAGGCTAACACCTCCGTCTACCCGGGGGAAAACCTAACCCCCGAGCGGCACCCGGGCGGCGGGGTGCCAGTTGCTGACCCCGTGCCGGTCATGGATCCAGAGCTCGGCCGCGTCGAAGCGGATGGTCAGCGGCAGCGGGATGTCGACGGCGGCCAGCAGGGGCTCCTTCTGCTCCGGCGTCAGGCCGGAGTAGAGCAGGCTGAGGTGCGGCAGGTACGGCGGGGCTCGCAGCGCCCAGGCCCGCAGGCCCGCCTCGTGTGCCGCGGTGAGCGGCGCGGAAGGCGCGGCGCGCAGGTACAGCGAGCGGAAGTACGCCTGCTCCTGGCCGAGCGCCGGGAACGTCACCTCGAACGGCCGCAGGCCGGCGGTCAGCGACTTGAGCGTCCGGACCGCGGCGGCGGCGTCGGAGTCGTACATCGGGACGATCGTGGCGTGCGGCGGGAAGGCCGGTGCCGCGCAGGCGGCCGCGAGGGTGCCGATGGTTGTAATGAGCAGGTCCCGGCCGGCTCCGGGCGCGGGCACGAACCAGGTCATCAGCGTCGCCATGGTCCCATCCTCGTCCGCGCCCCGCTGCTGAAGCATGACCGCGATCGTTGAACCACGGCCCGTTCGGCAAATCAAGAGAAGGCCAGCCGATTACGGCGGGATCTAATGGATCTCGGCGCTGCAGTAGCAAGCCCGACCATTGTCGGGAAGTGTCCAGGCTCGTCGATTTCGGCGCCGCCGTCATTCGGGCATCCTGGGACCGGTCAACGCCCGTGCCAGAGCCTGATCCGCAGTTGGGGAGAGCCCACACGTGATGCAGAAGGTGTACAAGACGCTGCTCAAGTCCGAGCCCGAGCGGGCCAGGGAGCAGCTGGAAGACCTGGCGGTCCGGCTGTCGCCCCGCGATTACGCGGGCTGCGCGCGGCTGCGGGCGGTGGCCGAGGAACTGGTCCGCCGCGGTCTTGAGGTCACGGCCCGTTGCTCTCGCCATCGGCGGGAGTCGCGCTCCATCAGCGAAGTCCGGTGAGATCCCGGCGCTGTCCCGCAACGGTGGTCCCCTCTGGGGGCGAGCCCGGTCGCCTGGTGAGCGCGGGCGAAGTGGTCCTCGGAGGAAGGGCGGCGGGTCGCGTCCTCCATGACCAGACGGAGGATACCGATGCGCCAGGGCGACGACGAGGTTGCGTCTGCGGCGCCACAGCCGTCGGCCGTCTCGGTCCCTGTGGTCCCCTCAGTCTCCTCTCGGCTTCCCTGGCTTCCCTGGCTTCCCTGGCTTCCCTGGCTTCCCTGGCTTCCCCGGCTAGCGACGCGGCGGACACCGCCACCGCCCCGGCGCCGGTCAGGCCGGATCCGCACCCAGCTGATCTTGTGCGGGGTGGTACGGGCTGCAGGCCCGCACCAACCTCACGCCCACCTACCTGGCCAAATACGGCATCAAGACGCTGGTGCTCGACGAATCCTGCGCGCACGTCGTGTCGAGCACGAACTCGGTCGGCATCAACGACACCTACACCGACCTGCGCAACCTGGGCGAGATCTTCAACGTCCGCGCGCGTGCCCGCCACGTCATCGCCTCGATGCAGGCCCAGGTGGCGGCGGCGCAGGCCAAGATCGCGGGCCTGGCGCCCGTCAAGGTATTCGACTACGACAGCGGCCAGTCAGCGCCGGTCACCGGGCCCGGGCTGGCCATGCCGACCGCGCTGATTGCCCTCGGCGGCGGGACCAACGTCTTCGCCTCGCTCAAGCAGAGCTGGACCTCGGTCTCCTGGGAGCAGGTTGTCGCCGACCAGCCGCAGTGCATCATCATCAACGATTACGGCACGCCGACCGTCGCGCAGAAGGAGAAGTTCCCTGAGACCTTCGCTGCCAGCAAGAACCTCCCGGCCGTCAGGAACCGCTGCTTCCTGCCGCTCAGCTACGACGAGGTCACCCCGGGTCCGCGCAACGCCGAGGCGGTCGTCGCGATCGCCAAGTGGCTGCACCCCTCCGCCTTCGGCCTGCCGCCCGACGGCTCATGACGCATCCGGTGAAATGCTCGGGGCCCGGGCGGACATGTGAGGGGTGTCGAAGGGAGCAGCCTTGATCAGTCCGCCGATGGCCGACAGGGACGAGCGGCGCCGCCGCTTCGAGGCGGTGTACGCGGCGCACCGCGGCCCGATCCTCGGGTACGTGCTGCGCCGCACCGACAATCCGGATGACGCGGCCGATGTCATCGCCGAGACCTTCCTGACCGCGTGGCGGCGGCTTGAGGACATGCCGCGTGATCCGCAGGCGCGGCTGTGGCTGTACGGCGTGGCGCGGCGGGTGCTGGCCAACCATCACAGGGGCGAGCGCCGCCGGTCGGCGCTGACCGACAGGCTCCGCGCCGACCTGGCCGCCGAGTACCGCCCCGCGGAGTTCGACGGCGACCAGGCGCGGATCGCCGAAGCCTTCGGCCGGCTTCCGGGCGCCGACAGGGAACTGCTCGCCCTCAGCGCCTGGGAGGGGCTCGGCCACGGGGAGATCGCGGTCGTCTTCGGCTGCTCACGCAACGCGGTGCGGCTGCGATTGTTCCGCGCCCGCAAGCGCCTTGCCGCGGAACTGGCCGCGGGGCGCGCCTCGTCCGACGCCCGTGTTCCGAACGGAGACCTCGCATGAACCAGATCAGCCGGATCTGCCCCGTCACCAATGCGGAGGCCGAGCGGATCGCGGGGCGCGGCGCGCTCGCCGACTTGGCCGCGCAGATCACCGCCATCCCGGCAACGGGGACGCCGGGAGCCGGGTTTATCGCGGAAATTTCGGGCTTCGTGGAAGAAAGGGTGGATCCCCGTGCACCGGAATTTCCGCGGAACCCGGATCTTCCAAGATCTTTCGTCCCGATGGCGGACGGACCGGCAGATGGCGCGCTCCGGCGCGCGGAGAAACCAGGAACGGGGAAGCGGCGCGCCAGCAGGCGGCGCTGGCTGCTTGCGGCGCCGCTCGCCGCGGGCCTGGCCGTGGCCGCGGTGCTCGTCGCCCAACTGGCAGGGCCGGGCTCCAGGCACGAGGCCGGCCCGGCGGCCCGGTCGCCGTCGGCAACGGGCAAGCCCCGGCCGGCGGCAAGCCCGGTCCGGACCGCGCAGGCGCTGTCGTTCACCACGGCGGATGGCTGGATCACGGTCATCGTCCGCAACCCGCTCGCCGATGAGGCGCGGTACCGGGCCGAATTCGCCGCGCATCACCTGGACATCACCTTCAACCTGGTCCCGGCGTCCCCCTCGATCGTGGGCACCGTCGTCTACATCGGCCAGTCGGCCGGAAGCAGCCAGATCCAGACGATCACCGCCAAGGGCAGGTGCTACACCGGCGGCGGGGGCGCCGAATGCCCGGTCGGGGTGCGGATCCCCGCCGACTTCCACGGGCAGGCCGAGATCGTCTTCGGGCGCGCGGCCAGGCCCGGCGAGCAGTACGAGTCCACCGCCTCGGCGACCGCTCCCGGCGAGGTCATGCACGGCCTGAAGTTCGTCGGTGACACGGTGACGCAGGTGCTGGCGCTGCTGCGGCCGCGGCACGTCACGGTGGGCGTCTACAACTTTGACAAGCAGGGCTACGGTGGCGTGAACGTGCACCACGTTCCCGGTACCTGGTACGTCTACGACGCCAATCCCTGGGCGCCGGGGCAGGTCATGCTCTTCGTGGGTCCGACACCGACGCCCCCGCCGGCCGGGTCACCGCAGCCGGGAACCCCGACGCCCTCGCCGACCGGCTGAGCGCGCGCCGAAGGCCGAGGCCCGCGGCCGACCGCGGGCCTCGCCAGCGTTACGGCTCCTGCGTCACGGCTCCAGCCTCACGGCTCGAGGGCGAGCAGCTTGTCGACGACCTCGATCAGGTCCTTGCCCGCCACGTCGGGCGGGGCGAACGGCGCGCCGAAGCCGGCCGACCCGCGGCTCACCCAGCCGGTGGTCAGCCCGGCCCGCTTGGCGCCGTGGCAGTCCCAGTCGTGGGAGGCGACGAGCGCCAGGCGTTCTGGCGGGGTGTTCAGCACCTCGGCCGCGTACAGGTAGACCATGCCAGCGGGCTTCCACCGGTAGACCTCGCCGACCGAGATGACCCGGTCCACGAGCGAACCGAGCCCGGTGCGGTTGACGAACGACGAGGTCAGGAACGCGGGCGCGTTGGTCAGGCAGGCGACGCGCAGTCCGGCCTCCATCAGCGCGGTGGCCGCGGGCACCGCGTCGGGGTAGGCGGGAAGCTCGGGGAACCCGGCCATCACGTGGCCGACCTGGTCGTCCCCGATCGAGCGGCCGACCAGGCCGCGCAGCGAGGCCTCGGCGACATCGGTGAACGGCACGTAGTCCCCGGTGGCGGACAGCGCCATGCCGTCTCGCAGCGTGCGGGTATACCAGGCATCGAGCAGGTGCGGCGGCTGGCCGATGTCAACAAGCCGCGCCCGCAGCGGCTCCAGCGACATCAGCGTCTCGATCACGTCGAAGGCCACCACGGCCGGCCGGTTTGTCATGAGAGGTCCAGGTTGTGCAGCGCGTCTTTGATGGCGAGGTTGAACGTCGGGTAGGCGTAGGGCATGTTCAGCAGGGTGGCGACCGGCACCTCGGCGCGGACCGCGACCTGAAGGGCGCCGAGCACCTCGCCTCCGCACGGGCCTGCCGAGGTGGCACCGACGAGCACCGACCGGTCGGCGTCCGCGACCAGCTTGATGAGGCCGTCGTTGCCCGCCTTGTGGATCCAGCCCCGGGCCGAGTCCGGCACCTGGGTCGCGGCGGTACGCACCCGAAGGCCGGCCGCCCTGGCCTGCTCCTCGGTCAGGCCGACGGACCCGACCTCCGGATCGGTGAACGTCACCCTCGGCACCGCGCGGTAGTCGGCGGGTTCGCCGCCCGCGCCCAGGATGTCGCGGACCACGATGTCCGCCTGGTACACGGACATGTGCGTGAACGCGCCGTGGCCGGTCACGTCGCCGACCGCCCACACGGCGTCGGCCGCGCGCAGCCACCCGTCGGTCAGGATGGCGCGGGCCGCGGGATCCAGGCCGATCGCGGCCACGCCGAGCGCGGCCAGGTCGGCCCGGCGGCCGGTCGCGACCAGCAGCCGCTCCGCGGTAAGGGCCTGTCCGCCCAGGTGGACGGTGAACCCGGTGCCGCCGTGACCGATCCGCTCGGCCGCGGCGTTCACCCGCACCGTGATGCCCTCGGCGGTGAAGACCCGCCCGATCAACTCGCCCGCCTCTGGCTCCTCTAGCGGCAGCAGCCTGGGCTGCGCCTCGACCACCGTGACCTCGGTGCCGAACCGGGCGAAGACCTGGGCGAATTCGGCGCCGATGGCACCGCCGCCGAGCACGATCAGCGACCGCGGCACCTCCTCGGCCCGGACGATGTCCCTGTTGGTCCAGTAGGGAGCGTCGCGCAGGCCCTTGATGGGCGGGACGGCCGGCTCGGTGCCGGCCGCGATCACGATGCCCCTGCGTGCCCTGAAGACCCGGTCGCCGTCCACGGCGACCTCGCCCGGCGCGGTGATCTGGCCGGAGCCGCGCACGAGGTGCCCGCCCTTGCCGGTGAACCGGTCGGCGGCCACCTTGTCATTCCAGTAGTCGGTTGCTTCTTCGCGGATCCGCAGCGCGACCTGTGACCAATCCGGGGTGACGGTGGACGTCCCCGCGATGCCGCGCACCCGCCTGGTCTCCGCGATCAGGTTGGCGGCCCGGACCATCATCTTGGAGGGCACGCATCCGTAGTACGGGCATTCGCCGCCGACGAGGCGATCTTCCACGCCGGTCACGTCCAGGCCCGCGTCGGCCAGCGCGCCGGCCACGTGCTCACCGCCCGGTCCCATGCCGATCACGACGACGTCTGTCTGCACTGGCTCGTCCATGCCGTGCTCCTGCCCTCCCCGGCTTCCCTCATGCGGCCCGGACAGGCAGCGCATACCTCATTCGCTGGGACATCCGATAAGCAGCAAGACGGCGTGCTCCCCATCCTGCCGGGCCATTACATGGTCACGTAAGTATGGCGTCGCGCGCGGGCCAAATTCTCATTTGGCGGCAGATTTTTCTAACCATGGCGTCGTCGGTCCGGGAAATTCGGTAATAAATCCGCTTATTCGAGCCCGGCGGCGAGATCAGTCTCCGCGGGCTGCGGCCTCCGGAGCCTGGGGCTTCCGGAGCCTGGGGCTTCCGGAGCCTGAGCTTCAGGAGCCTGGGCCTCAGGAGTCGCCGTCGTCCTCGAGATCGGAGATGTCGAGTTCGGGCTCGCCGTGCACGAATTTGTCGGGGTTTGCCAGGTCGTCGGCGACGGGCAGCAGGTCGGGATGCGCCCACAGGGCGTCCCTGCCGTCGATTCCCCTGGCGTCGGTGAGGCCCTGCCAGATGGCCGCCGCCTCGCGCAGCCGGCGCGGCCGCAGCTCGAGCCCGACCAGCGTCGCGAACGTGCGTTCGGCGGGACCGCCGGTCGCGCGGCGCCGCCTGATCGCCTCCGCAAGCGCGTCGGCGTGCGTAAGGCGTTCCCGCGCCACGGCGGCGACCACCGTCGCCACCCAGCCCTCCACCAGCGCGAGCGCGGTCTCCAGCCGGCTCAGCGCGGCCTTTTGCGCGGGCGTGTCCTCGGGCCGGAACAGGCCCTCGCCCGCCAGCGCGTCGCGCAGCGCCTCCGGGTTGGTGATGTCGATCTCTGGCATCGCCTGCTGCAGCCGCGACATGTCCATCGTGATGCCGCTCGCGTACTGCTCGACCGCGCCGAGCAGGTGCGCGGGCAGCCACGGGACGTGGGCGAACAGCCGCTGGTGCGCTGCTTCCCGTAGCGCGAGGAAGAGCCGGACCTCGCCCGGGTCGACCGAGAGGCCCTGGCCGAACTCCGCCACTCCCGCGGGCAGCAGCGCCGCCGTGCCCGCGGGCCCGAGCGGGAGGCCGATGTCGGCGGACCCGACCACCTCGCGGGCGAGTTCGCCGACCGCCGTGCCGGTCTGGCTGCCGATCATGGCCCCGCCGATCTGACGCATCATGGCGGCAAGCCCCTCCAGGCCGCTCCCGCCGCCGAAGGCCCCGAACGCCTGCTTGAGCTCCTCGGGAACCTCCCCCCCCAGCTGGGCGGGGTCCGTGGTCAGCATGCCGCTCATCGCCTCGACGCCCTTGGCCGCGATCGGGTCGCACAGCTTGGCCCAGACAGGGAAGGTCGCCTCCAGCCACTCCGACCGGCTCCAGGCCTCGATCTTGCGGACGCCGGAGGGGAATGTGGTGACCTCGTTCAGCCACAGGTCGGCCAGCCGGACCGCCTCGGTGATCTGGCTGCGCTGCGCGTCGAGCACGCTCGGATCGCCCGCTGCGACGATCGCGTGCCTGGCCACGTTCTTGGCCAGGTCCCAGTTGACCGGGCCGCCGCGGTAGGACAGCAGGTCGGCGAACTGGCGCAGCGCTTCCGCGAACTGCTGCGGATCGCCCATCGGCCCGAACGGCCCGCCGCCGGGGGGTGGACTGCCGCCAGGCCCGGGAATGGAGCCGCCGAACCCGAACGGCCCGCCAGATCCGGAACCGGACCCGCCAGATCCGGAACCGGACCCGCCGGATCCCGAACCGCTTGCGCCCGAGCCCTGGCCGCCCTGATCTTCTGGCTTGTCCGGCGGGCCGAAGCCGAACGGGCGGTCAGCCATCGTTGGCTCTGAGGCAGGATGGAAGGGTCATGTCCGTCACGTTATCTCGGGAGAAGCACACTGTGACAAACGCCCGGCGGCCGGTTCGCCGCGAGCGCAGCGACGCATCTCATCAGCCTATGCCCGTGGTGGCCGTCACCGGGGCGGCGGGCGGGATCGGGCGCGCCCTCACCGTCAGGCTCGCCTCCTCGCAGCAGGTCAAGAAAGTCATCGCGATCGACGCCCACCGCGGCGACATCGCGGGCGTGACGTGGCGGGTGGCCGACGTGCGCGATCCGGCGCTGGCCGGCCGGCTGACGGGCGTGGACGTGGTCGTGCACGCGGACTTCGACCTGGCCCCGGACTCGGACGCCAGGCGACGGCGGGCGTTCAACGTCCGGGGCGCGCAGACGGTGCTGACCGCCGCGGCGGCCGGCCAGGTCGGGCGGGTGGTGCTTGTCACCAGCGCGATGGTGTACGGCGCCCGCCCGGACAACCCGGTCCCGCTGCCGGAGGACGCCCCGCTGGCCGCGGACGCGGACAGCAGCGTGGCCGGGGACCTGCTTGAGGTCGAGCAACTGGCCCGCCGCTCGCCGCGGACCAACCCGGGCATGGCGGTGACCGTGGTGCGCCCCGCGTCCCTGGTCGGCGATGCCCTTTCGCCCGTGGACACGATCGTGACCAGGCACTTCGAGGCGCCGCGCCTGCTGGCGGTGAGGGACTGCGCGCCTCGCTGGCAGTTCTGTCACGTCGATGACCTCACCTCCGCGGTGGAGTTCGCCGTCGGCGGCGCGATCGACGGCGAGTTCGCGGTGGGCTGCGACGGCTGGCTCGAGCAGGACGAGGTGGAGCGGATCAGCGGGCTGAAGAGCATCGAGCTGCCCGCAAGGCTGACCTTCGGCACCGCGCAGCGACTGCACCGGCTCGGCGTGACGCCCGCGCCCGCGATGGACCTGCGCTACGTGGTCTACCCGTGGGTGGTGGACCCGGCCGCGCTGCGCGAGGCGGGCTGGCGGCCCCAGTACGACAACGCGACGGCGCTGCGCGTCCTGCTCGACCAGCGCCAGGGCAGGCATGCGGTGGCCGGCCGCAGGATCGCCCGCAAGGAGGCGACCATCACCGCCGCCAGCGCCACGGTCGCCGTCATCGGCACCGCCGCCATCGTCCGCCGCGCCCGCCGCCGCCACCGTACAGACGGCTGAGCGCTGACGGCTGAGCGCTGACGGCTGAGCACCGACGGCTGAGCACGTGACCAGTAGTTCCTATGCGCACTGTGGTGTTCAAGCGCAGCGTGAGGTGCCCAATCCCGGAATGATCACGGAAGATTCGGGCTCAGCGGAGGAAAAGGGGACATATAGAGGGTTTGACCAAATCCCCTATCAGTCCGGCCGGTCCAGTGCGTCGGCTCGCGATCGAAGCCACGTTCACACTCTGACAGCTTGTCGCAAGCGTACGCGCCGGGCGCAGGGCTAGGCGCGTCCCGCGTCAGGGTGTCCGGCATCGCCGACCGCCTTCGCGAGGCCGTCGAGACGGTGACTGACCCGACCGCCGCCGAAGCGGAGGTGAAAGCCGTCCGCGCCGCCGAAGCCCGCGCGCCGCCGCCGAGCAGCGCGCCGCCGAAGCTGACCAATGACGCACTGAGGCCGATACCGCAGCCGAGGAGATGGCCGCCCAGTTGGTCGCTGCGCAGGCCCGTGCCGACCAGGCCGAGGCAGCCCGCGCCGCCGCCGAAGACGATCGGGATCAGGCCCTCAAGAGGTTAGCTTAGGACTGAGAAGCCGAAGGGAGGCTCAGGCGTCGCCGCCATGACAACAACCTTTGGCGTCATGATCTCAGCTCCCACGAAGTACAGCAGGGCTAGGGCCATCGCTACTATGCCACACGCTAGTGCCCTGCGTCTTTAGACAGCTGGATAAGTGAGTTAGGTCACACTGCGTTATCGTGTGTCATAACTGAATGTAGTCGAACGTGTTCCTATAGTTATCTACATGGCGAGGACAGGGCGGCCAAAGGCCGAATTGACACTTCATGGCAACGAGCAGGCCGTTCTTCAAAGGTGGGCACGGCGGG
>JBOHCG010000112.1:0-16084 GCA_050698735.1 Streptosporangiaceae bacterium | reverse complement strand
CCGGCCCTGGCCAGCGCATCGGTGAGTTCCTGGACCAAGGCGGCCGACAGCGCGTTCCTGTTGCGCGGCGAGTCGAGCGCGATCCTGGCGACTCCCCGGTCCACCGAGTACTGGATAAGCCGATCGGACATTCATCTCTCCCTGCAGATCGGTGCGGCCCGGGGCCGCGGACCGCGTTCAGTAAGACTTCGGCAGGCCAAGCGAGTGCTGCGCGACGAAGTTCAGGATCATCTCGCGGCTGACCGGCGCGATGCGGGTGGCCCGGACGTTGGCGAGCATCGAGGCCAGGCCGAACTCGGCCGTCATGCTGCTGCCGCCCAGCGTCTGTATGGCCTGATCGACGGCCCGGATGCTGGCCTCTGCGGCGGCGTACTTCGCCATGTTCGCCGCCTCCCCGGCGGCCGCGTCGTCGCCAGCGTCATACAGCGTGGCCGCCTTCTGCATCATCAGCCTGGCCAGCTCCAGCTCGATCTTCACCTGGGCCAGCGGGTGCGCGACGCCCTGATGCGCGCCGATCGGCACGTCCCAGACGACGCGTTCGCGGGCATAGCCGACCGCCCTTTCCAGCGCGTATCGCCCGGAGCCGGCGGCCAGCGCCGCGGCCATGATCCGCTCCGGATTGAGCCCCGCGAACAGCTGCAACAGCGCGGCCGATTCGTCGCCGACCAGCGCATCGGCACTCAGCCGTACGTCATCGAGGAACAGCAGGTACTGCTTCTCCGGCGCGATGATGTCCATCTCAAGCGGCCGGCAGACGAACCCCGGCGTGTCTGTCGGCACCACGAACAGGGCCGGTCGCAGCTTCCCCGTCCTGGCGTCGGCGGTACGGCCGACGATGAGCACGGCCCCGGCCTCGTCTACCCCGGAGATGTAGATCTTCCGGCCGTTGAGCACCCAGGCGTCGCCGTCGCGGGCGGCCACGGTGGTCAGCTTGTGCGAGTTGGAACCGGCATCGGGTTCGGTAATGCCGAACGCCATGATCGACGAGCCGCTGGCGAGCCTCGGCAGCCAATGCTGCTTCTGTGACTCGGTACCGAACCTGGCGATGATCGTCCCGCAGATCGCCGGGGAGACCACCATCATCAGCAGGCCGCAGCCGGCCGCGGCTAGTTCCTCCAGCACCAGCGAGAGCTCGTAGAGCCCGGCGCCGCCGCCGCCGTACTCGGCGGGCAAGCTGACCCCGAGGAAGCCGAGCTTGCCCGCTTCCTGCCACAACTCGATCAGCCGTCCGTCCGTGCGCGCCTGCTTCATGAAGTAGGAACGGCCATACTTTCCGCCAAGTCCGGCAACCGCCGCCCGCAGCGCCTGCTGCTCGGCAGTTTCGGTGAAGTTCACTGCGGCTCCTCCTCGGGGTCCGGCTTGACGACGGCGAGCACGCTGCCCACCTCGACCTGCTGGCCTGCCGCGGTCGGCAGCTCGGCGACGACGCCCGCGGCTGGCGCCGCGATCAGGTGCTCCATCTTCATCGCCTCCAGCCACAGCAGCGGCTGGCCGGCCGTGACCTTCTCGCCCGCCGCCACGGCGAGCCGGACCACGGTGCCGGGCATCGGCGCGAGCACCGATCCGGCCGTGACGTGCATCGCGACATCGGCAAACCGTCCCTCGGGAATCAGCGTCACCGGGCCGAGCGCGGAGTCCACGCATACCAGGCCGCCGTAGTCGGCGACCTCGAAGGCCCTGCGTACACCGGCTATCTCCAGCTCCACCCGGTCCGGGCGCAGCGAAATGAGCCTGACGTCGTCGCGGCCCTCGACGACCAGCCCGCCGCGATCGATCCGGTAACCGACCTCGTGCCCGGCGTACCGGGCGCGCTGCAGCGCAGACGGCAGGTTCCGCCAGCCAAGCGGCAGCCCGCCGAGCACCCGGGCCCCTGCCTGCCGGGCCGCGGCGGTGGCCAGCGCGGCGGCCAGGACCGACAATTCCGCCGCCGCCCCGTCCGCGAGCGGTGCCGCCAGCACGTCCAGGCCGTGCGTGTCGAGGAACGCCGTGTCGGTCTGCCCGGCCAGGAACGCCGGGTGCCGGAGCACCCGGACAAGCAGGTCCCGGTTGGTGGTCAGACCGTGAATCCGCGCGGTGGCCAGCGTCCTTGCCAGCACCGCCGCCGCCTGCTCCCGGCCGGCCGCCCAGGCGATGACCTTGGCCAGCATCGGGTCGTAGAAGACGCTCACCCGGCTTCCCGCGACCACGCCCGAGTCCAGCCGTATCGCCGGCTGGAGCGTCGGCCAGAGCGCCGACGAGACGGGACCGGTACGGAACTCCGCCGGCTCGCCGGCCAGTTCGAACAAGCGCAGGGTGCCGCTTTGCGGCTGCCAGTCCGCGGCCGGGTCCTCCGCGTACAGCCGGGCCTCGATCGCGTGGCCGTGGCATGGCGGCGGCGCGGCGGGCAGTGTCCGCCCGGCCGCGATCTGCAACTGCAGCGCGACCAGGTCCAGCCCGGTCGTGCACTCGGTAACCGGGTGCTCGACCTGGAGCCTGGTGTTCATCTCGAGGAACCAGAACTGGCCGGTCTCGGTGGCAAGGAACTCGACGGTCCCCGCGTTCAGGTAGCCGATCGCCGACGTAGCCAGAGCTGCCGCCTGCAGCAGCCGCTCGCGCATCCCCGGTGTTCGCTCCACCAGCGGTGACGGCGCTTCCTCGATGATCTTCTGGTGCCGCCGCTGGATCGAGCACTCCCGCTCGCCCACGGTCCATACCGTGCCGGCGCTGTCGGCAAGCACCTGCACCTCGACGTGATGGCCGCGTTCCACGTACGGCTCGCAGAACACCGCCGGATCGCCGAACGCCGAGGCCGCCTCCGACGCGGCAGCCGCCAGCGCGCCCGGCAGGTCGGCCAGCGCCCGCACGATCCGCATGCCACGGCCGCCGCCGCCCGCCGACGCCTTGATCAGCACCGGCAGGTCCGCCTCGCGCACCGCGGCCGGGTCAAGCGCGGCCAGCACCGGGACCCCGGCAGCGGCCATCAGCCGCTTGGCGGAGATCTTGCTCCCCATCGCCGCGATCGCGTCCGGTGACGGCCCGATCCAGGTCAGCCCGGCCGCCTGCACCCCGCGGGCGAACCCGGCGTTCTCGGACAGGAACCCGTAGCCCGGATGGACCGCGTCCGCCCCGGCGCGCCGGGCCGCCGCGACGATCAGATCCGCCCGCAGGTAGGTGTCGACGGCCGCGGAACCCGGCAGCCGGACCGCCGCGTCCGCCTCGGTCACGTGCGGTGAGCCCGCGTCCGGGTCGGAGTACACCGCGACGGTGGACAGGCCGAGCGACCGGCAGGAGCGGAAAACCCGGCGGGCGATCTCGCCGCGGTTGGCCACCAGCACGCTCGTCAGCACGCGCATCACATCCGGAACACGCCGTAGCCGGTGCGCGTCCCCTGCACCGGCGCGCCGTGAATCACCGACAGGCACAGGCCCAGCACAGTCCGGGTATCGCGCGGGTCGATGATGCCGTCGTCGTAGATCCGGCCGGACAGGAACATCGGCAGCGATTCCGCCTCGATCTGGCTCTTCACCGCGGCCTTCATCGCCGCATCCGCATCCTCGTCGAACGGCCGCCCGGCCGCCGCGGCGGCGGCACGGGACACGATCGACAGCACCCCGGCCAGCTGCGCCGGTCCCATCACCGCGGACTTGGCGCTCGGCCAGGAGAACAGGAACCTGGGGTCATGCGCCCGCCCGCACATGCCGTAATGGCCGGCCCCGTACGAGGCGCCCATCAGGATCGAGATATGCGGCACCGCGGAGTTGGACACCGCGTTGATCATCATCGCGCCGTGCTTGATGATCCCCGCCTGCTCGTAGTGCGCGCCCACCATGTACCCGGTGGTGTTGTGCAGGAAGATAAGCGGCGTGTCCACCTGGTTGGCGAGCTGGATGAACTGCGCCGCCTTCTGCGACTCGGTACTGAACAACACACCCTGTGCGTTGGCCAGGATGCCGACCGGATACCCGTGCACCCGCGCCCAGCCGGTTACGAGGCTGCTGCCGTAAGCCGGCTTGAACTCATCGAAGTCCGAGCCGTCGACCACCCGTGCGATCACCTCGCGGGGGTCGAACGGGATCCGCAGGTCCGGCGGCACGATGCCGAGCAGCTCCTCTTCGGCGTACAGCGGCGGCGCGGGAAGGGCCGAGGGAAGCGGGCCCTGCTTGCGCCAGTTCAGCCGGGCCACGATGCGGCGGCAAGTCCGGATCGCGTCCGGCTCGTCCGCGGCCAGGTAGTCCGCCAGCCCGGACATCCGGGCGTGCATCTGCGCGCCGCCCAGCGACTCGTCATCGGACTCCTCGCCGGTGGCCATCTTCACCAGCGGCGGACCGCCGAGGAACACCTTGGACCGGCCGGAGATCATCACCACGTGGTCGGACATGCCGGGCACGTACGCGCCGCCCGCGGTGGAGTTCCCGAACACCAGCGTCACCGTCGGGATGCCGGCCGCGGACAGCCGGGTCAGGTCCCTGAACGTGCGGCCGCCGGGAATGAAGATCTCCTTCTGCGTCGGCAGGTCCGCGCCGCCCGACTCGATCAGCGAGACGAACGGGAGCCGGTTCGCCGCCGCGATGTCGTGCGCGCGGAACGTCTTGCGCACCGACCACGGGTTGCTCGTGCCACCGCGCACCGTCGGGTCACTGGCCGAGACCATGCACTCGGTGCCCTCGACGACGCCGATCCCGGTGACCACGCTGCCGCCGACAGCGAAGTCCGTCCCCCAGGCAGCCAGCGGCGACAGCTCAAGGAACGGGGAGCCGGGGTCCAGCAGCAGCTCGATCCGCTCGCGCGCCAGCAGCTTGCCGCGAGCGCGGTGCCGGTCGGTGTACTTCGGCCCGCCGCCCGCAAGCGCCTTGGCCTGCTCGGCGGTGATCTCGGCGAGCTTGACCAGCATGGCGTCCCGGTTCGCCTGATAGGCGGCCGAGCCTTCGTCCAGCGCAGAGCGCAGCGCGGTCATCGCGGCCGCCTCAGGCGACGGCGGACGGGTGTGTTGTAGCCCGGCCCCAGCCATCCCTTTGCCTTCACAGCAGCTCCTCTGGAACCTCGAGGTAGCGGGCACGGAGCCATTCACCCAGTCCCTTCGCCTGCGGATCGAACCGCGCTGCCGCGGCGACACCCTCGCCAAGCAGGCCCCCGATCACGAAATTGACCGCGCGCAGATTCGGCAGCAGGTAGCGGTGCACCGGCAGGCCGGCCGTCTCCGGCAGCAGCTCGCGCAGCCGGTCCGCGGTCAGCTCGGCGGCCAGCCACGGCCAGGCAGCCTCGTGGCGGGCCCAGACGCCGACATTCGCGTCGCCTCCCTTGTCGCCGCTGCGTGCGCCGGCCACCATGCCGAGGGAAGCGGAGCGGGTCGGGCCGTCGTGCCGCCACGCCGGGGTCGCCGCCGGCTCAGCGGGCTCCAGCCGCCTGGTGCGGGGATCGGCCACCGGAACGCACTGGCCGTCGGGCAGCACCGCCGTGTGCCGGACCTGGGCACGGTCCACGTAGGCCGCGGTGAACACGCCGTATGGCTGCGCGTCACCCGGCGGTGCGGTGGCGTGGAAGCCGGGATAGCTGGCCAGCGCCAGCTCGACCGCGGCCGCGGAGAACGCCCGGCCGATGGCCTTGGGGTCGCTGCCGCGGACCACGCAGCGCAGCGTCGCGCTGGCCTGCTCCTCGGTCGCGCCGTCGGCATGGTCGGTGCGGGCCAATGTCCATCGCGCGCTGGGCGGCAGCGCGCCCGCCAGCTGCTCCTGGACCAGCCGGGCCTTTGCCTCGATGTCCAGCCCGGTGAGCACGAACTCCACCTGGTTGCGGTATCCGCCGATCCCGTTCAGCGACACCTTCAGGGTCGGCGGCGGCGGCTCGCCTGCCACGTCGGCGATCCGCACCCGGTCAGGTCCGTCCTGGATCAGCCGGACGGAATCCAGGCGGAGGGTGACGTCCGGCCCAGCGTATCGCGGGCCGGCGACCTCATACAGCAGCTGTGCCGTCACAGTGCCCACCGTGACGGCGCCGCCGGTGCCCGGGTGCTTGGTGATCACGCTGGACCCGTCCGGGTAGATCTCCGCGATCGGGAAGCCGGGGTGGCGCAGGTCGGCGATCTCGGTGAAGAACGAGTAGTTGCCGCCTGTGGCCTGCGCGCCGCACTCGAGCACGTGCCCGGCCGCCGTGGCGCCGGCCAGCGCGTCGAAGTCGTCGCAGGCCCAGCCGAAATGCGCGACGGCCGGCCCGACCGTCAGCGACGCGTCGGTGACCCGGCCGGTGACCACGACGTCCGCTCCGGCCCGCAGGCACTCGGCGATCCCCCAGCCGCCGAGGTAGGCATTCGCTGCGACCAGCTGGCCCCCGCCGGGTACGCTGCCGGGCGTGGCCAGGCCAAGTTCGGCGGCCCGCGGCAGCAGGTCGTCGCCCGCCACGTAGCCGACCTTCGGGTTAAGGCCGAGCCGCCCGGCGAGCTCGCGCACCGCCGTGGCCAGGCCCGCCGGGTTCAGCCCTCCGGCATTGCTGACGATGGCGACGCCGCTGTCGAGGGCCAGGCCGAGGCAGTCCTCGAGCTGGCGGAGGAACGTCCTGGCATAGCCGAGGCCGGGATCGCGCAGCCGGTCACGGCCCAGGATCAGCATGGTCAGCTCGGCCAGGTAGTCGCCGGTGAGCACGTCGAGGTCGCCGCCCTGCAGCATCTCGCGCATCGCGGCGAACCTGTCGCCGTAAAAGCCCGAGGCGTTGCCGATGCGGACGGGCGCCCGCGGCCCGGGAACGTGGTCCGTCACCTGGTCACCCGCCCTCCCGCGAAGCAGCGGCGCCGCAGAAAGTCGCCGCCCCGGCAAAGCAAGCATAGGTGATTGTTTTTTCGCCAGGCGCGTCCGGTACGCGGAGCCTCCGCGGCCCTCGGACGGCGGCCGTGGCCGCGGTCATTGCCGCGGTCATTGCCAGCCGGCGCAGGACCGGCAACGATAACAGGTGACACGCCCCTATAGCAGGGCCGGCCGCAAGGGAGCGGCGAGGAGAGGTAGGGAGGAGTCATGACGATGGCGCCGCCAAGGCTGGAGTTCATGACCGACGCCGTGGAGCACTGGGCCGCGGTGCGGCCGGATGCCGAGGCACTGACCTACCGCGACGTGCGGTGGACGTGGGCGCAGTGGCACGACCGGATCCTCCGGGCGGCCGGCGGCCTGGCCGCGCTTGGCCTCGGTCGCGGTGACCGGGTGGCGTTCCTCGACAAGAACAACCCGGCGTGCCTGGAGGTGTCGCTCGGCGCCGGGCTGCTCGGCGCCGCCTGCGCCGTGATCAACTGGCGGCTGGCGGCCGGCGAACTGGATTACGTGATCAACGACTGCGATGCCAGCGTGCTGTTCGCCGGGGCCGATCTGCTGCCCGCGGTGCAGGCCATCAGGGACGGGCTTCCCCTGGTCACCGAGGTGATCACGGTGGGTTCCGGGGACGGCCCCGATGACGGCTACGAGGCGTTCCTGGCCGCCGCCCGGTCGCCTCGCCCCGCCGGACGCGGCCGCGAGGTGAGCCAGGACGATCTGTGGCTGGTGATGTACAGCTCGGGCACGACCGGGCGGCCCAGGGGCGTGATGCTGTCGCACCGCAACATGGTCGAGCACACCCGGAACTCGGCGCCGCTCGCGCCGCTTGAGCCCGGTGACCGCAACCTGGTCGCGATGCCGCTTTTCCATGTCGGCGGGACGAGCTACGCGCTGTTCGGCATCTACGCCGGGGCGCCGAGCACGTTCACCCGCGAGCCGGACCCGGCATCGCTGCTTGCGGCGCTCGCCGCGGGGGCCACCCACGCATTCTTCGTGCCCGCGGTGATAGCCGGGCTGCTCGGTGCGGGGGAGCAGGGGATCGCGGCGCTCGGCGGGCTGAAGTACCTGCTCTACGGGGCCGCGCCGATGCCGCTCCCGATGCTGCGCCGGGCGCTCGCGGCGTGGCCCGAGCTGAATTTCGTCCAGGTGTACGGCCAGACCGAGCTGGCCGGGGTGATCAGCGCGCTGTCTGCGCAAGCGCACCGCGACGCCGCGCGGCCGGACAGGCTCACCTCGGCGGGCACCGTGATCGCCGGCGGCGATGTGCGGGTCGTGGACCCGGCCACCGGCCAGGATGTCGCCGCGGGTCAGCCAGGGGAGTTCTGGTTCCGGTCGCCGCAGCGGATGATGGGCTACCTGAACAATCCCAAGGACACCGCCCAGGCCATCACCGAGGAGGGCTGGCTGCGCAGCGGCGACATCGGGCACGTGGACGACGGCGGGTTCCTCTTCGTCTCCGACCGGGTCAAGGACATGATCATCACCGGCGGGGAAAACGTCTACTCACCCGAAGTCGAGCAGGCCATAGCCGAGCACCCGGCAATCGCCGAGGTCGCGGTGATCGGCGTCCCCGATGACCACTGGGGCGAGGCCGTCAAGGCTGTAGTCGCGTTCCTGCCCGGCAAGCAGGCGGCCGGGCAGGAGATCATCGAATTCACCCGGGAGCGGATTGCCCACTACAAGTGCCCGCGCACCGTCGAGATCGTCGACGCGCTGCCGCGCAATCCCGCCGGGAAGGTACTCAAACGCACGCTGCGCGCCCCGTACTGGCAAGGACGCGACCGGCAGATCTGACCGCATGCGCGCGGCCGCCGCACGAGGCGGCCGACTCCCCGCGGCCGCGGGAGCACCGCACCCCGGCGTCCCCAGGTACCCTGAATTCCTTTTTTTCCCTAACGAGCAGTGGCGCTTCGGCCCATCTTCGCCCCCGGCAAAATTACTGATATTTCACGACCGGGCTGGCCGCGACCGGCAGACTTCGAGCAGAGCCTGCGATAGGTCTACCTGGGGTATCCGAAGCTCGCGTCGAACGGGATGCCGACCAGCGTGGGCAGCGCCTGCAGCCATGCGGGGAGGTCGGAGTTCCGCCGTATGGCGGCCAGGAGTTCCGGCGTCGGACGGTGGTGCCAGGATCTCCAGCACGCGATGTCGCCGGTATCCGGGTCGAGCCCGGTTAGCGCGTGCACCAGTCCCCATGACCAGTATCCCGCGGTAGTGTCGCCCTGGAGCACTTCCAGCACCGTGGTGCGGGCCCGCCTGAGTTCCCCCGGATCCAGATCCAGAGCTGGCAGCACTTGCGCCAGCGGATACGCCAGGCCGCCGTGGTCGCGGTCGGCCGCGGCGCTGTCCAGGAGGTCCAAGATCCTGGCGCGGGCTCGCGCGAGCTGGCCCGGCTTCGGGTCCAGGCCGGCCAGCACCCGCGCCAGTTCTGCCGCCTGATCCGGGATCACGGCACGGTCTTGCAGCAGATCCAGGATCCTGCCCCGGGCGCGGCCGAGCTGGCGCGGTCCGGGGTCCAGCCCGGCCAGCACGTGGGCCAACCACGCGATCACTCCGGAGCCGGTGGCACAGGCCAGCAGGGCCAGAACCGCGGCCCGGTCCTGGCTGAGCGCGCTCGCCCCCGGGTCCAGCTCTGCCAGCAGCCGTGCCAGCGCCACCGCCTCCGGGAGAGTTTGCTGGGCCAGTTCATCCAGCACCCTAGCCCGGGCCCGCCCAAGGTCGCCAGGCTCCGGGGCCAGTCTGGTCAGCGCCCTGGCCAGCTCCTCGGTCCGGCCCTGGCTGTCCGGGCGGTCCAGCAGCATCAGCACCCTGGCGCGCGCCTGCGCGAGCTCATCCGGTACGGGGCCCAAGCCGGCCAGCAACTCTGCCAGCGCGGCAGCAGCACCAGGGCTATCGGCGCTGATCAGCAAGTCCAGCGTTACCTCGCGGGCCTGCCGCAGCTCATCGGGTGCTGGGCGCAGCCGGGCCAGCAGCCGGGCGAACTGCACGGCGCTGTACCGGCTGGCGGCGTCGGGCTGTCCGGGGGGCGCTGGCGGCACCAGGGGATGTGCTGTCAGGTGCCGCTGGATCTGCTGCCGGTTGGCGTCGTCGGCTAGCCACCCCAGCACGACCTGCCGGATCTGGCTATCCGAGTCGGGCCAGCCCGGTACCGCCTGCAGCCAGTCCCAGAATCCCGCCATGGCCAGGTCAAGGCGAGCGCGGCTAATGACCTGTGCGGATTCTTCGGCCCAGTCGGCGGCTCCTGACTCCTCGGCTACGCGTGCCAGGAACCGCCGCAGTTCCCAGCAGCCATCGATCCCGGCCAGATCGTCAGGGATCCGCCCGCAGTGGCCGGCCCGGCAGATCAGTTCCCTCAGGACCACGTCACGCTCGCGATGCATCGCCACGGCAGCCGGGGCCGCGTGTTCCCAGTCCGGATCGAACCACAGGTGGTTCAGCAACTCGGCGGCCGCCTCGCTCGCCGTCATCCCCGTCGCGATACGCTGAGCCGCCTGCTGCGCGCTGACAGGCTCAGAGCTGGTCATACTGGCATCGGGTCCGCGTCAGCTCAACAGAACGGCGGCAGGATCCAGGACGAACCGTTCCGCGTGCCGGCCTGCAACATGAAGATCCCATCAGCTCTCCTGATCCGAGGATTGTCTTCACTAGCCTCCCACAGAACGAGCAGCCAGAGATCCACGCCTTATGGCATGCGCGGAACCCCGGCAGTACCGCCCGGAGCGGGGCGTTGTCGTCGAAGAATGCCTTGAAGTCCACCAGCGTCGTGATGAGCGTCCCGGCCTTGCTGATCTCGATGCCCGGCGTGACCAGGAACAGAATGGTGTTGAGGTCGTTCTTTTCCGGGACGATGCCGCGGCAGGTTAAACCGGGACGAGCTCTACGTGAATCTCGGCTGCTTCCGCAAGTGCGCGCAGGTCGCCGGGATCTGAGGTGAGGATGTCGTCGCCGTCGGCTGCGAGGCACACCACAGTGGCATCAATGGCATCGGACTGGCCGCTGCGGGCAAGCAGCAACCCGGCTCGCCGTCCCAGCCTGTCATCGACGGGAGCGACGTCGGTGCCGGCCAGGAGCCGGGCCATGGGCACCTGCCGTCCGCTGCCACCGCGCCAGACCTGGGCGACCACGCCGCCGCTGGTGACCGGCGGGCGTCCGGCGAGACGTTCGCGCTTGACCAGTGCGACGACGTCACGGCTACCGCGTTCGACGGCGACGAATGCTCCCGCGTCCAGCACGAGCATCAGGCGGCTCCCCGGCCGTGCTGCGCCGGCCCGGGTGAGCGCTGTTCCGGGTTGCCTCTTACTACGATGGCTCGCTCGCGTGCCCGCCGGGCGGCGTCCCGCATCTCATCGTCGGTGATTTCCCCGTGCTCGGCCTCGTAGGCGGCCAGGAATTCATCCAGGGCCTGCAGCCGCCGGTCGTGATTGGCCTTCAGCCGGAGGGCGTCATTGACCCAGGCGCTTATGCTCTCGGCGTGGCCTCCGGTGACAGCCTCCTGCGCCACCGCCACCAGCTCGGCGTCTACGGATGCCGAGAGCCGCCGCTTCCCAGTCATACGTTCATGCTACATCTCGCCCACGATTGTAGGAACATCTTGCCATGTGGCGCGGCCGGCGGACGGGCAGGCTGGCCGGGGACGATGACCAGCACCTGGCGGGAGCCGCCGGCGGCTGCGCGGTCCGCCCTGGAGGCGTCCGCAGCCGGTGTGAGTCTCGTCATGAAACTCAACCTAGCGGTTTGCGTTCTATAATGCAACTGACTATTCTTGGCGGGCATGGAACGCAAGAGCTTCGCCGGCATGCACTGCTCGGTGGCCCAGTGCCTGGACGTCGTCGGAGAGTGGTGGTCGCTGCTGATCGTGCGCGACGCCTTCCTGGGCGTGACCCGCTTCGACGACTTCCGCGAGCGCCTCGGTATCTCCCGTAACATCTTGAACCGGCGTCTCGGCCGGCTGGTCGAAACGGGCGTGCTGTCCCAGGACGCCTACACCCTGCACCCGCCCCGCTACGACTACCGGCTCACCGCCAAGGGCCGCGATCTCTGGCCGGTGCTCACCGCGATGCGCCAGTGGGGCGACCGCTACGCCGCCCCCCAGGGACCGCCGCTGCAGGTGAGGCACGAAACCTGCGGGCAGATCGCCGACGCCGTCATGGTCTGCTCCGCCTGCGGGGAACCGCTCGAAGCGCGGCACGTCCAAGCCGAGCCGGGCCCCGGGGCGGTCGAACCCTGGTCTGGACGGCGAACCGGTGACTATGCCGAAGCCCTGCCGTTCGCCGCAGCCGGCGCCACCCCGGCGTAGCCGACTGGACCAGCCCGGCCCGCCTGCGCTGCCGGCCCTCGCGAAGGCCACCCAGTCCGAGCGTCCGCCGTGTCGAGACACAGCCTCCCTGACCCGAGGCAGGCTGGGCTGAAGGTTCTCTCCTCTGCAGCTCTCACGGCTCGCCGCCCGAATCTGACGCACCGAATCGGATGATCTGCGTGCCGAGGACAACGCAGCCCGGAAGAGTGTGAGCCCGCTCCGATTCGTTCGGCGCGCCCGAAATGAACAAAGAGACTGATACTCGCGTTCGCGACGCAACCGGGACACCCGAAGCCCAGGACTCCAGCGTCAATCTAGTGCGGTCTCGCAGAGCCAAGCCGAACCGACGTCGGCGGGCCACATGCGCACCGCCATTCTCATCCACCCGGCAGCGGCCCGCAGGGTCCATCAAAATCTAGTGCCTGAATCCGTCACCGCCGCCAGGCGAAACCAGCGAAACGACGCCCTACGGACGGACTAGCTGGCCAGCCGGGACGGAGCGCGCTCGGGGTCGGCTGGCTGCCATCTGGTAATGCCGAGCAGCTCGGCGATCATGGCGACGCGGTTGTCGGCGCCGGCGGATCCGACGCCATAGTCACCCTTGTCGGCGTACCGCAGCTGGCCGCCGCGGAACGCGACGCTCAGGTTGAGGTCTCCGCTCAGCACGCGCTGCCACGTGTCGGCGGAGCCGGTGACACTCCAGTCGGTGTCCACGGCGCGGTCCCGGGTGCCCGCGGTGGCGGTTCCGGCGCCCAGGTCCAGGCGCCACCACGCGGCGGATCTGCCTGGCTCGGGCGCCGTCGCGAACAACAGGACGGACTCGGCCGAACAGGACTTCCAGGAGCAGGTGAATTCCTCGCCGAGATTGAGCAGGCCGGCCCGGACACGGTCCGCGAGCACGGTGCCAGCCTGCCCGGTGCTGCCGCTGGCTAGCACGGTGGCGGACGCCGTGACCGGGGTAGCTACGCCCGAGTCTGGCGACGCGGCGGTTACTGGCCCGGCAGGGACTGGCGCGGGGTCGCTTGTGTCCACGGGGACCCGCAGGTCGGCGGGCGGGCTTCCGACGCCCCAGGTCTCATCTATCTGGACGTAACCGAGCTGCTCGGCCACGTCATTGACCACCGCCAGCAGTTCGGCCGGGATGAGCCGTGCAGGCACCTGCCAGCCCCGGCCGACCGAGCTGGAGGTTACCCCCGTCGTGTTCCATATCTTGTAGTCGCCAGGCCCGAACCGCTGGCGCTCGGCGGTGAAGCACCGTTCGGTGATCCCGGGTACCGGCGCCACGTCGGCGAACTCGAACAGCCGCTCGGCCTGCCCCTCCGGGTCGGTGACCAGGTCCTCGTAGCGCACCGGCAGGCAGTCCACGCCGAGTTCCGCCTCGGCAGCCAGGATCGCCCCGGCGTAGTCGGTCCAGTATCGGGCCAGCGCCGCCACGATATTGCCGGGCGAGGCAGCGACGTAGCTCTCGAAGCCGTAGCTGCCCAGGCCCCACGGCGACGCCTCGATCCCCGAGCCGATCACATCCATCGGGTGCCGGTACAGGCAGATAAACTTCGCGCCGGGCCAGACCTGCCGCAGCAACCTGGCGTGCTGCGCGCCGCCGATGCTCTTGTCGCAGTAGCGTTTCTTGCCGTGGCGAGCCAGGTAGGACGTAATCATCGGGGTCAGGCTCTGCCGCAGCCCATGGATCACCGACTGGGGGACCGGGGCCTGGCCTGCCCTGCTCGACGGCATCGGGGCATCCTCGATCACCGACCACGCCGAGGCTAGTTGCGTGCACAGCCACGGCAGCCGGGTCTCCGGCGGGCACGCCAGGTCCGGGTGGGCGTCGAGCAAGAACCGCAGCAGCGTCGACCCCGACCGGCCCGTGCACAGCATGAAGACCGGGCTATCGCACGCGGCAGCCGGCTCCGGCAGTTCCGTCACCATTCCGCCTTAGCCCGACACGCCGCTTTGGCTGCTCGAGCTGCCCTGGCCGGTGCTGCCGCCCTGGCCGGGGGTGGCGTTCTGGCCGGGGGTGGCGTTCTGGCCTGAGGTGCTGCTCTGGCCGGTGCCGCTGCCCTGGTTGGGACCCTGGTTGAAGTCACAGCCCGCCAGGAAGATCCCGGTGCCGACGGCCAGCGTCGCGACGCCTGCTTTCCCCAGGAACCGCCGCCGCCCGAAGCGCTCGCCGCGATCTGTGAAGCGCTGCAAGCGATCCACGGGGCGTCCGTCCATCTGCTCGCCCATGCAATCCTCCAGAAACGACGTCGGCGATCACCGATGCCGACCCTTGCCAGCGTGGCGAGCGAGGACACCGCGGTGCTTGCTCCGGCGATGCCGGAAAGGCCAGCGCCGTCGCCATCGTTCCGCGACGCCGACGCGTCAAACGCGCGGGATCAAACCTGGACGTGATCCTACCCGCATGTTTGGCCGACGGGAAGCGAGCGCAACCGCCGCCTATATTTGCGGGCGTCCTCCGCAGACCGCTTGCTCTCTTTGCCCGGCGGCACTCGGCCCAGCAGTGCCCACGACAGCGAACCTTCCGCTGCGGACGTGGGTTGGGGCGACCATGTGGCCCGAACCCGTCATCTCCTTGCGCCGGCCGGGTGACCGGCCGAGGCTCTCGCCGATGAGGAACATGAAGGTATGGTCCCAGCCCTCCGCGGCCTGCGCGATCGCCGAAGGCCCGCTGTGCCCGGCCGCCGTCCCCCCGGCCGCCACCGACACCAGCGACGGCAGCAGATGCCGCTTCCCCCGCGCCTTCCGTGTATCGGTCAGCCGGCTCTCCAGTCGCTCCCGCAAAGACACCGGATCCAGCACCGTCCCGGCAGGCAGGTGGCGGCGGAGGTCCTGGCTGATGCGCAGGTCACGAGCGATCCGTGCGGTGGGGCGTCCCATCGCGGCGGCCAGCACGATCTGCGCCCGCAACCGGTCCCGCCAGGGAGTCCTGGTCCCGCAGATGCGTTTCTTCAGCGCCTTACGCTCGGCGGCGGTCACGGTGACAAGCACAGCAGGCAGCAGCATGAGGGGCTCCCGGACGGGATTACACCGGCGTAACCCGCTCCCCGCGCGGGGTCATATCCACCGCCAGGACCGCCGCGCGGCACAATGAAGCACATGGCCGCCATCCCGGAGTCCACCCGCAACTCAGTCGCCCTGCGGCTCCTCGACCACGCGGAACAGCACTGGCCACAGCTCCACCGGATCCAGGTCACCAGCCGGGCCGGTTTCGCCCATGTCACCGGGATCCTCCCGGACGGCCAGCAGATTCCGCTGTGCCGGCTGCGTTACGGCGGCTCAGCCCATTCCTTCGGGTTCGCGATCTACTCCGCCGCCGGACGCGCTACGAGGACGCCGCCCTGCTCACCGGGTCGCCGGCCGGCACACCCCAAGAAGCCCTCGACACCGCCTGCACCGATGTGAGTAAGTCCCCGTGAGCTAGCGCACGTTCATGCATGTCAGTGTGCCCGGTCCGGGTCCTGGCCACAGGTCTGGCCGTGCCCGGCGGCCGATGGGGGTGATCTCCCTGGCGATTCCTGCCCGCAACAGGCAGGTCGTCCTGTCGGCGTTTACCTGCCGTGTTGTATGGGCGCCAGGCATGTTCCGGAATTACCGGTTTTGTGCGATATGTGACTAACAGGGCAAAATCGCGCTGTTGATAGACGCGGGCACGCCACCCGATCATGTAGGTCTTTGAGGTCCAAGTGAACGAGCCCCGTATCACATTCCAGGATCCCCGATCTGTCCACGAGGGCTTTGTCCGACAGGCTGAAATATGCAGCGTTACCGCGCTCCGAGAACGCGCTCATCTGCCGCTGGTAGTGCACCTACGCCCAGGCAGCAGGACCCCTTAATCACGCGTTAGCCGCCATCGCGACGGCCAGCAGACCGCTGAGGCGGTCAACGTCTGCCGCGGAGTGCAGGTGAAGCTCGATCCAGTCGCGCCGCGAATGTCATCCGCCAGCGGGATGGGACCAGTGGCTCGCCATGACCTAGGGACCACCTTGGCCGGTTACGTGAGCATCATGGTGTGGCT
>JBOHCG010000111.1:0-16089 GCA_050698735.1 Streptosporangiaceae bacterium | reverse complement strand
CCGCTGGTGCCCGGCGCCTCGCCCGGGTCGGCCGCGGGCTCACCGGAGGCCGGCTTCCCGGCGGGCACGGGGAGCAACCAGGCCCGGATCGTGATCCAGCCCAGCCACACGAAGACGATGACGACGAGGGCGATCGCGCCCTGTTGCAGCAGCGCGGACCTGAACGCGGCGACCAGTATCGAGTTGCCCGCACCCACGCCTGAATTCATGCCCGGCATCGGATCGGCTCCTCTCTCATGCCCGCCTCTCTCATGCCCGCCACGATAGTAAGAACCCGAACAACCGGCGCGCCGCGCGGGCGTCGGGGTGACTTTGACGAGTTCCCTAGGTTGTCTTACGCCACCTCGTTACGGTACCGTCCTGCGGATTGGGGCCTCCTGCATTTGTCAGGTGATAGTAACTTTACCTCGACTCGGGGCAGGATGTATCTGCGTCTTGCCGCAGTTTCGACTCGGCGGGAATAATGCGTATTCCTGCTACGTAGGTTACCGCAATACGCATTGCGGATAAGCCCTTAGCGCTGCTGCGGTACTACCGCAGGTACTACCGCGTTGACAAAGGATTTCTCCCGGCTCTTAGCTGACATCACGGGCGCGAATGCGGATAGATTCCACTTGTGCTATTCTGTGCTGGCGGTGAGATTGAATGGTCCGTAGTGAAGGAGTCCCGCGGCCGGCCGCCCCGGGCGAGCACACTGCAGGCATACGACCGCTACCTCGCGGCCCGGGAAGACGATGAGCTTCGCAGCGGGCGGTGAGTGGTGGTGGGTGGTCGTTGCCCTCGCGGGAGTGTCGGTCACGGTGCTGGCCGCTGCCGGCCGACTGCGTCGCCGCCGCTGGCGTTGCTGGATATCGGCCGCGTTCGGCGGAGCTGGCTGCATAGCGGCAGTGAGCTGGGCGGCAGTGCTGGCGACCTCCGTGCCGACGAGCGCAGCGGCGGCGCCCGCGTCCGCGGCGGCGCCCGCGTCCTGGGGAGTGGCGCAGGTCGTTGCCCCGAAAGTCACGCCTACCGCCACGGCCTGGCCGGTCGGCGGCCCGGACAGCGGGCTCATGATGCCGGCGCTCGGACCCGATGGTTCGGTGTGGATCGGCGAGATGGCCGCCAACAAGATCGCACGGCTCAGGCCTGCCGGCAACGTTGTCCAGCAGGTCACGCTTCCCGGCGGCTACAAGGAAATCATGGGCCTGGCGGTGGGCCAGGACGGTCGCGTCTGGATAGCCGAGGAGCATGCGCAGGCGCTCGGCATGTTCGACCCGTCGACAGGCCTCTACCACCAGTACCAGATCCCCGGGGCCGATCCGGCGCCGTTGGGAATCGCCGTCGACGCGAGCGGCAACGTATGGTTCACGGAGATGAACGGGGACCGGATCGGCAGATTCGACCCCGGCACCGCACGGTTCACGCAGTTCAGCATCCCGACACGGGGGGCGGCGCCGTACTGGCTCGCGATCGCTCCAGATGGCGGTGTTTGGTTCACGGACTTCGGCACCGGCCGGGTCGGTGTCCTGCAACCCGCGACCGGCCAGATCCGCCAGTACCGGCTGCCCGCGGACCAGTACCCCGTGGGTATCGCCGTCAGCCCGGGCGGGACGCCGTGGGTCGCCACGATCGAGGGATCGCTGTTCCGCGTCCAGCCGGTCACCGGCAGCATGCGCCGGTTCCTGGTGCCGACCGCTGACACCTATGGCGTGGCGGTGACGGGAGACGGGACGGTGTGGCTGGGCATGGCGTCCGGTGACGCGGTCTATGCGTTCGATCCCGTGAGCGCCCGTTTCCTGCGGTACGTTCTGCCCAGCGCACAAGCACCGTGGTGGCTTGTCGCGGCCGGAAGCCACCAGGTGTGGGTGGCGGTCAGCGCCAATGCGGGGGAGCTCGGCGAGATCAGCGCCGCGGGATAGGAAGGCGTGGAGTGCGCGACAGCCGGCAAAGGGCCCGAGGGTGCGGAACCGGCAGGACGTACTTCCCTTGTGGCCGCGCATCAAGAGCCTCCGCGCCAGCCTGTCCGCCTACGAGGCGCAGTACGTCGCCCTGGCCGAAGCCCTCCACGTCTGTCTGGTCACCGCCGATGCCCGTATCGGCCGAAGCGGAGCAGCCCGCTGCGGAATCGAAGTCTTCGGCGCGCACCTTTGACCGCGCAACGCCCTGCTGGCTGAACCGGCCATCCGGCGCGCCGCGGCCGGGGCGCGCTTGGCGCCGCGCCGCGTCCGGCGTGAACGACGCCATGTAGCGGTTCGGCGGAGCGTTCGGGGCCGCCATCGTGACCGCGGTCTTCGCCGCGCACGGCTCGCTGGCCTCGGCGGTGATTGGTCACTCGATGAGTTGTGCGTCTTGGGCGAACCGGACGAGCTGGGCCCGGGTGCGGGCGCCGGTCTTGTGCACGATGTGGGAGCGATGCGTCTCGACGGTGCGGACGGCGAGGCAGAGGGTCTGCGCGATCTCCGCGTTGGTGTATCCCAGGGCCACCAGCCGCAGGATCTCCCGCTCGCGTCGGGTCAGGTCCACGGCATCGCGGCCGGAGGAGGTGACCGGCTGGTTCTTCCACCGGATCATCGCGGCGCCGAGTGAGGGCTGCAGGTATTCCCTGCCCGAAGCGACCGAGCGGATGGCCCCGACTACTTCGTCTGCCGCGGCGTCCTTGAGCACGTAACCGCGGGCACCGGCGGCGAGCACCGCCTCGACAACCGCGAGGCTGTCGATCATGGACAGCGCCAGCACCGGCACGCCACGGAGGCCCCTGGTCACCGCGAGCACGACGTCTTGGCCCCTGGCGTGGTGGCCGAGCATGAGGTCCAGCAGGATGACGTCGGGCTGGCAGTCCAGCGCGACGGCGTCCTCCACGTTCGCTGCCTCACCGCAGACCCGCAGGTCCGGTTGCTGTTCGATGAGCAGCCGCAGCCCCGCGCGGACGACGGCATGGTCGTCGATCAGCAGCACCTTCAGCGGCTTGCCGCTCTCCCGGGTTGGCGCGTCCGATGCGTGCTCGGCGTTCATGGCAGCAGGTCATTCACCGTCGAGCCGAGACGCACGCCGCCGCGGGACTGGCCGGGGCCGGGCGGGAGTGTGATACTCAGAGGGTGCCGGCTCGCCGCTGGCCGGCTCGCCGCTGGCCGGCACGCGCAGCCGGACGAGCGTCCCCGACCCGCGATCCGACTCGACCACCAGGTCGCCGCCAATGCTGCGGGCCCGGTCGCGCATGGTCCGTATGCCCGTGTGAGCGCCGTCACGAGCATCGGTGAGCACTGCGTCGCAGTCGAAGCCCACGCCGTCGTCCTCGATGATCAAGGTCAGCCAGCCTTCGCGCCCGCTGAGCGTCACGGACGCCGAGTGCGCGCGTGAGTGCCGGGCGACGTTGGTCAGCGCTTGCTGGGCGATCCGGTATACCACCACCTCAAGGGCGTAGGCGAGGCGGACCTGCTGCGGCCCGGCGACGAAGTCGACCGCAACGCCGCAGCGCTGGGCGGTGTGCTCGACCAGGCGGTTCAGGGCCGGGACGAGGCCGAGCTGATCGAGCTCGAGCGGGCGCAACTGCTGGGCGAGCGTCCTGGCCGCGCGCAGCGCCTGCTCGGCGAGCTCGCGCAGGCCCGACACCTGCGGCGCGATCTCGCGGTCCACCTGCTGCTCGAGGTGCTTGGCGAACAGGATGAGCGAGGTGAGAATCTGGCCCTGCTCGTCATGGATGTCCCGGGCCAGACGTGCCCGCTCCTCCTCCCGCGCCCAGACCTGGCTCCAGAACACCATCTCATCCAGGTTCCCCTTCGCGCGCAGGTCCAGCAGTGCCTGGGCATGAGCCGCGGACCGCTGCTCGACCCGCAGCAGGCGGGCGTTGCGGTAGGCCACTCCCGCCGTGGCCGCCAGGGCCTCGATGATCTCCACGTCGGCGTTGTCGAACCGCCGCCCGTTGCGCTTGTCCGCCAGGTACAACTCGCCGATCACCCGTGCGCCCGCCCGGATCGGCGTGCCCAGGAAGCTGCGCATGGCAGGGTGATGAGCGGGATAACCGGTGGTACGCGGATCAGACAGCAGATCATCGATCACCACGGTCTTGCCGTCACGCAGCAACTCGCCGTGCAGGCCGGTGCGGCTCGGCGGCTCGCCGATCAGAGCATGCTGCTCCTCGGTCATCCCGTGCGTCACGAACGTGACCAGGGTGCCGATGTCCTCCACGAGCAGCGCCCCGTAACTGGCGTCGATCAGCTCGCAGGCGATGGCGGTGAACCGGCGGAGCAGCACGTCGAGATCCTGCTCGGTCGACAGGGCAAGGCTCGCATCCAGCAGCAACCTCACCCGCCGCGGCAGGGCGGAGGGGCCCGGCTCTTCTGCCGCCTTGCGTGCCGGGGCTCGTATCCTCATGTCACACCTCCACGCCGGCGGGTGGACGTCACGCGCTCACAGCCGGCCGCGCGCAGCAACGCAGGCATAATACGCCCCACAAGCGTACGCCTCCGCCACGCTGGCGTCATCGCTGGCATTGTCAGCCTCCTGCCTGCGCCGCACGGACGGCCTGGCCGATATCGGCGCTGGTCAACTGCCCGGCCTTGCGCCACACGACGCTGCCGCCGCGGTCGATGGCAACCGTGAACGGCAGCCCCAGCGCGTGCAGTGACACCGCCAGCCTCCCCGTCGGGTCGCTGAACTCCTCATACCCCGCACGCGCCGTGTCCTCCGCGAACGCGATCGCCTGGGCAGCCTGGTCGTTGGTATCCACGCCGACGATGCGGACCTTGCCGCCCAGTTCCTCGGACTCGCGTCCGAGCAACGGCATCTCCTGCCGGCACGGGTAGCACCAGGATGCCCACAGGTTGACCACAGCCGGGCCCGCGAGGTGGGCGACGTCCACGTCCGGCCCCTTCCCGAGGCAGGCCAGCGTGATGCCGGGCAGCCCGTCCCGGGTTGCCGCGGTCGCGTCCGCGTTCGCGCACCGCGGAAGCGTAATGGACGATGTCCGCGGCCCGCTGCTGACCGGATGGGTGGCATGGCTGCCGGAGCACGCGGTGACGACCGCCAGCACTGCGAGAACGCTTCCCGGCACGGCGACCCGCCCCCGGCGCACGACCACCCAGGCCCGGCGAAGCACCTAGCCCACCGTATCCACTTCGGTGAGGCCACCTTGGGCCTCAGTGCCCAGCGCCACCCAGACCTCACCCTGGCCGGCCGTGACCCACCACGGGGTGCTGTACGCCGGGACCGGGTGCCTGGCCAAGGTCGCACTAGCCGGGTTGAAGGAGTAGACGGCCGCCCGCCGGGCCCGGGTCAGTGCCGTCCTGCTGCCCGGCTGTGCCGAACCACCCGCTCGGTCACCGGCCGCGACGCTGTGCATCGACCCTCTTGCCGGCCAGGTAACGGTTGTAGGCCCGCAGTTCCTCGTCGTTCTCGTCCGGTTGCCGGACCGGGTCTGGTTGCGGGCCGGGGCCTGCCAGCGAGGTGGCGCCGCGACGCAGCCGCAGCCACAGGTAGATGACGTAGCAGCCGTAGGCGGGCCACATAAAGGCGTAGAAGTCGCTCAGCAGGTTGCCGTCCAGCGCCCGCCGCACCTGCCACCAGGTGGCGCCCGCGCAGCCGGCGACCGTGAGCACGGCCGTCAGCGCCAGCCACCCCGGGTGCCGCCGGGCGGTCTCGGCGAGCCCGGGCTCGCCGAGCGGCAGCCGATCCTCCGACCTGGACGTCGTGGTCACGTCGTGACCTTCGTGCCGACCAGCCAGCTCACGATCTGGAGTCCCTCCGGCATGGTCCAGGACAGCGGTCCGGGATGGGCCAGGTCCTTGTGCCCCTGCGCGTCCATGAACTTGTCCAGGGTCGCGGGGGGCGCCTTGCCCTGCGTGTTCGCGTTCCCCAGCAGCGCGAACCGCTCGTGGCCCTGCTTGTCGAGGAAGATGACGACGTCCTGATGCGCGATGTCATACGTGAGCGGCTTGCCGGTCAGCCAGTCGATGTCCGGCGGGTCGCCCTCTTTGGTCTTCGTGTAGTAGATGCCGAAGAACTTGCAGAATTCCGCCAGGTTGGACGGCGAGGTGGTGAGCAGCATCCAGTTGCTGGCCTTGCCGTACAGGTTGCGGTAGGCAGCCAGCCGGGCCGGGGTATCGCGGCCCGGGTCGACCGTGAACTCGACGAAGACCACCTGGCCGGCCAGCCCGTCCCGCGACACGGTCCGGGCCATCAGGTTCATGTTCGCACTGGTCATCGGGCACTCCTCACCGCACAGCGTGAGGAAGTCGGCCAGCACCACCACCTTGCCCCGCAGGTCACGCAGCGACATCCGCGCGCCGCTGGAGGTCGTGAACGGCAGGTTCGCAACCGACGCCGGCACCGGCCGGTCCGCGGTGGCGCCGAGGGTGGCGGGCGGCTTGCCGGGCGGATCGCTGCAGCCGGCGAGCAGGGCGGCCACCGCGGCAGCCGCCAGGAGTACGGCGGACACTCTGCGGGGGTTCCTCACGGCTGCTCCCTACCATGCGATCGCCGGAATCGCGATTACCACCAATGACCGGTATTCTGCATCGAGTCGCCGCACCTGTCGAGCCTCCGGACCATATTGCGGCATTCGCGCCGGTGTCACGGCATAATTCCCCGTACCGAACATGTGGTTTTACCGCATTGACGGCGCGGTATTACGCGTAACCCAGATCCTGAAAGCCGTACATTCGATGTGGCAGGCGCCCGATGCACGACGACTCCGCCATGGCTAACGTTGCCAGTTGTTCGGCAACATGAATTCAGCGTAGTACCAATTCGGCGTAGTACCTGAGTCTGAGTTCTGGTGAAGCAGATGGCCGCATCGCGGTGGCAAGGTTCTAAACGTCGTGGACGTTCTAAAGGTCGTCGGCTGGCGCGCTGGGCGTCGCTCAGCAGCATCGGCGTGGCCGTCCTGCTGGGGGTCGCCGCGTGCCAGCCGGACACGATCACCACGAGCGGCGACAACGTCCATCACCTGTGGATGGTCTATCTCATCGCCTCCATCGTCGTGTTCGTCGGCATGGCCGGCGCGATCATCTGGTTCCCGATCCAGTTCCGGCTGCGGCGCAACCAGGACCCGAGCGAGTACCCCAAGCAGATCCACGGTCACAACCTCCTTGAATGGGCGTGGACCATCCTGCCGGCGGCGCTGCTGTTCACGCTGGTCGGAATGTCCCTGTATACCTACGAGCAGATCAACTCCGATCCCCATCCCGCGCTGACGGTCGACGTCACCGCCTTCCAGTGGGAGTGGTCGTTCTCCTACGCCGACGCCAACGGCAAGCCGTACGGGGTGACCCAGAACGCGCAGAGCCAGACGCAGGGCCCGGTCCTGTACCTTCCGGTCGGGGAGAAGATCCGCTTCGTGATCAACTCGGCCGACGTCATCCACTCGATGTTCGTCCCGGCGTTCTTCTGGAAGCGCGACGCGATACCGGGCCAGACCAACTACTACACCCAGGAGCTGGACAGCGACAGCGTCGGGCATACCTACCAGGGTGAGTGCGCCGAGTTCTGCGGGCTGGACCACAGCGAGATGCGGTTCACCGTCGCGCCGCTGACCCAGGCGCAGTTCCATCGCTGGCTGACGTCCCAGGAGAAGAAGCAGGCTTCTACTACTTCTGCTACTTCCAGTGCGACGTGCATCCGACGGCGATGCACGGCACCTTCATCGTCAAGTAGGCCAGTCGTCAAGTAGGCCAGAGGAGGCAAACGAGCCGTGGCCACCACCGAGGTAGAGGTCCCAGGCATCCGTCCGGAGTTGCCGCGCCGGCGTCCTGTGTGGGTGGAGTGGCTAACCACCACCGATCACAAGAAGATCGGGACCATGTACATGGTCACGGCGTTCTGCTTCTTCCTCGTCGGTGGCGTGCTGGCCATGGTGATACGGACCAACCTGCTCATTCCCTCAGGAGCGCTGGGCAACTTCAGCACCTACAACCAGATGTTCTCGATGCACGGCACCGTGATGATCTTCCTGTTCGTCATGCCGATCACCGTCGGTATCTCGAACTACGTGGTACCGCTGATGATCGGCGCGGCGGACATGGCGTTCCCGCGGGTCAACGCGTTCTCGTACTGGACGTTCCCGCTCGGCGGCACGATCATCATGTGCGGGTTCTTCTCGCCCCAGGGCGCGGCCCAGGCCGGATGGACCAGCTACCCGCCCCTGTCGGAGCGGACGCTGGTGGGGTCCTCGCCCGGGTTCGGAGAGGACGTGTGGATCATCGGCCTGATCGTCGTCGGCATCGGTTCGCTGCTCGGCGCCATCAACCTGCTGGTGACGATGTTCAAGATGCGCGCGCCGGGCATGACGCTGTACCGCATGCCGATCTTCTGCTGGACGTCCATGGTCACCTCGTTGCTGCTGGTGCTCGCGCTGCCGACGTTCACCTCGGCATTGGTGGCCCTGTACGTCGACCGCAACTGGGGCGGGCACTTCTTCGACCCGTCCGTCGGCGGCGGCGGGGTGATCCTCTACCAGAACATCTTCTGGTTCTTCGCGCATCCCGAGGTCTACATCCTGATCTTGCCGTCGATGGGGATCGTCTCCGAGGTGATCCCGGTCTTCTCCCGCAAGCCGCTGTTCGGCTATCGCGCGTTCATCTGGGCGACGCTGGCGATCGGCACCCTCTCATTCGGTGTCTGGTCACACCACATGTTCGTCACCGGCGCCACCTACTCGCCCTTCTTCACCGTCATGACCGCCGCCATCGCGGTGCCGACCGGCGTGAAGTTCTTCAACTGGACCGCGACGATGTGGGGCGGCCGCATCCGGATGACCACGGCGATGTACTTCGCGATCGGGTTCTTGCTGATGTTCCTCATCGGAGGCGTCGATGGCGTGTTCCTCGGCTCGCCGCCGGTGGACTTCCAGTTGCACGCCACCTACTGGGTCGTCGCGCACATCCACTACGTGCTCTTCGGCGGCGCGGCCATGGGCATCTTGTGCGGGTTCTACTTCTGGTGGCCGAAGTGGTCCGGCCGCTTCCTCGACGAGCGGCTCGGGAAGATCCACTTCTGGTTGTGGTTCATCGGCGGGAACCTCGCGTTCATGCCGATGCACATCGACGGGCTGCTGGGGATGCCCCGGCGGGTCGCCAGTTACCTGCCGCGCTTCCAGATGCTCAATGACCTCTCGACGGTCGGGGCGTACCTGCTCGGCATCGGCGCGATCGTCTTCGTCATCAACGTGCTCATCACGGCGCGCAAGCCGCGGACCGCGCCTAACGACCCGTGGGAGGCGAACTCGCTGGAGTGGGCGACGACCTCGCCGCCGCCGCCGTGGAATTTCGACTCCGTGCCACGCATCCGCTCCGAACGCCCGGTCTACGACATGCGGATGGCTGCCGCTGCCGCGTCGGGTCATGCCGCGAGCGCTTCGCTCGACGATCCACCGGACGATCCACCAGTCGACCCGCCGTTCGGCAGCGGCCCGTCAGCGGGAAGTGAGGCGTGATGGTCACCGGGACCGAAACCCCGCACGCGCCCACCGGAGGCGTCGACAAGGTGCCTTCGGTCGTGCTCGGCATGGTGTTCTTCATTTGCTCCGAGGCGATCTTCTTCTCGGCCCTGTACACCGCCTGGTACACCGCCGATGGGCGGTCCACCCACTGGCCGCCCATCGGCGTCGACATCCACCCTACGCTCGGCGCGGTCGCCAGCGGCCTGCTCGTCCTGTCCAGCGTGCAGATATACCAGGCCCGCAAGGTGATCCGCGGCGGTGACGCGGGCGGCATGGCCCGGCTACTGTGGGGCGGGATCGTCCTGGGCTTGTGCGCGCTCGGCGTGCAGCTCATAGACCTGTCGCAGCTGAACTTCGCCGTCAGCAGCAACGGGTTCGGCACCATCTACTGGACTATCAGCGTCCTTGACAGCGCACATGTCGCCGGCGCCATCATCTTCGCGTTCCTCGTCCTGGACCGGAAGTGGCTGGGTGCCATCGGGCGCAACAACCACGGCCTGATGGACGCCACCGCGATCTTCTGGCACTTCGTGGTCGGGCTGTCGGTCTTCACCTTCTTCGTGCTGGAGGTGCTGTCATGAGGCAGGGTGCCCGGATCTGGTTGATCCTCGGACTGTTCGGAGTGGGGGCGGTGATCGCCTTCCTGATTCTCACCGCTCATGTCCATATCCTCCAGGAGGCCTCCGGCACCATGCTCGCGGTGTTCGCGGCGTCCATGGTCTACATCGCCTGGGTGCTACATTCCGGCAGCGACACCGACCCGACCGACCAGCCCGACGCGGAGGCGGAAGTAGGACCGGAGCACGTCTTCCCGCCGAGCTGGGCGCCGCCGCTGCTGGCGCTGGGGGTCGCGCTGTGCGCGGTCGGAGTGCGCTTCGCCCCCGTTCTGATAGCCGTCGGAGGCGTCATCGTCGTGCTGACGCTGTTCACCTGGATCGTGCAACGCGTCGACGTCATGCGCATGACGCACGGCAGCCCGCACGCCGAGCTCGCCGGCCCACCTGAAGTCGCTGATCCACCTGCTGGCGTCGGCTTGGGCGAACCCGGGTCAGGCACGCCCGAGCTAGGCGGTCCACGGATTGGACACGATAATGCATAAGACACCTGCACGACCGCGCACGACGACGCGCTGGCTCCTCGTTGTGGTCCTCGCCGCGGTGGCCGCCGTCCTCACTGCCTGCAGCAGTGCGGGGCTCGGGAGCGTCACCCCGGTCGGGGCGCCGACATCCTCCGCGCCTGCCGCCGCGCCCACGGCAACCGGCGCAAGCGGCGGGGCGCAAGCGGCGGGCAAGTGCTCGCCGACCGGCACCTCGCTGCAGATCTCCGCACACGACATCAAGTTCGACAAGAGCTGCCTCGCGGCCCCGGCCGGCAAGCCGTTCACGATCACGTTCAAGAACGAGGACGCGGGCGTCCCGCACGACGTCGCCATTTACACCAACTCGTCCGCGACGACGGCCCTGTTCAAGGGCGCGATAGTCACCGGGCCCGCGACCACGGTCTACCACGTCCCCGCGCTGAAGGCAGGCACCTACTACTTCCGGTGCGATGTCCACCCCACTGTGATGTTCGGAACGTTCATCGTCGGCTGATCACCGCGCGCCCAGCCGGGCACGCCGGAACTCTGCGAAATCTCGGAGGTGAGCGATGCCCCCGGAGTACATCATCGGCTACGTGATGCTGGCGGCGATCGTCGCGCTGGGCGCGGGCTTCATCTTTACCGCGGTCAATGCCCGCAAGGGCCCGGACGACTACGAGCCGATCCACCACACCGGGTACGCGGTGCGCCGCTACTGGTTCGTCGGGCTGATGTGCCTCGGGCTCACCGCGTTCGGTTTCACGTTGCCGCACATGCCAAACCCGTTCTTCCGCAAGCCCGCCCCCAACAACGCCATGGTGGTCAACGTCACCGGCCAGCAGTGGAGCTGGACGCTCGTGCCGGACACGATTCCCGCCAACCGGAACGTCGTGTTCCGGGTCACCTCCGACGACGTCAACCACGGCTTCGGCATCTTCAACCCCAACGGCAACATCGTCGGACAGGTACAGGCCATGCCCGGCTACACCAACTCCCTGTACTACAACTTCAGTAACCCCGGTACCTACACCATCCGCTGCCTGGAGCTGTGCGGGCTGTACCACACCGCAATGGTCTCCTCGCTCACCGTCACATCGGCCGGCGCGCCCACGGCACCGGCCTCGACGGCGGCCACGTGCAAGCCGACCGGCACCGCGCTAGCGATCTCCGCGCACGACATCAAGTTCGACAAGAGCTGCCTCGCGGCCCCGGCCGGCAAGCCGTTCACGATCACGTTCAAGAACGAGGACGCGGGCGTCCCGCACGACGTCGCCATTTACACCAACTCGTCCGCGACGACGGCCCTGTTCAAGGGCGCGATAGTCACCGGGCCCGCGACCACGGTCTACCACGTCCCCGCGCTGAAGGCAGGCACCTACTACTTCCGGTGCGATGTCCACCCCACTGTGATGTTCGGAACGTTCATCGTCGGCTGATCACCGCGCGCCCAGCCGGGCACGCCGGAACTCTGCGAAATCTCGGAGGTGAGCGATGCCCCCGGAGTACATCATCGGCTACGTGATGCTGGCGGCGATCGTCGCGCTGGGCGCGGGCGTCGTCTTTACCGCGGTCAATGCCCGCAAGGGCCCGGACGGCTACGAGCCGGTCCACCACGGCGGGTACGCGGTGCGCCGCTACAAGTTCAGCGGCCCCGGCACCTACACCATCCGCCGCCTGGAGCCGTGCGGGCTGTACCACACCGCGATGATCTCCTTGCTCACCGTCACACCGGCCGGAGGCTGACATGGCCACGTCACAAGTACGCATCAGGCAGCCCATTGCCCCGCCGGAGTGGTCGCCCGCGGAGAACGAAGCCTCCCGCCGGATGACGGTGGTGTGGGTGGCCACCGGCGGAGTGCTGCTCGCCCTGCTCGCGTTCGTCGGGCTACTGTTGCGTCTCACCCAGAGCACCGGAGTGATTTCGAACCACTGGTTCTACGCGCTGCTCACCCTGCACGGCGCGGGGATGGTGGCCGTAGTCTTGCTGGCGCTCGCCATGACGGTCTGGGCGCTGGTGCGCAGCGAGTTGCCGCTGCGCAATTCGGTCAGCATCACCATCTACGCTCTCACGGTTCTCGCCGGGCTGCTGGTCATCATCGCAACGCTGGTCGGGAAGTTCGGCACCGGCTGGACGTTCCTGTACCCGCTGCCGCAGCACCCCGGGCCGATCCCCGGCTGGAGCGTCAACTGGGCGTACCTCTACCTGATCGCCGTGGCGCTGGTCGCGCTGTCCTTCGCGCTGTGGGGCTTCGAGATCCTGCGCGCCGGGGTCAAGCGCTTCGGCAACCCCGGGCGGCTGTTCGGGCTGGACATCGTCACCGGGCGCTCGAAGCCGGGCGACCCGGACACCACCAACCCCACCATCATCGCGGCCGCCGTGATGGCCGTGGAGGGGATCGGCACGCTCATCCCCGGGGCGCTGGTCATCATCCTGATGATCATCAGCAACGCCGACCCCGCCGTGCACTACCCCGCTCTGGTCATGAAGGAACTGATCTACTTCGCCGGCCACATGCTGGTCAACTTCGAGATCTACCTCGGCGCGGCGATCGCCTACGCGGTACTCCCCGTGTACGCCAGGCGGGCCTGGCCCGCGGCCAAGACGCTGGTCATCGCGTGGTGGGCGATCGGGGTACTGATCATCCTGCCGTACTGGCACCACCTGTACATGGACTTCGCCCAGCCCGCCGCCCTGGACATCCTGGGGCAGATCGCCTCGTATGCGTCCGCCCTTCCCTCGATCGTGGTGACGATCTTCGGCGGCGTGCTGATCGTCTACCGCTCCGGACTCCGCTGGAGCCCCGCGCCGCTGTTCATCTTCGCCGGCCTTGCCGGGTGGACGATCGGCGGGACCGGCGCCCTGATCGACTCGACCCCCGCGCTGAACGAGTACCTGCACAACACCTTGTGGGTGCCCGGCCACTTCCACGGCTACATGGCCCTCGGCGCGGTGATGTTCCTGCTCGGCGGCGTCTATCACGCGACACCGCTGCTCTGCGGGCGGCCGCTGTCCGAGCGCATCGGCAGCATCGGGGCGAGGTTGATCCTGGTCGGCGGCTGGATCGTGGTCCTGACGTTCTTCGCCTCCGGCGCGATGTCGATTCCACGGCGCTACGCGTACGTCCCGATCCCGAAGTTCTACGACGCCGCGACGGCCGGGCTGGTCGGCGCGTGCATCGCCGCGGTCGGCGTGGTACTCATCGGCGGCGATATGCTGCGCGTGTACCTGCCAGCCATCAAGCCGATGCTGCCGGAGCCGCCGCTGGAGACCGCGGCGGTCGAGGACCCGAGCCGATGAGCGGCCAACTGGCCCCCGCGCCGGGCTACACCGGTCCCGCTGGCCGCCACATGCTGGCCGCGACCCGCACGGTGGTCACCGACTACGTCCGGCTGACCAAGCCGAGGATCATCTCGCTGCTGCTGTTCACCGCCGTATGCGCCATGTACGCCGCGGCGGCCGGACCGGTACGCTGGACCGTGCTGATCGCGTTGCTCGGCGGCGGCTACCTTGCCCCGGGCGGCGCGAACGCGATGAACTGCGCGTTCGACGGCGACATCGACCAGGTCATGACCCGCACCCGGAACCGGCCGGTCCCCGCCGGGCGCATCTCGCGTCGCGTCGCGTTCGGCTACGGTGTGCTGCTGAACGTGATCGCCGCCGTATGGCTGGCGGCGGCGGTCAACGTACTTACCGCGGCGCTCGCGCTGGCCGGCTCGGCCTGGTACGTCGTGATCTACACGATGTGGCTCAAGCGCCGGTCGCCGGAGAACATCGTGATCGGCGGCGCGGCCGGCTGCTTCCCGGTCCTGACCGGGTGGGCTGCCGCGACCGGAACCCTGAACGGCACCGCGATCATGCTCGCCGTCGTGGTGTTCTGCTGGACCCCGCCGCACTTCTGGTCGCTCGCCGTGCTGCTCCGCGACGACTACCGGCAGGCGCAGGTGCCGATGCTGCCCGTGGTGGCCTCGACCGGGCACACCTCGCGGCGGATGCGCCGGTACGCGTTCGCCACGCTGGTCGCGAGCGTGGTTCCGGTGCTCTGGGGCGGTCTCGGGTTCGCGTACCTCGGCGTGGCGCTGCTGGCCGGCGGGCGGCTGTGCCAGCTGAGCGCCGCTTACCGCCGCCGGCAGGACCGGCGCACGGCGGGACGGCTGTTCGGCTACTCCCTCATCTACCTGGCCGTGCTGTTCCTCGCCGCGGCGCTGGACCGCGCGCTGGGTGCGCCGACGCTGGGGCCGTTGTGACCAGGCCGCTCCCGGTGACGGTGACCGCATGGTGACGGGTATGGCCGCGCTGCCTCTCGCCGACGCGGTGCCCCCACCGTTCACGGCCGGTGCGCTGCTGCGCAGTTGGGACTTCGAACCGCTAGTGGTGATACCGATCATCGTGATCGGCACGCTCTACCTGCTCGGCTACCGCAGGGTGCGCCGGCAGCCGCGGCCGGTCTTCCCGGCCTGGCGGGCCCGGTGCTTCATCGCGAGCATGGTGCTCATCTACGCCGCGGTCGTCGGCCCGCTGGACACCTACTCCGACGTCGACGTAGCCGTGCACATGTTCCAGCACGTGGTCCTGCTCTACCTCTGCGCGCCGCTGGCCGTCGCCGGCGCCCCGGCGACGGTGGCGCTGCGCGCACTGAGCCCGGCGCGGCGCGCCAGGTACGTGCTGCCGGTGCTGCACAACCGGTTCACCTATGCGCTCACCAGGCCGGCCGTGGTCGGCGTCCTGTACGCCTGTGACCTGCTCGCCACCCACTTCACCCCGTGGTACAACCTCTCGCTGGAGAACCAGTACATCCACGACCTCGAGCACCTCAGCTACCTCGTGTTCGGCTTCCTGCTCTGGGAGGTCCTCATCGGCGTCGACCCGATCCGCAACCGTGCCACGTGGCCGCAGCGGATGCTGCTGGTGTTCCTGGAAATGCCGGTCATGGTGGTCATCTCGGTGGTCTTCATCCTCTCCAACCACCCGCTCTACCCGTACTACACCGCGCTGCCGGCGCCGTGGGGCGGGGCCAGCCGCGTCGTCGCGGACCAGGGACTCGCCGGGGCGATCATGTGGGTCCCCTCGCTGGCGGTGACGCTGGTAGCGGTGCTGTACCTCGCCATCGCTTGGTTCGGCGAAGACGAGGCCCGGCAACGGCGCCTGGAGGCGATCGAGGACGCCCGCCAGAAATCGGGGAGCCAGAGGTCGGGGAGCCAGAGGTCGGGGAGCTAAATGCCGGCCATCCGAATCCTCGCCGTCGCGCCGGTCCCGTACCGTCGGCTCGCCGTCGTGGCCGCGTTCCTGCTCGGCGCGATCGTGGTCACCGGAGCGACGGTCCGGCTCACCTCCTCCGGTCTGGGCTGCCCGACCTGGCCCAAGTGCACGCCGACCTCACTCGTCGCGCCCGCGAGCTACCACGCGCTGGTCGAATTCATCAACCGGGTCATCACGTTCGCAGTGGGCGTGTTCATCGCGCTCGTCGCGGCGGGCTCGCTGCTGCGCACCCCACGGCGACGCGACCTCATCTGGCTGTCCTGGAGCCTGGTGGCCGGCTTCTGCGGCCAGGCGGTCATCGGCGGGCTGTCGGTGCTCTACCACCTCGACCCGCCGTGGGTG
>JBOHCG010000110.1:0-16130 GCA_050698735.1 Streptosporangiaceae bacterium | reverse complement strand
AAGTCCGGGCGGCGCTATGCGGTGCCGGTCGCCTACACCAGGCACGAGGGAGACCTGCTCATCGGCACGCCGTTCGGCTGGGGCCGCAACCTCCGCACCGGGGAGGCGGTGACGATCCGGCTCAAGGGCCGCCGCCGGCTCGCCGACGTCCGGGTCCTGACCGCCGAGCACGACGTGGTCGGCGCCTACGGTGTAATGGCGCGCGACAACCATCAGTTCGCGCGGTTCAACAAGATCGGTTTCGACCAGGCAGGAAACCCCGTCCCCCGCGACCTGCACCTGGCCTGGGCGGCGGGAGCCCGCGCCTTCCGGCTGACACCACGCTGACCCCGGGGGTGTTATCCGGGGCTGGCTGGCGGGCTGTGGCTTCTGAAGACCTTGGCGCCGTCGGGGCTGCGGGCGGTGGTGGTGCCGTCGGGGTTCATCGTGACGGTCCAGCCCAGCTGGTGGATCATGATCTGGTGGTGGTGGCCGCAGTACAACCCGCAATCTCGCACGCTGGTCTTGCCACCGTCGGCCTGGTGGACCAGATGATGCACCTCACAGGCCGACGCGGGCTGGTCGCATCGTCCGGCCCACTGGCAGTGCTGGTCGCGGAGGGTCACCGCGGTCCGGATTGCGGCCGGGATAGTGGAGCTGTGCCCGATATCCAGCGGCAGGCTCGGGCCGACCAGCCTCGCGCCGAGCTGACGGCGGCGCAGGAACGACGCCAGCCCGCCGGGGCCGGAGACGAGGTCCACGGCCTTGCCGATGATCGCCTGCCGGACCGCCTCGAGGAGCGCTTCGCGGTCCGGGCCGCCCGGCAGCAGGCACGCGGCGGGAGACCCGCCCGGCACGGGCGCGGCCGGGACCAGGCCTGGCGCCGGATCGTCCAGCCCAGATGCGGTGTCGGCGTGGCCGGTCCCGGCCGGGGTCTCAGGATCTGCGGCGCCGGGGCCGGGCGAGGCGGTGTGGCCGGGCGAGGCGGCGGGGTCGTGGTGGTCGAGGCGGTACAGTTCGGCGCAGAGCCGGACGAGGTCCTCCAGCGCGGCGGGGTCGATGTCGCCGGTTACCACCGGGATCAGGATCGCGTCGCAGGCGACGGCCTGGGCGGCGCGGCCCTCTAGCCAGGCACCGCCGTCGCTGCCGGTCACTGAGGCCGCGGCGCGGTGCGCCGCCCACCGGGCCGCCGCGGCGGCGATCCACTCGCCCTGCAGGACCGACCCGTCGTCCATCGCGCACAGCTCGGCCAGCGTCATGTGGATGAGGGCTTTCACCGGGTGCCCGGCCCGATCCGGCAGCAGGTCGGCTGCTAGCAACCGCTTCATCGCCTCTTGCAGTCCGTCGTGGTACCGCTCGGGTTTGCTGCGGGCATCCTCCGCCCCGGCCGGCTTAGCCAGCGCGTCCAGCACTGCGCCGACCATCGCTGCGCACTCTGCCGTGAGATCACCATGTAGCACTCCGGCGCCGTCCAGCGTGGTGGCTAGCCGGACGCCGCGGTCGGCGGGCGCCGGGTCCAGGCCGCCGTCGGGAAGCGACTTGGCGTACATCTCCCAGGCCAGGGCGAGCAGGTCGGGGAAGTCGGCGCCGTGCAGCTTGGTCCACATCAGCAGCCCGTCGGCCTCGTCAACCTTGTCTGGGGGGAGCTTCCCGGTGATATCGCAGAGCGCCTTGGCCCACGACTCGTTGAGGTCCCCGGCGGCCATGGCCTGGTGGATCTTGGGATGAGCCTTGGCCCGGCGGGACCACGCGGTGTGCGCCCACGCGGCCCCGCGGGTGACGTCCGCCTGGTGCATCAGCCAGGACCGGGGACTGTACTCCCCGTCCTCGGAGTAGCCCTGGCGGGTGGTGAACGCCCCCAGCACCGCCGCGTGCACGGCGGTGCCCATCGCGTGCACCTGCTCCAGGGTCTTCAGGATCCGGGCCTGCTCCTCAGTGAGCATGGCGCTCGGATCGACGGAGTTGAGGTTCCGCATTGCCGTCAGGAGCATGTCCAGCGTGTCGGAGGTGCTGGCGGGCGGCGGGTCTGCGGCGCTGGCCATGGATCACCTCCGTGGGATGGGTGCGGGCGGGTGGGTTGTCCCTTCTGGCCACTGTTGCGAGGGGGCGTACGCGGGTACAGTACCACGGTTCGTTCTGATCAAATCAATCTTTTGATCTTTTGTTCGAGTCTAGCATTCGGCGCCGACATTGCCCGAACGACACGCCGCGGCAGGAATCCGGCTCAGCTGGCCTTGCGCGCCACGCCGCACCACATCTGCGACTCGAATGCAGCGGCTGCCGGGCCGGGCCGCCACAGTGAGGCCTGCACTACTCCCGGCTCGACCAGGTCCAGCCCGCCGAGCAGCGCTGCTACCTCGTCGTGGCTGCGCAGCGTGACCGATTCCGCCATGGCCGAGTTCAGCCGGTTGAACGTCTCGGACGGCCTTGGTCGTGTCGATGCCGACCGACTCGGTGCTCCCGAAGGGGGATTCGTTGCTCGTCATGGCGTCTTCCTCTTGACACCCGTCACGCTCGGACAGGACGAGAGCAACAGCGGCTCTATTCTCCTGTCGTCCGCGGCGGCCTGGCAACCGGGCCGCGTCGCTAGGATCTCGGTGTGATCGTGCGGGAGGCGGAGCCGCAAGACGAGGCGGGTCTTGCCGCGCTCGGCGCGGCCAGTCCGGATGGCGGGGCGGTCGCGTTCACGCCGGAGCAGCACGTCCCTGCCCTCCAGATCGCCAGGGAACATGAGATCTCGGAATGCTTCGTCGCCGAGGCCGACGGGGTGATCGCAGGGACGGGCCAGCTAGACATCGGCACCTGCAGGTTCGAGGGCGACGATGTCCGGTACGCGCTGCTGAGCGCGCTGCGGGTGCACCCGGACTACCGCAGGCGCGGGATTGCCGCCGAACTGACCGAACGGCGGCTGCGGCGGGCCGCCGAGATGGCCGGCCGGGACGCGACCGCCGTCGCCTATATCCAGGCGGGAAACGCCGCCTCGCTGGGTAACGCGCGCCGGTGGGCCACGCAGGTCGGCGGCCGGCTCCTCTCGCTGGTGATCGGGCACAACCCGGCCCACCTCAGGGCCGCGAACGCGGTGCTGCACGTCGTGCCGCGCGATGGCCGGATGCGCAACCTCATCGCGGACAAGGCCTGGTTCGCGCCCGGCCGGCTCTACGCGGCACGTTACCTGTGGGAGGTGACGCGCTGGGAGTGGCGCGACGCGGGCACCAGCCTGCTGCTGACCCACGACCCGCGCAGTCCCGTCCACGACGTCGTCGCCGCCCGGCCCTGGCTGCCGACGACCACCGCGACGGTCGCCGTGCGCTCACGCCGGCCGATGCGCCCGCAGACCATCGTCGAGCAGCTCTAAGGCGCCGCCGACCTGTGCCCGTCAGCCCTCCCCTGCTGGCCACATCCGGAGACTGCGCTGCGCGGCGTCGAGGATCAGCTGCGCGTCGATGCCGACCCGGCTTTCGGCGGTCCCGAGCTGGCAGATGAACTCCAGCGGCCCGCTTGGCGGCAGCGGCCACGCCCACCACCGCATAAGCCGGTAGTGCGACGTGCCGCCGCCACCGCGTCGTTGCAGGATCGGGGCAGGCCCTGGAGGCCGTCGGCCACCGAGCGGAACAGCGGGTCGGTGAAGGTGGTCAGGGTCGCGTACATCTTGTTGATCTGGTGGTAGGCGCGGGCGGCTCGCGGGTCCGGGGAGAACTCGTCGGCGGCACCGACCATCGCCGCCGTGGCCTGGTCCCAGTCCGGATAGATGCCGTGGCCGACGGCGGCGCAGATGGCCGCGCCGAGGCCGGCCGCGCCGCTGACCGCGGCGCGACGGGCGGGACGGTCGAAGACGTCGGCGACGATCTGCATCATCAGGTCGGAGCGGGATCCGCCGCCTGACACAAGCACCGGCGCGAGCCGGCGCCCGAGTGCTTTCTCCATCGCCGCGGTGTGATTCGCCATCGTCAGGGCGATGCCCTCGAGGATGGAGCGGTAGATGTGGGCGCGGCCCTGGCTGCCATCGAAGCCCAGCAGCGCGCCGCGGCGCCAGGTCGCGTCGCCTGGTGCGAGCCAGTCCGGCAGAGTCAGCAGCCCGTTGCTGCCCGGCGCCAGCCCGCTGGCTTCGGCGTTGAGGGCGTCCTGCAGGCCCGCCGGGTCGTTCTGGCCGTCCAGCAGGGTGCGGTACCAGCTGACCAGCCACATGCCGCGGCGGATTCCGGTGCTCTCGTACAGGTATTTTCCTGGCCGCGCCGCGAAGTTGGCCCAGTAGCTGCCGTCCGCGCTCGTCGATGAGGAGCCGATGGTCATCGCCGCGATGTAGGTGCCCAGCGACAGCAGCACGGTGCCGTCGTCCGCCAGGCCGCTGCCCAGGGCCTCGACGGCCTTGTCGTTGGCGGTGGCGTACACCGGCAGGCCGATAGGGATGCCCGTGGCCTCGGCCGCGGTCTCGGTTACCTGGCCGAGCCGGCCGCCCGGGGGGACGAGGTCGAAGAGCATGTCGCGCGGCATGCCGGTGGCGGTGTAGCAGGCGGGTTCGGTCGACCAGGTGGCCGTGTCATGGTCGATGGGCCAGACACCCTCGTAGTTGGCCGCGGTGTCGACGAACTGGCCGGTCAGGCGGTGGGTGATGTAACCGGAGGAGGTGGTGACGTAGCGGGTCACGGGGTTGGTCGCCTGGTAGGGGCGGGCGACCCGCTCGTCCATCCAACTGAGCACCGGCTCGGCCAGGCTGCCGCCGGATTTCAGCAGAGCCCGGCAGAACCGGATCGTGCACAGGCCGACGGCCGCGATGTCCGCGGGGTCCGCGCGGAACCGGGTCATGGCGTCGCGGCAGGCGCAGGAGATGGAGTCCCAGATGTCATCGCCGGGATGGACGGCGTGGCCCGGCACCGAGATGTCGTACGGCTTGAGGGGCCTGCTGGCCGAGACGAGGGCGTGGCCGCGGGAGTCGAAGATCGTCACCTTGGTGCTCTGCGAACCGTTGTCGATGGCCAGCAGGTACGGCGTCATGGGCGGCGCTCGGGTTCGCCGGCGCCCTGCTCCAGTGGGAAGATCGTGCCCGCGTTCATCACGTTCCTGGGGTCGAACGCGTGCTTGAGGGTCGACAGCAGGTAGTAGGCGCTGCCGTGCTCCTGTTTTGTCCAGGGCGTGCGGTACTTGCCGATGCCGTGGTGGTGCACCATCGACCCGCCGAACCGCAGGGCTTCCTCGACGATGATGGCGTTCAGCGGCTTGTGGTAGACCTCGATCTCCTGGCGCGGGGCGCAGTCGATCGTGTAGTCGTAGACGAAGTACAGGTTGGTTCCGGTCTGGTAGCTGTGCGAGGAGTGCGCGCCGAGCATGGTCACGTCTGCGATCCGCGGGAACTCGCCGCGGATCCTGTTCATGACCGCGTCGAACAGGGCGTCGGCCCGCGACCAGTCGATCGACACCTCGGTGGTGTAGCCGAGCCGGGAGTTCTCGAGCATGTCGGCCTTTTCGGCGTCGATCTTGTCCTGGCCCCAGTTGAGGTTCTCGAACCAGTCCTGGATCCGTTCCGGGCTGACACGCTCGTGGGGGCGGACGGCGAAGAGTTCCTCGATCGCCTCGGCGGTGGCGTCGGCGAGGCGCTCCGGGCCCTCGGCGATGAGGACCACGACGTTCCTGCCCTGGTAGAAGTCGGCGAAGTGCTGGCAGGCGTCTTCGGGTGAGTAGACACGGCACACCGAGGGCCGGTACCCGGCGGTGATCAGCTCGCGGATGGCGGCGATGCCGGCGGCGAACTCGTCGACGAGGAAGCCGAAGTACCTGTTGTTCTCCGGCTGGTAGCGGAACAGCCTGAGGGTCACCTCGGTGATGAAGCAGAGCGCGCCCTCGCTGCCGATGACGACGTGGCGGATGTCCGGGCCCGCGGCACGGCGGGGCACGTTCTTGATCCGGGTCACCGTGCCGTCGGGGAAGACGGCCTCAAGGCCGACGACCATGTCCTCGATGCCGCCGTACAGCGTGGAGAACTGGCCGATCGACCTTGTCGCCACCAGGCCGCCGAGCTGGGCGAGCGGCTTGGACTGAGGCGAGTGGCCGGTGGTCAGGCCTTGCGCTCGGACGGTGTCCTCTAGGTCTTGCAGGCGGACGCCGCACTGCGCGGTGACCATCATGTTGACCGGGTCGATGGTCAGGATCACGTTCATCCGCGAGCCGTCCACAACGAGGCTGTCGTCGACGACGGTCTCCAGGCCGCCCTCGGTGGCGGTTCCTCCGGTGCGGGGAACGATATTGATCAGGTTGTCCGCGGCGAACCGCAGCACGGCCGCCACGTCCGCGGTGCAGGAGGGATAGACGATCGCCGCGGGGATCGGGCCGTCGAAGATTCCGTGCACGGCGGTGTACTTCTTGAAGCGGTCTACGCTGGCCTGTTTCAGCTGGTCGTCGCCGGTCTCCACGGCGTCGGGCCCGAGGAGTTCGGCGATCGCCGTGACGACGGACTGGCGGTTCAGCGGGGATCGGGACGGGGCCATGGTTTGTCGCGCGCCTTCTGGTTGCGGGGCCTTTTGGTGCGGGGCCTTTTGGTGCGGGGCCTTTTGGTGCGGGGCCTTCTGGTGCGGGGCCTTCTTGATTCGGGGTCAGCGGACTAGGTAGCCGCCGTCGACGACCAGGACATGGCCGTTAACGTAATCGCTGGCCCGGCTCGCCAGGAAGACGGTGGCGCCCATCAGGTCGGCGGTCTCTCCCCAGCGTTCGGCGGGAATGTGCTCGACGATGCGCCGGCTGGCATCGGGATCGGCACGCGTCGCCTCGGTGATCGCCGTCTTGAAGTATCCCGGGGCGATGGCGTTGACCTGGATATTGTGGGCCGCCAGCTCGTCGCAGTAGGCCTTGGTGAAGCCCACGATCCCCGCCTTGGTCGCGGCGTAGGCAGGTGAGCGCCGGCCGCCGAGGAAGGAGAACAGCGAGGCGATGTTGATGATCTTGCCGGATCGCTGCTCGATCATGAACTTGCTGGCCTCGTGGGCGAGCTCGAAGGCGGCGGTGAGGTTGACCGACACCATCGGGTCCCACAGGTCGCGGCCGAAGTCCTCAACGTCGGCCAGCAGGGCGATGCCGGCCGAGTTGACCAGGATGTCCAGCGAGCCGAGCGTCTCGACGCAGTTTCGGGCGACGGCGGCGGGCGCACCGGGCCGGGTGATGTCAGCCACCATAAACTCAAGCCGGCGCCCGGCCTGCTCGATCAGCCTTTGGGTCGTCCCGTCGTCTTCGGCCAGGCCGACGGCGAAGACGTCGGCGCCCGCCTTCGCCAGGGCGAGCGAGAAGGCCCGGCCCAGGCCGGTGTTGCCGCCGGTGACGAGGGCGTTCCGCCCGGCGAGGGAGAACAGCTCGAGGCCGAAGTCGGTGATGTCCATGGGCCGGTGTCAAAGGTTACGCGTGACGTGCGGCGTCCGGGACGGCGGCGTCCGGGACGGCGGCGTCCGGACGGCGGCGTCCGGACGGCGGCGTCGCAACGGGCCCTAGGATCACGCAGCTGCCGCCAGGCACCCGGCCGGCACGATGTGACGCTGCGCCGCCCATAGCTGGCTCGATGTGACATCGAGTCGGCTTGGGCAGGCCGGCCTGATTAGGTGAAGCCGACGTTCAGGACGAAGTGCCCCAGCTTGAGGTTGAGGTCTCCGCCGCCGGCCCAGTGGACGATGAACGCGAGGAGGATGATCACCAAGACCACGACGACCACCCAGAAGAAGAACACGATGATGCCAGGGATGGCATACCCGGCGACACTTCTGGTTCTAGCCACCGCCACCAGCTACCCAACGCCGCGCGGCTTATGCGGCGGTCCGTACCGGGCGATCGAGGCGATCTTCGCTGGCTGGCCCTAACCATATTGGCCAGCTTGACAGGTTATGACGCTCGATGATTGACTGTTGCTTCTAACCGTGTCAAGGCTTCAATAGAGTTAGGCATCTTCCGGCAGGGACGGGATCGCTGAAGGCCACGCCGCCGACGGCTACCACCGGATCGACATCCGGCAGACCAGCGGGCTGAAGGAGTTGTCGAGCAGGTGCACAGCACCGACCATGTCGATCCTGTAGACCCGTCTAACGTAGGGATATGGCCATCGCGCGCTTCCCGAACTTCGTCATCGACTGTCCCGATCCGGGTGCTCTCGCCGCGTTCTACGGCACGATGCTGGACTGGAAGGTCGAGATCTCCCCTGGCTGGGCCGAAATCCGCGCCGAGTACGGTGATTGCATCTCGTTTCAGCAGGTGGAGGACTATGCCCCGCCGCAGTGGCCGGGGCAGCAGGTGCCCCAGCAGATGCATCTCGACGTGATCGTGGACGACCTCGACGCCGCCGAGGCGGCGGTACTCGAGCTCGGGGCGACCAAGCACGAGTACCAGCCGGGTAAGAATTTCCGGGTGTTCCTCGACCCGGCCGGGCATCCCTTCTGCCTTTGCGTGGACTGAGGTCGGCACCTGACTGGAACCACGCTGTCCGGGTGCGGTGAGGCAAGGGGTGAGCCACCGCTCGTTCGGCTAAGAAATAATGGACGGAAGTGGCTGACGGGGTTAGCTTAGGCGGGGACGTAGGCGGTTGTGCCGTCGCTTTCCTTTGCTTGCAGGCGGTGCTGCATGACCAGGACATCGAGATGGGCCGCTGCCTCAAGCACGGCGAGCATCTGGCTGAACTCGTCGAGGTCGGCGAGGGCGCGCGACCTCGGATGTCCCGGGCGCGGTCCAGTCGGACGGCGCGCCGGTCACTGCTTGTCCTGCCATGAGGCTTCCCTGCGGTCGAGGAAGGCGCGGGCTCCCTCGATGGCGTCGCCGGATTCGCGGACGCGGCGGGCGATCTCGGCGCACAGCGCCCACAGTTCCGCCGAGGGGGCGCACCTGGCCGCGTTGACGAGATACAGGCGGCCCGCAGCCGATCGCGCGGATCGGTCAGCCCGGCAATGGCCGCGTCCAGCGCCGCGGCGATCTCGACAATGCCGTCCTTCATGATCAGGTAAAGCAGTTCTTCCTTTCCTGATATGTAATTGTAGAGCGTTGAGACTTGCAGGCCGACTCGGTCGGCGATAGTCCGCACATCGGTCGCGGCATAGCCCTGGACGTAAAAACAGTAGGCCGCCTCCCGCTTTATCTCGGCGAGCCTGTCCAGATGCGCCGCGGTACGCTCACCGCGTACGCGCCGCGGCTTCCCGACGTGCTGCCCGGACACGTTCTGTGACTGAGCGCCATCGGCGCCTGCAGCGTAGGCGCTCGCGGCCGCGGTGTGGAGCTCGCGGATGTCGTCGAAGGTCAGCGAGGCGCCGGGCAGCCGCCGGACGTCGATGACCTCGATGTCCGCGGGCACCTCCGGCAGGCCGGGGACGGCGGCCACCAGGTCGGCGGCGGACAGGGCCGGTTCCACCCCGCCGGAGCCGGTCCGGGTCATAGCGATCGTCCCGCCCATTCCGAGCACGATCACCTTGGCGATGTTCTGACTAGCGGACAACGGCTGCCTTCCGATTGTGTCCAGCGCTGCTTATCAGCGGATTGGAATCCCGGGTGCTGAGTGCACGTTACGCACCTGCTGACCCACAGCGCGCTCAGGGGCCGGGGAGAAAGAGCCAGCGGCGCCCTCCGTGCTTGAATTGGCCCGGGGGGACGCGGTGACCTGGAGGCCGGGAATGGCACTGATCCGGCGGGGCATTCACCCCGATACGCATGGCGCCGATGACCGGGCGGCGGTGTTCGGGCGGCTGGCCGAGGCGGCGCGGGCGGCGGAGGACGCTGGGTTTGATGCGATCTCCGTGCCGGACCACGTCTACGATCCCGGCGGGCCGGCCTTCCCCATGTTCGAGGCGTACACGGCCCTGGGCGCGCTCGCGGTGGCCGCGATAGAGCGGGCCATGCCAACTGTGCATCCACCTGGCCTGCCCGTCGGCTGACCATCGCGGCCATGATCGAGTTGTGATCGAACCGGCTCCGTCCTGCCGTCCGGGCCGCGGCGGCCTGCGCCCCGTGGCGCAGGCCAGCCCTCCGGCCGTCAGCTGGCCAGGGCGGGCTTGCTGCGCACTATCGAAGCGCCGCGAACCGGTCAGGCGCAGGCCCGCCGCGCGCTTACCCGCCGGCCTGGCCGAGTTCGACCGCAGGCAGGTGCATGACGTCGTCCCTGGCGATGTCCAGCTGGATCCCGGCATCGACTCTGGTCACCGCGCTGACGGGAACGGCGATGTTCTTGCCCAGCAGGTGCCTGGCGTGCACGAGCAGGTAGGCGACCTGGCGGGTGCCCGCGTCCACGACAACTCCGGTGACGTGCCCGGCCTCGCCGTCGATGGCGTGGACCGGGTCGCCGCCGCGCACGACCACCTCTCCGGCTGGCAGGACGTCATAGGTGAAGGTCTGCGGCAGGCGACCGTCGACGCCGGCTCCGGGCCGGGATCCCGCCTGCGCCAGGTAGGGCCGGACCGGCTGGTCCTGACCATAGCGGGCGAAATCGCCGGTCCCCCGCACGAACTGCGTCTTCTCGGCGCGCGGGAGCTGGCAGAACTCCGCTGTCGTGCAGCGCAGCGAGATTTCCCCTGGCCTCGTGTCGAGCAGGTCAAGCGGGACAAGGCGGCCCAGCTCGGGCGGGTCTTCGGGTTCGATTACCAGGTGGGTGACCGTCATGGCGGCCGGGTCCATGACCACCCGGCTCACCTGGCCGCAGGCGCCATCGGCACACCTTGCGGTGGCCCCGATCATGTACCGCGTCAGACCCGTCATCATGCCTTCACCTCGCCGGTGGACCTGCTCCACCAGCCCGCTAGTCTTCGGCCTGCTCACCCGGGCCGCATCGGGGAAGACGATAGCGCAGCTGCCGGAATGCGTGCGGATGAACCTGGTTAATCAGCTGCCACCCGCGTAGTGGGGCCGACGCTCGTTCGACCGGGGCTCCCAAGAAGGGTGCCGCGGTACACCAGCCGCCCTAGGTGAGCGCGCTAGCGGGGTCGGCGGCGCACTCGCAGGACCTGCGAAGGCATGGCCGGCTTCGCCGGTGCGTTGCTTGATTACCGATCCGTGGATACCCGGGCGGCTAGCTGTGTCTCGTCCAGGATCAGGGTGGTGGTCTGCCGGACGGTGCTTGCCTCCGGGATGACATGTTCACGGATTCCTGCGAGGAGATCCCGTGACCGGTACCAGCCCCGCATGTCGCTGGCGCTGAAGTCGGCCGCCTGCGGGCGGGTGGCATGACGGCGGAATGTCTCCTCCATGGAGACATCCAGGTAGTAGAAGCGGGATAGGCCGAGATGGTCGCGATCCAGCGCGGCAAGCATCGGCTCGTAGTGACCGGCGTAGAAGATGCCGTCGAGGACGACGTGGTAGCCGCAGTCCAGCGAGTAGCGGGTGATCTGGTCGATCAGGCCGATGTTCGCGCCGCCTGGCCGGTCCTTCTCTTTCAGGATGATCCGCCGGATGAGATCCTGGGACACCCAGGCCAGGCCCCGCCCGAAGGCCTCTCGCAGTGCCGTGGCTACGGTGCTCTTGCCCGAGCCGGAGTTGCCGCGCAGCACGATAAGCCGTGTCCGGCCGGATCCGACAGGCATGGGCGTGATCCTAGGCGCGCCCGCGGCCGGAGCACAGGAAGCCACGCGGTCCTGCTCGCCGGAGCCTCAGCGCCGGTCGCCCTCGCCGGTGAGTACTCCGCGAGACGCCCGGTCGGCGATCTTGGCGATGTTGCCCGCGGCTACGTCCTCCAGCCGGATCCCGAGCCTCGTGCAGATCTCGGAGAGGTACCACAAGACATCGCCCAACTCCAGGGCCAGGGCCTCGCGGTCGGCGTCGGTAATGCGGCCCTGCCGGTCCCGGAAGATCTTCTTGACCTTACCGGCGACCTCCCCGGCCTCGCTCGCCAGCCCGAGAGTGGGATAGATGATCGGATGATCGGCGGCGATCACGGCTGCCGTGCGAGATGCCGCTTGCTGGTAGCCGTCGAAGCCGAGGGCCTGTGCGGAATTCTCGGTGGCCACGATCCCGGTCTCCTCCCCATCATGCCTCAGCCGGTGGAGCCCGCATAGCGGGAGCACGCCGACGAGGCGATGCCCACCAAATCAGCGCAACCGGCAGGGCCGCCCCCGTGCAACCTACTACGTCTGCTTCCGCCACCCTACCGGACCCAGACCGGCCGCGCCGGCTACCCCGACCACCCCCGCGTCACCCCGCGCGAGGAGACCGACGCGTCGGCGCAGCTGGCGCCCTGACCCCGGTAGAGGGGACCATGCCGACTGTACAAACACCCAGCCCGCGCGCCGTCTGGCCATCGAAGCAACGATCCAGCTCTGACCTTCGGCCGGGGGCTGACCAGCGACCCGGGTCAAGGCCCCGGCGGCTCAGCGTCGAGGCACTCAGACCAGGCTCCGCAACCCGCCGCACGGCTGCGCACGGAAACGGAAGCCAGCAAGATCGGTAGCGAGTCACCCGGACCGTGTCGTATCGCATGATCATCTGAGCGGGGTTCGCGCAGATCGCCTTACGTTGCCTGTGCCTGCCAGTACTCTTCCGGGTCAGTGGGTTCTGGCACGACAGTGCCACCCAGACCGATTAATTCCGGACGATCGCATGGTCTGTCCTGATGAACGCCACCGCCGCGGCCCGGCACGGCCACGTTCCCTCAGCCAAGGACAGGCATGATGAAGCTTCTTCTCACGTCCGCTGGCATCAAGAATACGAGCATTCACAACGCGCTCGTCTACCTGCTGGGCAAACCGGTTGCCGAGTCCAGCGCCCTCTTCATTCCCACCGCGTCGATCCGGGGAGCTGGCGCGGCATTGCGGTTCCTCTGGGGACGAACCACCACTCCCTTGTGCGAGCTGGGCTGGAAGTCGCTGGGAGTGCTGGAGCTCACCGCGCTGCCCAGCATCGATGAAGAGCATTGGGTCCCCATGGTCCAGGAGACTGACGCGCTGCTGGTGGGAGGCGGCGATGCCTTGTATCTGTGCCACTGGATGCGGCAGTCCGGACTGGCGGACCTCTTGCCGTCGCTGCCCGAGGCGGTCTACGTGAGAGTGAGCGGCGGGAGCATGGTGATGGCCGCCAACATCGGGGAGGGCATGGCTCGCTGGCAGCCGCCCACCGGTGGCGACAAAGCGCTGGGACTGGTTGATTTTTCGATGTTTCCGCACCTGGATTGCGAGAACCTGCCTGAAAGTTCCATGGCCGACGCGGAAAAATGGGCCGCCAGCGTGCCGGTGCCGGGGTACGCGATTGACGACCAGACCGCCATCAAAGTGACCGGCGGCACTGTCGAAGTCGTCTCCGAGGGGCACTGGAAGCTGTTTACCCCCTAAACCCGAGAGACTCGGCGGATTGGTCATGCTGCCCGCCGGTCCCTCGGGCTTAGCGGCCTGGCCCTGGTGCCTGTTGACCCACGCCAGGGCACAGGTCCAGCCCTAGACCGGACTCGGCGGCACATCGAGGGCGTCCGTGCGGGCCGTGGAGAGGGACGGTTCTGCATCTGCCAGGCTGAGGGGGTGGATCCGACGGAGGCGGGGACGACGGCGCTTCCCGATCCGGCGCTGGTGGTGCTGGCGGGGGCGTCGGGGTCGGGGAAGTCGGTGTGGGCGGCGGAGCATTACCGGGCGGAGGAGGTGGTCTCCTCGGACCGGCTGCGCGCGGTGGTGGGGAGCGGCGAGCACGATCTGGAGGCGTCGGACGACGCCTTTGCCCTGCCCGACCAGATCGTGGCGGCGCGGCTTCGGCGTGGGCTAACCGCGGTGGTGGACACGCTCGGGATTGACCCGGCGCGGCGCCTCGGCTACCTGGGGCTGGCCAGGGGCAGCGGGATGCCGGCCGCCGTCGTGCTCTTCGATACCGATCCGGCGCAGTGCCGTCGGCGGAACCGGGGGCGCGATCTGCCGGTGCCCGCCGCTGTGCTTGACGGGCAACTGCGGCGGATGCGGGCGGCCGTCTCGGAGATCGGCGGCGAGGGATGGGACCTGGTGACGACCGCGGGGCAGGCCCGGCACGGTGGCTGGCGGACGTTGCCCGCGCCGCGGCGGAGGCTGGCCTGCAGGGAATCGCGCTGATGGATCACCTGATCCAGATCCCGCAGGTTGGCCGCGCCTGGGAGCCGATCCTCGAGCTGTGGGTGACGCTCGGGATGCTCGCAGGGCTGCAGCCGGGGCTGCGGCTTGGCACGCTGGTGACACCGGTGACGTTCCGCGCGCCGGGGATCCTGGCCAAGACCGTGGCCACACTCGACGCGCTGAGCGGCGGGCGATCGTTCTGCGGCATCGGGGCCGGCTGGTGGGAGCGCGAGCACGCCGCGCGTCTGGCTGCCGGAAACGACCTGCTACCCGCGGCCGGCGTCGCGGATCCCGATCATCGTCGGCGGCGGCGAGAAGCGGACGCTGGCCATCGCCGCCAGGCTCGGCGATGGCTGCAACCTTCCGTCGGACATTGCCGCGCTGGACCGCAAGCTCGCCGTCTTCCGCCAGCATTGCGCGACGGCCGGACGTGACCCCGCGGAGGCCGAGGTGACCGTGCTTGACGTCCCGGTCATCGGTCGCGACCGCGCGGATGCGGCATCGATCGTGGAGAGGCGGTCGAGGGGCGTATTAACTCCGACAGGCGGGCGTGGCTGGCCGGTAACTAGGTCCGGCTGGCGGACGCAGTAACGGGGTTGCAACAGGCCTGCAACAGCCGCAGCTGACGATCGGGCTATCCGATCCAGCCGTGCCCACCGCGCTGGACACCCGTCCGAATGACCGGAGATGCCCATGACCCAGCGTCGTAAGGTGCGTGCCGGCCTGGCCGCTGGCGCCACCCTCAGCGTGCTCGTCGTCACGGGCGGGATGGCCGCCGCCTCCGCGCCGGCCGCGGCCGGCGCCACAAGCTGGGTGGCGACAGCCACCCGGGCGACCTCGATCTCGGGCGCCACGCAGAGCGGTGACGCGGCGCAGTCGGCGCCGGTATACGTGGCCGTGACGCTGAAGCCGCAGAACGTCTCGGCCGAGCAGGCGGCGCTGAAGGCGATGTACCAGCCCGGCAGCGCCTCGTTCCACGACTTCCTGACGCCCGCGCAGTGGGTGGCCGCGTACGCGCCGGCCACCGCCCAGGTCGACGCGGTGACCAGCTACCTGAGCCAGAACGGGTTCAGCGGCGTCTCCGTGCAGGGTGACCAGCTGCTGATCACCGCCAGCGGAACCGTCGGGGACGCCGAGACGGCGTTCAACACGACGATCGGCGACTACACGATGCCGAACGGCAGCACCTTCCAGGCGAACATCGGCGCGGCCGAGGTGCCGACGGCGCTGGGCGGAGTCGTGCAGGCGGTCGTGGGGCTTTCCAACTGGAAGCTGCCGACGCCAAGCCCGGCCCCGATGACCAAGCAGCCGGCCGCTGCGGGCTCGGCGGGCTCGGCGGGCAGCCCGGTCATCCCGAACGAGATCCCGCCGAAGGACTTCCAGAACACCTACGATGCCGCGGGGACCTCGACCGGGGCGCAGACCTCCGTCGCCCTGTTCACCGAGGGCGCGGTCAGCGGCGCGATCACCGACCTGCGGACCGCGGAGAGCGCCTTCGGCCTGCCCCAGGTGCCGGTGACGATCGTCCCGGTCGGCCCGCAGAGCAACGACACCTCGGGCGCCGACGAGTGGGACCTGGACACCCAGTCCTCAAGCGCGATGGCGACCACGCTCAAGCACATCTACCTCTACAACGTCGGCAACCTGGACGACACCGACCTGGACACGGCGTTCGCCGCGTTCGTCTCCCAGGACAAGGCCGTGGCCATGTCGGCCAGCGTCGGCGGCTGCGACATCGAGCCGTTCCTTGACGGTTCCATGGTCAGCACCGACAACGTGCTCACCGAGGGCGCCATGCAGGGCCAGACGCTGTTCGCCTCCTCGGGCGACAAGGGCGACGGCTGCGCGTTCGTCGCCGCGACCGGCGTGCCCAGCTCGTTCCCCGGCACCAACTGGCCCGCCTCCGGCATGTACACCACCGGCGTCGGCGGCACCAGCCTCATCTCCGACGCCAGCGGCAACCGGGACGCCGTTCACCTCGATCAGCGGGGAGTGGACGGTGCCCACCGCCACGGCGCGTGATCGAGGCAACGCCCTCGGCTCCGGGGTCCTCGCTGAACAACTTCAACGACTGCACCTGGGCCGCGAGCTGCGCGGCGCCCTGATTTCCTGATTCCCTCCCCCAGCGGGCGGCTCGCCGGTCAGCGACGG
>JBOHCG010000109.1:0-16215 GCA_050698735.1 Streptosporangiaceae bacterium | reverse complement strand
CATCTCGCAGGAAACCTGATCAACAGGCCAGCAGCCAGCAGCGATCACACAGTGCAACCAGGAACAGAACCGGTCTTCAACCGTTTCGCCTTAAAGCCGCTGGCATTGAGTACGGTCGTCTCACCTCAAGCAAGCTCCGCACCCCATTGTCGATCGCGTTCGCTGAGATATCCACTCATAATCATTTCGTGCTCGATCGCGGGGGGAAGGTCTTCAATCGAACTGCGCCGGTGATCAAACTGCCGGATAGCACGAGCGCGGACGACCATCTCGCCTTGCTTGGCGTGTTGAACAGCTCTGTTGCTTGCTTTTGGCTGCGGCAAGCGTGCTTTCCAAAAGGCGGAAGCGGAATCGGACGCGGTATCCAGCCTGAAGAGTGGATGGAGCGGTACGCCTTCAACTCATCCAACGTCGAGGAATTCCCGCTTCCCGCTGACCTGCCGTTGGGGGCAGGGCGCGAACTCGACCGGCTAGCGCAGCAACTGGCGACTATGGAGCCGCTGGCGGTGTGCGGCGAGGGCGTGCCGACCCGTGAACGCCTAGACGCCGCTCGTACCGAGCACGAGCACATCCGAGAGCGGATGATCGCGCTGCAGGAGGAGCTGGACTGGGACGTGTACCGGCGGTACGGGCTGCTCAGCGAAGCCGAAGAGGCGGAACTGACCGCGAAGCCCGAGGATGTTCCAGGACTCAAGCTCGGTGAACGGGCCTTCGAGATCGTCATGGCCTGCAAGATGAAGGATGGCGAACTCGGGACGCAGTGGTTCACCCGGCACCGGTCCACGCCGATCACCGAGATCCCGGGCCACTGGCCGCGGGCGTACCGAGACGCGGTGGCCAGGCGGATCGAAGTGATCGAGAACCGCCGGGACATCGGACTGCTCGAACGGCCGGAATGCAAGCGGCGCTGGCAGTCGGAGCCTTGGGAAGACAAGGAGCGCAGGGCACTCACGGGCTGGCTGCTTGACCGGTGCGAGGACCGATCGCTCTGGTACGGGCCAGACAGTCAGGCGCGTCCCATGACCGTGAACCGGCTCACCGACCGGCTCCGCGCCGACACCGACGTCGTACAGGTGGCGCGGCTGCTCGCGGGACCGGACGCGGACCTGGCCGACGTGCTGAAGGACATCACCGCCGACGAGCACGTCCCGTACCTCGCCAAGCTACGCTACCGGCCCGAAGCGTGGCTCAAGCGCCTCCTGTGGGAACGGACTTGGGACCTGCAGCGCGAAGAGGACCGTACTGGGAGAAATCCCGGCAGCCCTGTTCCGCCGAAGTACAAGAGCAGTGACTTCCTGAAGCAGTCCTACTGGCGTAACCGCGGGAAGCTCGACGTGCCGAAAGAGCGGTTCATCTCCTACCCGCGCGCCAGCCCGGACAGCGACGACTCGATACTGCTCGGCTGGGCGGGCTGGGACTACCAGGATCAGGCCCATGCACTCACCACCCTGGTCGAGGAGCGCTCCACCACCGACGGCTGGGGAATCGACCGCATCACGCCGCTGCTGGCCGGGCTCGCCGAAGTCATGCCGTGGGTCCGGCAGTGGCACAGCGAGATCGATGACCGCTTCGGGTCGAGTCCGGCCGACGCCTACGATTCATACCTCACTGCCAAGCAGGAGGAGTACGGTCTCGGCGACGATGACTTGGGTGCCTGAATCCCTCCGCAGCCAGCACACGGCCGATGACCATGCTGGCCGCCGTCCCGTCGCGCCTGTCATCGGCTTGTCTGCACCCAGACAGCGCCAAGGTATAACTCACGTTGGGTCCGGCGTGTTGACCTATAAGTTTCAGGGCCGAAAGTTATAGGTTAGCGCCGTGGACCCAACGAAATTTAGGGCTGCCCAGTGGGGACGGGCGGTCAAGACCCTTGGTGCGGTCCCGTATACAGCATTCATACCCGAGCGCCTGCCCCGCGAGCTACAGCTTGACGCGGACACCATCATGAGGCTGTCCGAAGCCGACGCCGCGCTCGGACGGCTGGCAGGATCGGGGCGCTTGCTGCCCGACCCGCACCTGCTGGTCAGCGCCTATATCACCCGCGAGGCCGTCTCCAGTTCGCGCATCGAGGGAACCCAGGCGTCGGTTACCGAGGTGTTCGACGCCGCCGTGACAGGTGAGACCAAGCGGGACGACATCCGCGAGGTCCGCAACTATGTCGACGCGCTGGAGCACGGGGCAAACAGACTCAGGGAAAGCTTCCCGATATCGCTGCGCCTGATCAAGGAGATGCACGAGATCCTGTTGTGCAACGTCCGCGGCCAGGAGCGCACGCCGGGCGAGTTCCGGCGCAGCCAGAACTGGATCAGCTCCCCGGACAACCGCCCCGACACCGCGCGCTTCGTCCCGCCGCCGGTCGAGGAGATGTGGCAGGCTCTCGACGACTGGGAAAAGTACCTCCACGACCGGTCGCCGCGGCTGCCACTGCTCATCCGTTGCGCACTGCTGCACTACCAGTTCGAGACCATTCACCCATTCCTCGACGGGAACGGCCGGCTGGGGCGGCTTTTCATCATCCTCTACCTCATGGACAGGGGCCGCCTGCCCGCGCCTCTGCTCTACCTGTCGGCATACTTCGACCTGCGCAAGAACGACTACTACGAGTGCCTGCAGTACGTGCGCGAACGCGGCGAGATCACCGAGTGGCTGCGGTTCTTCCTCGACGGCGTGGCGGTACAGGCCACGGACGCGATCGAACGCGCCGAGCAGCTGTCCGACCTGCGTGAGACATACCGGGCGCGGCTGCGTGGCCGGTCCGGGCGGGCACACGAGGTTGTCGACCTTCTCTTCGCCAGCCCGATCCTCACCGTGCGGTACGTTCAGGAACAGCTCGGCACCAGCCAGCCCGGCGCCATGAACCTGCTCAGGCGTCTCACTGAGCAGGGCATCCTCCGCGAGACGGGAAGCGGGACGGGGGTACGCCACCGCTGGTTCAGTGACAAGGTGCTGGCCATCCTCGACCCCGAGTGAAAGACCCGAGCACGAATGCCAACCGGAAATGGGCAGCGCCTTCGGATTCCAGGCACATTTTGCGATGGCCGACTAGCGGTAACCTGCCGGAAGGGCTCAGTCAGCGAGACGCGCGGGGAGGTTAGGGCGTGGGCGACCAAGTGCTGCTGAGGGACCTCGTGAGGATCCCCGAGCGAGTACATGCCGGCGATTTCGTGCTCGCGCTGTCCAAGGGGATCGGGGAGAAGTCCACGATCACCGAGTACGTGGTCACCCCGCAGCTCGCAGCGTGTTTCGACCTGGCCCTGGATCTCGTCAAGTCCGGCGTCGAGGCGAACGTATCCCGCGCGGCCTATCTCGATGGGTCGTTCGGCTCCGGTAAGAGCCACTTCATGGCGGTGCTGCACGCGATCCTGTCGGGTGACCCCGACGCCCGGGGCAAGAAGGGGCTGGCGAATATCGTCGCGAAGCACGACTCCTGGCTCCGGGGCCGCAGGTTCCTGCTCGTCCCCTATCACCTGCCGGATTCCCAGTCGCTAGACGCGGCCATCCTCGGCGGGTACGTCAGTCATGTAGCCAAGCTGTATCCAGGCAAACCGCTGCCCGCGGTCTATCTGGACGAGGACCTGCTCGCCGACGCGCGCGACATGCGCCAGGCTGAGGGTGACGAGCGGTTTATCGCCCAGCTTCCCGCTGGCGACTCCGAGTGGGGAACTCCCGACTGGGACTCAACGACGCTGGACCAGGCGTTCGCCGAGCCTCGGGGGGGGCCGAACCGGCGCCGCCTGGTCGGCGACCTGCTCGTCGGCCCGTTCAAGCGCTATTCGCGCACGGTCAGGGCTGACCGTGACTCTTACGTTCCGCTGGACGACGGCCTGTCGGTGATCAGTCAACACGCGAAGAACATCCTCGGATACGACGCGATCGTGCTGCTCCTGGACGAGCTAGTACTGTGGCTCGCCGGATACCTAGGCGATCACACGAGGGTCAGCCAGGAGGCGCAGAAGGTCTCCAAGCTGATCGAATCCGCCGAGCACGAGCGCCCCGCCCCGATCATCAGCTTCATCCCCAGGCAGCGGGATCTCCGGGAACTGGTCAGCCAGTCCGCGGCGGGTGCGGAGGTTACCAGCCTCTTCGACACGCTGAAGTACTGGGACGGCCGCTTCGAGCACATCAAGCTGGAAGACCGGAACCTCCCGGAGATCGTCCATGAACGCCTGCTCAGGCCCAAGGACGACGCTGCCAGGAAGGCCGTCGAGGACGCGTTCAACCGGGCGGCGAGCGTTCCGCCGCAAACATGGGAAACGCTGCTGGACACGCACGGCGACAAAGGCGACCGGGATGCCTTCCAGCTGACCTACCCGTTCAGCCCCGCGTTCGTCCACGCCATGGTGGACATCTCCGGCGCCCTGCAGCGGGAGCGCACCGCGCTCAAGCTCATGCAGCAACTCCTCGTCGACTACCGGGACACCCTGACGGTCGGACAGCTCATGCCGCTTGGCGCGATCTTCGACGTGCTCGCCTCCGGCGCGGACCGGCCGTTCACCGACAAGCTCCGCGACGAGTTCGACCAGGCGAAGCGGTTCTATGTCCACAAGCTGCAGCCCTACCTGCTGTTCAAGCACAGAACCACCGACGGCCAGGCGGCCGCTAAGCCCGCGTTCCGCGCCGACGACCTGATCGTCAAGACACTGCTGCTTGCCGCCTTGGTGCCGAACGTGCCCGCGCTGAACGGGCTGACCGCCAGCCGTCTCGCCGCGCTGAACCACGGGTCGATCGTGTCGATGCTGCCCAACCAGGAGGCCCGGCTCGTCGCCGCCATGCTGAGGCAGCTCAGCGCGCAGTTCGGCGAGATCCGGCTGTCCGGCAGCGACGACAACCCTCGGGTCGATCTGGCGATCGTCGGCGTGGACACGGACGGTATCCTGCAGGACGCCTGGCACGCCGATGACGATGCGGCCCGGCGCAGGATGGTCAAGGAGCTGTTGTGGGCAGAGCTAAAGCTCACCGACGACGGTGCGTTCGAGACGCAGGACAAGGTGATCTGGCGGGGGACCGGCCGTATTGTCGATGTGCTGCTGGACAACGTCCGTGACGCGGACCGGATGCCCAGTACCAGGTTCGCCGCCGATCCCGGGACCACCCGGGTGGTCTTCGACCTGCCGTTCGACGATGGGCACTATCCGTCCGACCACAGGCTGCGTGTCCACGGCCTGCAGGCACAGCTCGGCGGCGAGCACACGCTGGTGTGGCTTGCACACTTCCTGTCCGACGACCGCAAGGCCGACCTATCCAATCTGATCAGGATCAACTTCGTCCTGGAGCGGGATCGGGTGGCCGAGCTTCGCCCCAACTTCACGGTCGAGGAACGGCATCACGCCCGTGTCCAGCTCGAGAGCAGGCGCAGCGCGCTGACCACCCGGCTCCGCGAAGCGCTGCGCCGCGCCTACGGCGTGAACCAGCCTGATGCGGCGGACCTTGGCGCCCGCGCCGACGACCAGGTGCTGTCCCTGACCCACGGGCTAGAGCCGCGCATCCAGGCAGGCCAGGGACTGCGCACAGCGCTGGAGCGCTTGTGCCAGCAAATGCTTGACCACCTCTACCCAGAGCATCCCGACTTTGATCCGAACGGCCAGGGCCGCGACGTCAAGGGCAGCGAGCTCGACACGGTCGTCAACGTTGTCAAAGAGGCCGCCCAGGACAAGGTTGGCCGCTACGAAGTGCCGACGCACGGTGAGCGGGCCATCATGAAGAAGATCGCCACTCCGCTGAAGATCGGCGTCATGCACGAAGGTCCCTTCGTCCTCAGCCGCGACTGGCCGCTGCTGATCGAGCGGAACGCCGCGGGCCGACCCGAGTTCAGCGTCCGCCAGCTTCGTGAATGGGTCATTCAGGAACGACAGGGGCTGCCGGACCTGGTTCGCGACCTCGTTGTGGTCTGCTATGCCATCCAGGCCGACAAGGCATGGATGCGCGCCGGGCAGCAGATCGCGATGCCGCCTCTCGCCAGGCTCACCGACGATATGATCCTGCGCAGCCAGGAACTCCCCTCCACCGACGAGTTCGACCTGGCGTCCCGCCGCGCTGCAGGCATCTTCGGGGCACCGCGGGAGCCGGTGCGCAGCGCGCGATCCACCCAGGCAATAGCGCAGGCTGTCAGGGACAAGTCCAAAACCCTCCTCCCCGCAGCTGAGTCGGCCCTCGCCGAACTAGAAAAGCACGCGGTCACCCTCGGCCTGGACGCGACGCAGCCCCGCCTGGTCACCGCGCGGCTGCTCGCCGAGCTGCTGAACCGGCTCGCCGCAACGGCGGACCCGACGGCGACACTGCGCCTGCTGGCAAGCGCGGAACTGCCCAGGGAAAACGCCATCTACGCCGCGCACCTCCGCGCCGCCGCGACGCTGACCGGTGAGCTGCGCAGCCGGAACTGGACGGTGCTGGATGACCTCGCCGCCTGCGCAGCGTCAGGAGATGATACCGACGCGGCCGCGATCTTCGGCCCGTTGCAGGCGGCCGCCTGCCACGATGAGCATGAGGTTTCCCTCGCCGATCAGCTCCGGCAGGCGGACCACGCTGCGCTCGACCTGATCATGTCGCGGACCAAGGCATCGACTCAGAAGGTGTCCGCACCGCCCGCCGCTGTCCCGACCACGCCTAAGGGGATGGTCACCCGGCGTGTTCCCGCAACCAAGGTCGCTTCCGTGGCCGCGGAGATCTGCGAAGCAGCCAACGAGAACCAGGGCGCCGAGTTCGAGATCACCTGGCGGGTCGTGGCCGAGTGACCGGGCAGCCGAACGGTAACGGCGCCATGCCCGTCGCCAACCGCGCCGTCGTCCAGGGCGAGCTCAAGCGCGCCCGCCGTCACGGCAGGAACGCAAACACTGTGCTGTTGCTCCGGGCGGCATCACAGTGGCGTGACGACGAGACGTTCACCGCCGACCTGGGCGACACACAGGCAGAGGTCACCGTACGTGCCTGCCCCACAGTGCTCGCGGTCCTAGACGCGATGAGCACCGAACGAGCCGACGGCACCTACCTGGTGGTGCTCACCCCATGCGAGACAGGCGAGATAGGTCAGTCGCTCCTGGCCCATGCCATCGAACCTGAGGTCAAGCCCATCAACCGATGGGACCTGGTCCAGGACGCTTTCGGCATCCGCCACCTCGACCCGCTGCTCACCCGGAGCAGGTACTCCTGGCTGCCCGAGGCGCTGCTCGACGCGCAGCCAGTGGGCGGCTGGCGCAGGCTTAACGGAACGGCCCTCACCTTCGCCACCGCGATGAACCGCCTCGTTAGCATGCGTCTCGGGCGACACGGCGACGAAGACGAGATCGTGGTGGACGCGGCCGCGCTGCTGGAATGGACCACGGAACCCGCCGCCGTGTCGAGTTTCCTTCGTCTGCGCGAAACCGAACGACGCGGCATCATCGATTGGCTGCACGACACGATCCGGGCGGTCGCCGAGGTCCTCTTCGCGATCAGCCCGGACGACCGGATCACCGACGCGGTGCCGCTCGGTCTTGCCATCGACGCGCTCTACCGGGAAGCAGCCGGGCAGTCGCCGCCGACCGGCGCTCCTGTCGCCCGCGCCCGGGCCGAAGAGCGCTTCTTCACAGGCAAGACCCCCGCCTCCGCAGCCATGCGGGAGTTCGGCGAGGCCGCGGTGTCATTCATCACCCGGTGGACCGCCAATGGGCATGCACAGCAAGCGGCCGACATGTGCGACCGCGCCGAACGCATCCTCCACGACCTGCAAGCAGACGAGATCGCCCGGGAAAGCCCGGTGCTCGACGCGGGACTGGACGCGCGTCTGGTCACGGTCGCCCGCGCCCTCGCCAAGTCCTCGATTACCGACGCTCAGGCGGCTCTTGCAAGCGTGCTCGACCACAAGCAGGCACGTAACCGCGAGGCCGAGATCACCGCGGCGCAGGCGGGCGTGCGGGTCCTGCGCTGGCTCGCCACTCCAGAGGACACCCCCGTCACGCTGGCCGACGGCGCGACGCTCATGCTCAGGTCCTGGGCTTGGGCGGACCGGGCTATCAGCGCCATCGGACGACCTGCGGCCAGCCGGGTTCCCGAACTCGCCGCCGCGTACGCGGCGCTGTCGGCGGCCGCTAGGCAGCGACGGGCGCGGCTGGATGAGGCCTTCGCCCGCAAGCTCTCGGCCTGGACGCAGGGTTCTGCCGTGACTACGGACCTGCTGCTTGTCGAGAACCTCCTGGAGCGCGTCGCGCGGCCGCTCGCCGGGCACCGGCTGCCGCTCATCATCGTGCTCGACGGGATGAGCGCGACCGTCGGCGCGCAGATCGCTGAGCAGGTGACCGCCCGCGGCCACTGGCTCGAGGTGGGTCGCCGCGAGGACGGGCGGGAACCCGCGCTCGCCACCGTGCCGTCGGTCACCTCCATCTCCCGGACCAGCCTGCTGAGCGGGACCTTGCGTTCTGGCGGCCAGTCTGAGGAGCGCGCTGGCTTCACTGCGTTCTGGGGCAGGCGCAAAGCCCGGCTCTTCCACAAGGGCGACCTCGGCCCCGATCCCGGTGAGACGCTCGCCGCGCCCGTGCGGGCCGCGGTCACCGACCCGGATACCGTCGTCGGCGTGGTGCTCAACACGATCGACGACGCGCTCGACAAGGGCAAGCCGGGCGACGTGAGCTGGCTGGCGACAGAGGTCAGATACCTGACTGGGATCCTCGATGAGGCACGCCGGGCAGGTCGGCCCGTGATCCTCACCGCCGACCACGGTCACGTGCTCGACCAAGGCCAGCCACCCGCAGACGGCGCCTCCGACTCGGCCCGCTTCCGCACCGGGGTCCCGGGACCGGGAGAGATCGCCGTCAAGGGCCCCAGGGTTCTCGCGGGCGGTGGCGAAGTCGTCGCCGCTGTGGACGATGGCATCCACTACACGCCCCGCAAGGCGGGTTATCACGGCGGCGCGTCCCCAGCGGAGGTCGTGGTCCCGGTGATCGTGCTGCTGCCGCCCTCTTCGCTCAAGCCGCCCGGCTGGTACGAGTATGAGCCGAGCGGCCATGCCCCAGCCTGGTGGGACGTGACGCCTGGCCCGATCACGCGCGAGGAGCCAGCCCGGCCCCTCTCACCGCGACGCAGGCGCGTGCCCGTTCCGCCTTCCGCGATGGAAACCCTCTTCGGCGAGATCACGCCCATCGGTAGCGGTGTCCGGGTGGTAGCGTCCCCGCGCGTGGCCGAACAGCGCAAGCTCGCCCGCCGCGCTCCGGCTGACGACCAGATTGCCAGACTCATTGACGGTCTCATCACGGCGGGAGGCAGGCTCACCATCGCCGAGGTCGCCGCGATCACCGGTGAGCCGACTGTACGGATGGCCGGTTACATCGCCCAGGTGGCCCGGCTACTAAATGTGGACGGATACCGTGTGCTCGGCACCGCCGACGGAAACCGGACGGTCGAGCTCAACATCGAGCTGCTCAGTCAGCAGTTCCTCGGAGGATAGGCCGTGACTGTCAGCGCGGCCCGGCGGCGAGAGGTCATCGACGCACTCCGCCGCGGGACGGTACCGCAAGCCGGGCTGGACCTATTCGCCGTCGGCATGGAACGGTTCGCAAACGCCACCGACGACGAGCTCGACGGCGTCGCAGCAGGCGGAGCAACCTTCAAAGCGGTACGCGGCGAGTACGGATCCGGCAAGACATTCTTCGCGCGCTGGGTCGCCGAACGGGCCAAGCGCCGTGGCATGGCCGCCACCGAGGTTCAGATTTCGGAGACCGAGACGCCACTGCACAAGCTGGAAACGGTCTACCGGCGCCTTGTGGAACGGCTCAGCACGTCCGCGTACCCGGCGAGCGCGCTCCGCGAGGTAGTGGAGGCCTGGTTCTACACCCTGGAAGAAGACGTACTCGCCACGGGCACCGTACCGCCTGACGACCCACATGCTCTCAGCAGCGGCGTGAACACCCTCCTGGAGCAGCGGCTTGTCGAAGTCGCCCGGACCACACCCGCGTTCTCCGCGGCGCTGCGCGCCTACCGCCACGCGACGCTGAACGGCGACCGTGCCACCGCAGACAGCCTCATCGCGTGGATTGGCGGTCAGCCCAACGTGGCCGCTTCGGCTCGCCGGGCGGCAGGTATCCGCGGCGACCTCGACCACTTCGCGGCGCTCGGCTTCCTACAGGGGCTGCTCACGATACTGCGCGACTCCGGGCACCCCGGCCTGCTTGTCGTGCTCGATGAGATCGAGACTCTGCAACGCGTCCGGTCCGATGTGCGCGATAAGGGCCTGAACGCGCTGCGTCAGCTTATCGACGACGTGGACTCCGGCCGGTTCCCGGGGCTGTATCTCCTCATCACCGGGACCTCGGCCTTCTACGACGGCCCGCAGGGCGTGACACGGCTGACACCGCTCGCGCAACGCCTCGCCACCGATTTCGGGACCGATGCCAGGTTCGATTCACCACGTGCCGTTCAGTTGCGGCTTTCTGGTTTTGACCTGCCGAAGCTTGCCGCTCTTGGTCGGGTCGTCCGCGACCTGTATGCGTCCGGGGCGGACGACCGTATCACCGACGTAGTTGACGACCAGTACATCGAAGACCTCGCTAAGGCCGTCGCCGGGAAACTTGGCGGCCAGGTCGGCATGGCGCCGCGAGTGTTCCTGCGCAAGCTCGTCGCCGACGTGCTGGACCGGGTGGCTGAGTTCCCTGACTTCGACCCGCGCAAGCACTACAAGCTGACCGTGGCTCCGGCCGAGCTTACCGACATTGAGCGAAACGCGGCCGCCTTCAGCCCGTCGTCGGCGGACGAGGTGGAGCTGGAGTTGTGAGCGGCGTCGCGGACCTGCACCCGTCGCTCGCGCACCACCTGGTCAGTACGCTCGGCTGGACCACGCTCCGGCCGTTGCAGGAAGCGGCCATCGAACCGATCCTGGCAGGCGACGACGCACTCCTGCTGGCGCCCACCGCAGGAGGGAAGACCGAGGCCGCCGCGTTTCCCGTGCTCACCCGGATGGCCGCCGAGGGCTGGACCGGTTTGTCGGTGCTGTACCTGGCACCACTGAAGGCGCTCCTGAACGACCTGCTGCCGCGGCTGGAGACCTACGGCGGCTGGGCGGGTCGCCAGGTCGCGCTCTGGCACGGCGACACTAGCGCCGCCCGCCGCCAGTCGATACTGACGGATCCGCCAGACCTGCTGCTCACTACCCCGGAGTCGCTGGAGTCGATGCTGGTCAGCACGCAGGTCGATCATCACCGGCTGTTTAGCGACCTGCAGGTGGTCATCGTGGACGAGGTGCATGCCTTTGGCGGCGACGACCGGGGCTGGCATCTGCTCGCTGTCCTGGAACGGCTATCCAAGCTGGCTGGACGACCGGTTCAGCGCATCGGGTTGTCCGCCACCGTCGGGAACTCCAGCGAACTGCTGACCTGGTTGCAGGGGTCAGCGGTCAGTGAGCGGCCCGCCCGGGTAGTCGCTCCCGAGGCGGCAACTCCGGCCGGGGCCGCCGTCCAAGTCGAACTCGACTACGTCGGGACGCTCGAGAACGCCGCGAAGGTGATCGCGACGCTGCACCGCAGGGAGAAGCGTCTCGTCTTCTGTGATTCGAAACGGCTCGTCGAGATGCTCGGCGCGGAACTCCGAGTGCGCGGGGTGACTACGTACCTCGTACACGCCTCCCTTTCTCTTGACGAACGCCGGAAGGCCGAGCAGGCGTTCGCCGAAGGCCGGGACTGCGTAATCGTCTCCACGTCCGCCCTGGAACTCGGTATCGATGTTGGAGACCTCGACCGGGTGATCCAGGTGAATTCGCCACCGTCAGTCGCTGGCTTCCTGCAGCGCCTCGGCCGCAGCGGACGCCGCGAGGGCACCGTGCGGAACTGCCTTTTCCTCGCGCTGAACTCCGACAGCCTGCTGCTGTCCGCCGGCCTGCTGCTCGCATGGAGCCGCGGTTACGTCGAGCCGGTCACCGCCCCGCCCGATCCTCGGCACATCACCGCCCAGCAACTCCTGGCGCTGTGCCTGCAGGAGAACCGGGTGGGTGAAAAGCTCTGGCAGCAATGGCTTCCGTTGCCCGCGCTGACGGATTCCGCGGTACCCATCACCAAGTACCTGGTGGAGCACGGGTTCGTGAACCGCGAGGACGGAATGCTGTTCATCGGCCCCGAAGCCGAGCGCCACTTCGGACGGCGTCACTTCATGGCCCTCATGGCGGTGTTCACCGCTCCGCCCGAGTTCACCGTGTTCCACGGTCACGCAGAAATCGGCCGCACCGACCCGGTACTGCTCACCGACCGGGTGGACGGTCCACGGCTGCTGCTGCTCGGCGGACGAAGCTGGCGGGTCACCTGGACGGACTGGAAACGGCGCCGAGTGCACGTGGAACCGGCCGAAGGCGGTGGCCGGGCGCGATGGTTGGCGAGCGGCGTCAGTGGGATCTCCTATCAGGTGGCCCGGTCTATGCGGGATGTGCTCCTCGGCACAGACCCGCCCGTGACGCTCACGCGTCGTGCGGCGGGAATGCTCGCGGCCTTGCGTTCAGACGGCATTGGCCGCGTGCGTGCACACGGAACCGTCATCAGCAGCGGCGACGATGACCCCCGCTGGTGGACATGGGCCGGCTACCGGGCCAATGCGACACTCCGCGCGACTTTGGGTGCGCTAGCCGATGAGTCGCAGCGAGTCAACGACGTTTCCATCCGGCTCCGTAGCGATCTGCGGCCAGCTATGTGGACCGATGCCGTGCGCGAACTCCGCGATCACCTCATTCTCCCGGAGGTCGACGAGAAGGCGCTGACGGGGCTGAAGTTCTCTGATGCGCTGCCGCGACGCCTCGCTGTGGCCACACTGGCCGACCGCCTCGCCGACCTAGAGCACGCTGGCACAGTACTAGAAGAACCCGTCTGTTTCGAATGGTGATTGCATGAATCACCGAAGTCATCGCCACAGGCTGACCGTCCCATCAAGGTGACACCGCACACCAAACTGTCGAGGACTCGCTCCTGGGCTTGCTCGCGATTCCCGCATTGGCCAGTCCCACGGCGATGGCCAGCACCATCTCCCGGTGGCTGGCCGCGGGTAACGTAACCGGGCGAACCTGCAGATGACACCAGCCCGCGATGTCCAGGGCCCGAGCCCGCTGCAGACCGGCCCCGCTTCCCGTGAGTGCCACTGCGCCGTTACAAAGTGTAATAGCATGAGTAGAGGAACCTCGCCCGGCACAGGAGCACCCTCAGGTTATCGCGTCTCTTCTCAATCCTGCGAGGGTTATTACGCACGCCGTGACGGTGAGGCCCTGCAGCCAATCAAGGGATGAAGACAGTCAACGTCCCTGAACAGGGGGCCGGTCTCGAAATGATCTCCTTACAGGGTACTCACGAAGCGTCGTTGCACCACGCCGGCTAGTAAATTAGGCCCTGACTGTCTGCCGCCAGTGTGTCGATGGGTTTCCTGCGGGGTTCCATATGGTCTCGTCGGCGTATCCAACTGCATGAAAGGAACAGAATTTGTGGTCATAGTTGTCTTAGAGACGTATGTTACTGAAGCTAGCTATGTTACTGCGCTTAATAGCTACAACTTGGTTGGCTGGCTGGCATGTCAACATGTATGGATCAACAGGAATTTTTGGCGTGTCCGGTGGGTATGTAAACCAACACGTGGGCTGAAGCGTCAACGCGCTGTTCAGCATCAACTGATCGGGCCCGGTGGTTAATCTTGGTATCACTGCTACTCGCCAGCCCGCCAAGCCCCACTGTCTTCGCTCGGAGCGAAGCAAGCGATAGTACCGCTAAGGTCTCATTTCGTCGTATTCCACCACTCGTAGTCATCGTCGCTGTATGTTTGGCCCTTACGCGACACGGAGTGTACTGGGATCTGACGGAGATCGAGCAGATGGCGCTAGGGGCCAGACCTCAAGCCGAGGCGGCGCAAAGACGTAGGTCCAAGTTCCAGAGCTTTTGGTATACCGCGATTCCTCGAGCTGCTACAAACGTAATTCTGCCGCTAGCGGTGGCTGTATTTACTGCGATTGCCGCTGTGAAGCACGGACCCATAAGAGCATATTGGTGCATTGCCGCGTTTGTATGTCTAGCCTTGGCAGGAGTTATTAATTACAATAAGGATCGCAGTCTCGCGGCCGTTCGCAACGCTGCTATTCGGGCTAACACGGATGCAGCAACTGCCCTCAACAATACTGCCGGACCGCTAGTTGTTGCACTGGGCAATGTGACCGTAACTGAGGAGATCGATGACGCCAGACGCGAAGTGGCTGTTCTTTTGGATCGATCAGTTGGTCTAGCTCAGACCGAGATTGGCCGGTCATCCAACAGTAAGACTCGCGCCGTATTCTACAGCCTAGATGGCAATAAACTTGAGCGTAAGGCTTATCACGGGTGGACAGGCTGCGAAGCGCCACGAAAAGATTTCGTCAGCGGCCGTTCAGTCAATGCCGCTTAGCTTATTTTTGATCATGCCGCGGTTCTGACTTTTGCGCTGGTCAGGATGGGATTGGCGAGTTTAATGGTGGCGGGGGCATCGTGGCGGGTGCCGTGCTGGCCGGGTTTCTTGACCGGGTAGTGGTTGTGGCGGGCGCGCTTGACCACACGGGGGTAGCTGCGCTCGCGGCGCTCGTTGAGCTGCTGCGGGTGCGTGATGGCGGCCATGACGCGGTCAAGGACGCGCTGGCGCTGGTTAGGGGGAAAAAGCCGGGTCGGCGGCCCGGCGGCGGATGATGCGGACGGTCCTTTTGAACTTGACCCGGTCCGGGTCGATGCCCGCGTTCGTGGCGGCGGTGCAGATCAGGGCGCTGATCGCGTAGTGGGTGAGCAGGTAGCCCCAGATCTCCTGGCGCACCATGTCCGGCGATTCGGAGCGCAGGATCTTTCCCGGGCCGCGGAGGTAGGTCTTGAGCTGCTGGTTCCCGGTCTCGTGCTCCCATCTTTCGTGATAGGCCTGCGCGAGGACGGCCGCAGGGGCGTCCGGGACGTCCAGGATGGTGGTGATCAGGGCGATGACCTCGTCTTTCCCGTCGCCCTCGCGATCGGGGACCTCGTACTCGACCGCGCGCACGTACCGGGCTTTCTCCGGGTCCAGGTCCTCCCCGGCGCCGGCGGCCTCCAGGAGCGCGGCCCGTGCCTTGCCCCTGACCTTCGGGTTGACCAGCACGGACCGGTAGGAGCCGTCCGGATAGAACTCCAGCGGCGGGAGCGTGAGGTCGGATTTCACCCGCCACAGGAGCGCCGCGCCGGTGTCCGCGGCGGTGCACCAGTCCTGCCAGTTATAAAAGTTGCGGTCGGCGATGAGCAGCCAGTCTTCCCGCAGGTGCGGGTAGAGCTGGCGCGCCAGGGACTGCTCGCCGCTGCCCTTGGACACGCACGGGCCGATCGCGGCCAGCACCGGCGCGTGCGACGCGCACTCGCCGACCGTCACCGCCCTGGCCTTGGGAACCGCCGCCGGTGCGGCGTCCTTGGCGGTGCCGGGGTACCCGAACGCCGCAGCGTTCGCCCCCGTGTCCGGGATGTCCCATTCCAGCCCGTCCATGCTCATCTTCCGCCACAGCCCCAGGAACGCCCCCGGCGTGTCCTCCGTCGCCACCGGCCTCGCGACCTGCGTGAACACCTGTTTCACCGGCTCGTGCCCGAGCCGCTGCCGGGCCTGCGTCAGCCCGCCCGTCGTCACCGTGCCCTGCGCCGGGTCCCAGCAGCCCCAGTCCGCCAGCGTCTCCGACAGCCGGACCCAAGTCTCCTCGTAGTCCTCCGAGGCGAAAAGCGCCAGCGCCATCGCGAAGTACACCATGACGTGCGGCGGGAGCTTGCCGCCCTTGCGCTTCGCGCCCTTCCCGGTCTCCTCGACCGCCTCGTCGACCGCGTCCCGCGGCACCCAGGACGCCAGCACGCCCAGGGAGATCCAGTCGCTCAAGCGGCCCTCAGCCACACTGCCAGTCTGCGTCATAACCCGCGATCATGCCGGCAACCAGCCGAAACACCCCGCAGCGACACGCCAGGGCAAATCAAGATCTCTTAAGCTAAGCGGCATTGGCCGTTCAGTGCACGATGACGCAGCAATTCGCATAGCTCTTAACGAAGACACTAAAGTAATTCAGGATCTCGAAAATCACCCGCCTGAGCACTTTATCGACGCCAAGGGCAGGCCTTACAAGAGCTTTATTGCAGTCCCGGTGCGGGCTCAATGCCTCGGGGTTTAGGCATTTAGGCCTGGATGGGCGGTTCCCCTCTATGGTTACTTTGCGTAGTTCTTGTTGTCCGGGCATGGCGGCGGCCGGCGTGCCGTGCCGGTGACGGGCCGGTATCC
>JBOHCG010000108.1:0-16269 GCA_050698735.1 Streptosporangiaceae bacterium | reverse complement strand
GAGCCCCGGCGCGCGCACGGCGGGCTCGAGCCGCCGTGCCAGCTCCGCCGCGCGGATGCCGCGCGGGCCCTCCCGGGTGCAGAGGAACCAACGATCCAACACGGGCCCGAGCGCCCGCGCGATCGCCGGGGCATCCTTGTCACCCAGAATGCCCACGACCGCGAGCGTGCGCCCCTGACAGGGCCGCTCCCGCAGCTCTGCGGCCAACACCTCGGCCGCAGGCGGATTGTGCGCAATGTCGAGGATCCACTCGACCGGCCCGGACACGATCTGAAAGCGTCCCGCGAGCCGCACGTTGCGCAACCCTGCGGCCACGGTGCGCGCATCGAGCGCCGCCACGGCCTGCTCGGCCGCCGCGGCCTGCTCGGCCTGGGGGAGCCGGCCGATCTGCCGTCCGTCCTCGACGTACAGCGCACCCGACTCGACCGCGGCCTGCAGCTCGGGAAGCAGCTGCAGCAGGGCCAGCCGCTGACCGATCCAGACATGCGACCTGGTGATCTTCCGGGCAGCGGCCCGCAGGCCCCCGTGCTCCTCAACCAGTCTCTCCAGGGCACGAGCCTCCTCCACCGGCCGGTACGTCTCATGCTTGAGATTCTCGACGAACGCGTTGGTGAAAAGATCCGCGGCCAGGTCGTCGCGGACGTCGATGCGGAGCTCGTCCAGCCCGGCCAGCCGGGCCCCGGCCAGCCGCCGGTTGCCGTGCAGCACGACCCACCGCGCAGCCCCGATGTCCGTCTCACGGCCGGGATACTTGGCAAGGAAAGCCGCCCGTGTGACCACGGTCACGACCTGGAGCTGGCCCAGCTCCAGCAGGCTGTCCGCCATGTCCTGGATCTCGGCGAGCACATCCCGGGGATTCTCCGGGTTCGCCGCCAGATCCTCGAGCCGGGCCACCCGCGGGGACGCCTCAGCCTGCTCAGCTTCCGGCTCCATCGCCTCGGCGAGCCGGCCGCGCTGCATGTGGATCGGGGACGTCGCGGCCGCGAAACTCGAGGATGGGCCCAGCAGGTCCGCCTTGGATCTTGCCTTGGTGGTCATGACAGCGCCTTAGCCAGGTCACGCATCACCTGCGCCTGACCGCTGCCCGGCAGGTATTCCAGGAGCGGCTGATGCTTGTGCGCCGCCTCGCGCAGCTCCTTGAGGTCCTGGATGACCGCGAGGACCGCCGGGTCACCGAGCGACTGCCAGTTTCTCAGGCTGTCCGTCACGATATAGCCCCGCCGGGAATCGTACAGGTTCACCACCAGCCCGAGCGTTCCCACCGTAATGCGCATGTCCGCGCACAGCTGGCCCATCTGGCCCATCAGCAGCCGGTAGGCGTGCGCGGAGGAAGGCTCGGCCTGCACCGGGATCAGAAGGCCAGAGCGGCCGGGCTTTTCGCCGTCCCTCTGCCGGCCGTAGTGGATCGCCGCATCCACCGACACGCCCAGGCTCGGCGGGCAGTCGATCACGATCACGTCATACAGGTCCTCCAGCGGGTCCAGCGCCCGCTCCAGCGACGCCTCCCGGGCCCGGACCCTGCTGGTCAGCAGCTGATCGAGCAGGAACCCGTCCATCGACGTCGGGATGACATGCAGCCGGCCGCCGAACCGCTCGCCCGGCAGCTCGACCACCAGGTCCCGGATGTCCCCCTTGGCCTGGCCGCTCATATGCAGCGGCAGGCTGTCCTGTCCCGCCTCGATCGGCGGCACGCCGAGCTGGTCGCTGAGGTGCCCCTGCGGGTCATAGTCGACCAGCAGCACCCGCAGCGCCCTCCCGGCCGCCGGCGCGTACTCCTCGTCGGCCTCGGACCACGCCTGGGCAACACCTCCGGCAACGGCGGTCTTGCCGACGCCGCCCTTCTGGTTGCAGACGATGATCCGCCGGGGGATGCCCGTATCCGCCAGCGACGCCGGCGGATGCTCATCCAGCCACAGCCGCACCGACTGGGCCAGGCCCTGGATGTACGTCACGCCCCGCGCGCCGCACTCCTCCTTGAACCGGTCATACAAGCCCGCAGGCAGGTACGTAGAGAACGGCTCCGCACCCGCGGTCCCGGTATCCGGCCCCGCAGACCCGGCCGCCAGCCAGGCACCGATACCCGCCGCGACCGCATCCTTGATGTCCACGCCGAGCTCTGCAGCACGGACCTTGAGTTCCCGGTGGAGCTGCCCAGGCAGCTTGCTATGTACCTTCTCGAGCTCCGCCGCGTCACCAAACTGACTCACCATGGAGTTACCTTACTGACCGCGGCCAGGATTCTGCGAACATTTCCTCACCCAGCCGGCGTGTCGTGTTGCACCGCACCCCAGGAAACCACGACGGCCCGCCCGCCAGCCACACCCCTCACACGGCACGCAGCAGCCAAATTACCGAACGCAACCGCCGGCCAGGCGGGGGAGCAGCGGGCCCCCCCGGAAGGACTGCACCGCCAAGGCCGACGCGCGGCGCTGCTCCAGCGCCTTGCCCGGCAAGAATCACGTGGTAACTTAGTTACCACCAGAAGGAGGAGACGATGCCCGAGCCGGCAGTGAGAGAGCACCGGGTCGCGGAGACCGACGTGCAGCACTGCCTGAGCGGCCCGTCCGAGTCCCTGGCCTGCGTATGCGGGTGGTACGGGCACCGCACGATGTGGAACAGCCAGGCGCACGCAGCCCGCATCCCCGGAGCGCCGGTCCCCGGGCTGCCCGCCGTGCCCGAGCCGCCGCGAGCCTCCCGCGACCAGCTCCGGACCGCCATCTACGGCGAGCGCCGCGATCCGTACCGCACCCGCCGGCACCGGCGATGATCCAGCCCATCGACAGCCAGCGCGCCCGCAGGCTCGCCAACGCCGCCAGCAAGGCCCGGCAATGGCGCCAAGAGCGCGACGCCCTGATCATCCGGGAACACCAAGCGGGAGCCGGGCTGCGGGAAATAGGCCGCCTTACCGGCCTGAGCCACCCGGCGGTCAAGAAGATCACGGAGAAGCACCCAGCGACCGCGGCGGCGACACCCGGACACCAGATACCTGGGCAGCCCCGGGCCCCGGAGCACGACCCGCCGCAGCCCAGCCGGGATACCATAGGCACCACCGCGCCCCCAGCTACCAGCTCACGTCAGGGCCCTGCGCCGAAAGCGCAGCCTGACACAACGGCCGGCACGTTGTTACACTGAACAACGTGACACAAACGACCAGGCTGGCAAGCGGGCTGCGGCAGCTGCGCCCGCTCGCGGGTCATGCCCGGTCACTGCTGAACCGGCACCACCACGGCGAGACAGCCGGATCAGCAGATCTCGCGCCTGCAAGCCACCCGCCCCTGGTCCTGGCACCAGTATCACACCGCTACCGGAACCGCCCCGTGCTAGTGGCCTCCGACCTGCGGATGCTGCGCGGGCCCGCCACTGGAACCGTCACCCTGCCGCTATCGCTGCACTGGTCCGGCGACGACACCGCGGCCAGGTTCAACCTGGACGACCCCCGGCAGCGGCCCGCCCTGTACACGACAGTGCTCCGCGAGGCAGGGGAGCCCGCCGACCTGGAAACCTGGCTGAACGGCGACCTGCTCGCCGAACTCTGGCCGCAGCTCGTCCTCCCCAGGGCCGTCCGGCAAGCATGGGAGGACCAGCACCAGGTCCTCGCCAACGCCCGCACGGGCCGCCGGCTGCGCCCCGCCAGCTGACCCCAGGGCGCGGCACACACCGCTCACGCCCCGGCGCCGCTACGCTTTCAACCGTCAACGCGCGCCCCCCGACGCCCGGCAGAAGAGGTGTTCTCCGCATGACCGCAGGCCCCGGCAATGCCATAGACGAGACCCACCTCCGGATCATCGCCGTGATCCAGCCGGTCCTCGAGCAGCTCGGCTTCGGCCTGGCCGGCGGCAACGCCCTGCGGGTCCACGGGCTTTCGAACCGTCCGACCAGGGACATCAACATGTTCACGCCCACCGAGGGCGCCATCGCGAAGGCCGTCCCCCTGGTCGAGCAGGCCCTGCGGGCCGCCGGGTTCGACGCCAGGGCCACCGGGTCGCAGATGACCGGCCTGGTCCGCGACTGGGGCGACTACACCGCCCGGTGGATCGTCACCGCCGGCGAGCGCAGGGTCCTGCTGGAGCTCAGCCTCCACGAGCTGCTCAGCCCGCCAGTGTCCATCCAGGACATCGGCCTCGTCCTGTCCGCCGAGGACGTACTCGCATCGAAAATACTAGCGATGGTCGATCGCGCAGCCGCCCGCGACTTCGTGGACGTGTACGAGGCAATGCTGCAGGGCTGGACTCCGGAACAGCTGATCGCCCTCGCCTGGCGCCTGAACCCCGACGACTACGACGCTGAATACTTCACCCAGGTCCTTCCGAACCTCGCCGACCTCGACGACTTCGAGTTCGAGCAGTTCGGCCTGGATCCGGCCCGAGTGAAGGAGCTCCGGGCACTGTTCGACCGGCAATGGCCGACCAGGCAGGACGGGTAGGCGTTCTCCCGGCGCCGCCAGCCGGCGGCCGCGCCGCCGCTCCGCCGGCTGGCAGGGGAATTCCAGGCCGCCAGGCCCTTCTCTCCCCCCAAGACGATCCCGGCCACCTGCAGGTCTGACGTCCGGCCCCGCGACCAAAATTCATGCATCGAATGTCAGACCACGGCCCTATCTTGAAAGCCGTGAGCGAGCAGCCCCTACCCGTGAAGCACCGGCCGTGGATTGGCACGACGCACCCGATGGCGCTGCCCACACCCGCGCTGGTCGGCATCACCGACACCAACGCACTGGCGTCCAGGGCGTGCAACGCCGCGAGCAACTCAGTGGCCGAGAACTTGTTCACCGGGCTGGCCATCACGGGCCGCTCCAACACGTACGTAAGCGCGCACGTCCCGGGAGAACTCGTTCGCCGCCTTGCTGACGTGGCCAAAGGCCATCCGGGCCTGGATCCCCGGGAAGCCGAACGGATCTTGTGGGCCGACATCATGCCACTGGTGCCGGTGGTCGACCTGGCAGTAGGCGACTACCTGCACCCTCGCATCCAGTCAGTCAGGCGAGCCGATCCGGGCTTGCCCGCGCGGCTGAGGGGCGACCCCGACGACCTGGGTACCGCGGCGCTCGCGGAGTTCCTCGCACCTGCGGTCATCATCAGCGCGGACAGCGTCTTCACCCGGTTCGGGCTGGCCAACTCAGTGGCCGACACATGGCTGCCCCTAGCCCACCGGCTGCTGCAGGCAGCCGGCTACGAGGCCACTCTCACCGAGGCGGCATACGCCCTCGAACTGGCAGCCCGGCTGGTCGCCATCCCGGTCAGCGCAGCCGCCGGAGCAGCCCGCCGCCACCCGCTGGCCGCACTCGGGATCGGCGCCGTCATCGCCCTGGTCGCGCATCAGGCCGGGTACCTCAACCGCGACCGGCTGCGCACGGCCGGCCAGGAAATCTGCAGGGCGGCCGCGAACGGCATGGAAGCCCTCGGCAACGCTTCCGACGCCTACAGCAGGGCACGCCAGGCCTTGAGGGTCATCGAGCCCTACGGCACGCCAACGGTCGAAGAACTCGCCGCCCGCCACCTAGCGCGCGTACGGCGCCCGCTGTCCATAGACGACCTCGCGGCAGCCCTGGAGGTTGCGGGACACACGGTGACCTCAGCGGAGCTGCGGGACGCCACCGGCCGTCACCCCGCCTTCCGGGCCACGCGCAGCCAGCCAGCCTTGATCGCCATCGGCCGAATCGCGCGGCCCGGCAGGAGGTTAGGGACCCGGCTACTCCCCGGCGCAAAGAACCCGGGCAGCAGACGCGCGCCCGTATCCGGAACCCCGGCACATTCGCCGGCTCGCCCGCACGCGCCGAATAGCCCGCCGCCCTCCGCACGAGAACCCGCCCCAGGGCCGGGAACGCAACCGCCGCCGGCAAAAGCTGCCATCCGCAGCGAGCCAGGACCTGAATAGCCATTCCGGGCTATCTGTGCCCATTTCAGCCGGATTATCCCGCATCACGCAGCCCTCTGTAGCTCAATAGTCGCGGAGACGCGGCTTGGGAGGGCACCCGATGACATACGCGCCCGCACGACGAGCACCCTCACGTCCAGTGCTCGCAAAACACCCGCGAAACTCAGACCCGGCCGCCGGCGCAACAACAGGACAGCCCACCGGGCCGCCGCGGCCCGGCTTCCGCGACGTCTTCGCCGTCCGCGAGTTCCGCGCAATCTGGGCGTCCGTGGTCCTGTCGGTCTCCGGCGACCGCCTCGCCCTGGTCGCGCTCACCCTCCTGGTCTACGACCACACCCGGTCACCGCTGCTGACCGCGATGACCTACGCGGCCGGGTACCTGCCCTGGGTGATCGGCGGCCTGTTCCTCGCCGACATCGCCGACCGCCGCCCCCGCCGCACCGTCATGATCAGCTGCGACGCCGCCCGCGCCCTGCTGGTCACCGCCATGATCCTGCCCGGCGTCCCCATCATCGCCCTGGTCGCGCTCCTGTTCGCCACGACGATGTTCTCCCCGCCGTTCGAGGCCGCCCGCGCCGCCATCACCCCCGACATCCTGACCGGCGAGCGGTATGCGCTCGGCGCCGCGGTCATCCAGACCACCTACCTGACCGCCGAAGTGGCAGGCGCCGCCGGCGGGGGAGTGGCCGTCGCCTTCCTCGGCGTCCGCCCGTCCCTGATCATCGACGCCGCCACCTTCGCCGCCTCCGGGATCCTGATCGCCCTCGGCACCCGCGCCCGCCCGGCCGCCACTACCGACACGCCGCAGCTCTCCCCGCTAGCCCGATCCGCCGCGGGGCTTCGCCTCGTATTCGGCGACCGCGCCCTCCGCACCCTCGTCCTGATCGGCCTGCTCGTCGTCTTCTACACCGTCCCGCAGGGCATCGCCGCACCGTACGCGGCCCGCCTCGGCGGCGGCCCCGTCGCCACCGGCCTGGTCCTGGCATCCACCGCCCTGGCCACCGCCGTCGGCACCCCCCTGTTCACCAGGTTCGTCCGGCCCCGCCGCCGCCTGGCCCTCATGTGCCCGCTCGCCACCGCCACCTGCGCCATCCTCCTCCTGACCGCCTTCCACCCAGGCCTCGCGATCTCCCTGGTCATCTTCTCCGCCTCAGCCGCCGCCGGCGCCTACCAGATCGCGGCCAACACCGCCTTCGTCCAGCGCACGCCCGTCGACCGCCGCTCCCAGGCCTTCGCCATCGGCGGCATGAGCATCGTCGTAGGCCAGGGCATCGGCTTCGTCGCAGCCGGCGCCGCCGCCCAGCTCGCCAGCCCCGCCCTCGTCATCGCCATCGCCGGCGGGATCGGCACCGCCGCCGGCCTCGCCCTCACCATCATCTGGCGCCGCATCGACCCGCACGGCGGCCGCCACGCCGCCCGCCGCCGCCAGGCCGCGCCGAAACCGGCAGCTATCCCCGGATGACACCATCGGTGACATTACGGTACGATATGAACACGCAGTGTGCTGAACCGGGACGATGGGAGCGGCAGCCGGGGACCGCTGACCACCGCGAGCGCAACGGGACCACGCACAACCGGACCGCCCGCGGAAGGACAACGCGCGATGCACGACACCTGGACGTGACCGCCCCAGCCACCCCACCCAGACGTGCCCCCGCCACCCGGCAACGGCGGGGGCACCCAACGTATCCCGGGCTAGGCGCCAGCCGCGCCCAGCCGCCGGGCTGCCGGTCGCCGAGGTGGTCGCCGACACCGACAAGGTGACCCGCGCTGTGCCCGCGGCCCGCGCGCGTGCACTCCGGCCGCGTCTGGTTCCCTGCCGCGACATCAGGCTGCACGTGCGGGAACAGCCCCGAGGGCGTGTGGCTCGACGAGTGGTACGACGAGCTCGCCAGCTTCCCGAGCGGCGACCACGACGACCAGGCGGACACCCTGTCGTACGCGGCCAGGGTGCAGACCGCCGAATGGACACCCCCCACCACCCAGCCGCGGTGCCTCAGCGCGCCATGCAGCATCCTGGCGGGCACCTGGCCGATCGGCTGCACCGTGCCGCGGTAGCGGAACCCGACACCGGCCTGGCGTGCGACGGACACCGCATAGCTGAGGCTCATGCCGCTCTCAACCGGGACCCGATTCCCTTGCCAGGTCCGCTATTGCCCGAGTGATCAAGTGCCGTGCGTCATCGCCCTTGGCTGCAGCTTGCCGCAGTGCATCGAATGCAGCAAGGAACGTGGCCACCTCGGCAGGGTCGGCCTCGGCGGTGAACTCGCGCTCTCCCGCGATCGACTCCACCACGATCAGGTCATCGTCGTAGATCCGGAAGCCGCCGATGGAGTAGGCGGGCATCCGCTGGCCGAACCCGATGATGCTTAGTTCCACCGCTGGCAGCAGGGACACGGCCAGCAGCTTATCCAGCTGCCCGGCCATGGTCTCGGGTGTGGTCACCAATACCCGAAGCGCAGCCTCGCTGATGACCATCTCGACGCGCTTGCCCCGGCCGTAAAGGATCTCCTGTCGACGTAGGCGCTTGGTGATCTTCGCCTCAACATCGGCGTCATCGGAACCCCACGCACGGGGCCCGGACGAAACGCTGAGAAGCTCGCGGGCGTAGTCCGCGGTCTGGAGGATGCCGGGGATTACCGCCACCTCGAACTCGCCTACCCGTGAGGACCGTTCCTCGACGGCACGCACCAGGTCCTCGTAATCGCCAGCGCCGCCCTTGCGCCGGAACACCGCGCTGAACGTCTGCTCAGTCTTCGCGACGGCCAGCATCTCCAGCAGCTCCGCGGCCATCTCAGGATGCCCGACAGCCTCGGCCCACGCCCTGAGGTCGTCTTCGCCGGGAACCAGGCCGCCCGGCTCGTCGGCATGCTCGATCTTCCACACGCGGGACTGGACGATGCCCATCCGTTTTGCCAGCGCGTTACCCGACAATCCCGCCGCCATGCGCAGCTCGGTCAGCCGACCGGCAAGAGCGGCCCGGCTAGCACTGCCGGGCTTGGACGGCGGGATCGTCAAGGTGTCTTCCTTACTGCGCCAGCCGACGCTGCAGGTCGGGACGGGATGCCATGTAGGTACGCCAGGACGTGGCGCGGTGCAGTGCCGCCTCCCGCCCGCGGCAGGCGCTGATGATGCGCTCGGGGTCGCGGACGCGCCGGGCCCCGGCCCAGGTTCCGTCCGGGTTGTAGTCCATCTCGTACACCAGGCTGCCGTCGAATATCCAAAAGTCGTGGCGCGGCACGTCATCCGGCCAGCCGTCGCCCTCCGGGCAGGAAATGATGCCGATATCCTCACCTGCGGCTACGTTCGGGCTGTAGCCCTCGGTGAGTTCCTGCTGCATGGCCGGTGTAAGCGGCTCGGCGACGACGTGGACGCGCTGGAACGTCTTACCCCAGCGGCGCCCGGTCCTCAGCAGCGCCTCCCACTGCTCGTCCCGGCCGGTCCCGTCGTAGTGCTGAAGCGTTTCTAGCCGGAAGGCCGAGTAGGAAAAGGTCTCAAGCTGCGCCATGAGGCCCGCGAGGTCGACGGGCTCATCTGCCGGGCACAGGGCATCGGCTACGATCTCGCGCCTGATCACCCCGGCCACCTCATCTGGCGCGATACGGTCGGCGAGCCTCGCGAGCAGCCCGGTGCTGGGCCGTTTGCCCACGATCGCGAGTTCCCCGGGTAGGAGGTCGGTGTCATCGTCGTAGACGGCGGGGCACGTACCGCCGCTGCAGTCGGTCTTGGCCAACAGCCGTGGGTGCATGGTGCGATCCCTTCTATCCATGGATTATCCAAAGCATCGCGCCCTCGGCCTAGGGGGTCAAGGGACCTGAACGCACCATGCACCCAACCCTGTCCTGCTCCTTTGCTATCCAAACATAATCCAGAGAATGAGGTTGACGCTAGGATTATTCGGGGTTAGCTTGAGGGGGCGAAATCGTTACTTGACAACTGAACGAGGCGGGGGTGCCCATCGAGGGCGCCCCCTGACGCGGACGCTCTTCGTGGAAGATCGGAGGCGGCCCATGGGTGACGTGGGTGCCCTGGCCCAGACCTTCGGCTCTATGACGCGCGATCGCCGTGTAGTGGCTGGCACGATGGTGGCATGCGATTGCTGATCCTCGGAGGCACCAGGTTTGTCGGTCATACGGTTGCTGCGGCCGCCGTCGCGCACGGATGGGAAGTCGCCACCTTCAACCGCGGTCTCACCGGGGCGGATGTGGCCGGTGTACGTCCGTTTCGCGGGCAGCGCGCACATGCGGCTGATCTCGACCGGCTGGCTGCGACGGGTCCGTGGGATGCGGTTATCGATACCTCGGGGTATGTGCCTCGTGAGGTTCTCGCAGCTTGCGAGCGCCTGGAGCGGGTGACGGCCCGGTATGTGTTCGTGTCGACGGTCAGCGTGTACAGCGGCTGGCCGGTGGTGCCGCTCTCGGAGGCCTCGGAGGTGCTGTACTGTCCTGCGGATGCGGGGCCTAAGTACGGGGAAGACGTAGAGGACGGGCCGACAGCGTACGGGTACCAGAAGTCCGGTTGCGAGCTGGCGGTGATGCGCACGTTCGGGCCAGACCGCTGCACCATCCTCCGGCCCGGCGTGATCCTGGGTCCACGTGAGTACGTCGGCAGGCTGCCGTGGTGGCTCGACAGGGTTGCGGCGGGCGGTCGCGTGCTTGCCCCGGGATCGGCGGAAAGGTCGATCCAGCCGGTCGATGTCCGCGATCTCGCAGAGTTCGCGATCCGGTCGGCGGCCGATGGCATCGGCGGCGCCTTCAACATCACGGCGCCGACAGGCCGGGAAACCTTTGGCGGCTTGCTCGGCGCCTGTGCCCAGGCCACCCGGTCCGACCCGGAGTTCGTATGGGTCAACGATGAGCAGCTGCTTGCGTGCGGTGTCCGGCAGTGGTCGGAGATGCCCTTGTGGCGGACGTTCCCGGGGGTGTGGCAGGTTGACTCCGCTGCTGCTCATGCCCGAGGGCTCGTGTGCCGTCCGCTAGCGGAAACAGTGGCCGCCACCTGGTCCTGGATGCAAGACGACCGCACCTGGACCAGCGACGAGCGTGCGGCAGAGGTCGGGATCAGCCGAGACCGCGAGCAGCGGATCCTGGCGAGCGTGGCGTAGCTCCGGTCAGCCTGGCCGGCCTGCATCAGGCTGCGCCAGCCATTCGCCGATCGTGTCATCGAGCTGCCGTGCGGCCGGGTCGCGGGACCAGGCCGGAGATGCCAGCGTTTCCCGGGTCCGCGCTAGCCGCCCCGCCAGGGAGACGTTCCCGAGAGACGCCGGTGCCGCGATTACGTCGTGAAGGACGTCTTCGGCCTCGTCCCGCTCGCGGCCGAGAAGACACGCAGTGGCCAGGTCAATGCGAGCGCCGGTGACCTGTGAAAGGGGCTGGCGGGGAGCCGGAAGTGCGAGCAGGTCGTTAAGGGCGCGCTGGGCGGCCGCCTTCGCCTCTCTGCCACGGCCGAGGTCGAGCCAGGCAGATGCTGCGCAGGCCTCCGCCCGGGCGGGGCCGAACGCGAACTCGCCGCCGGTTTCCTGTGACAGCTGATCATGGTGCTGCGCGGCGTCGGCCTGGTCGCGACGTGCCTCGTCGATGCGCTGGCCGACAGAGAGGACATCGCCGAGCAGGGCGTGAGAACGGGCAGCGATATAGCGCAGCCGGGCTCTCGGGATCCCCGCAGGAGCGACCTGCAGTCCGCGCTGGAAATGGCTCAGCGCGATGTCCGGTTCGAGGCGCCAGTTGGCGAGGAGCGCGGCTAGCCCGAGCGTCCATGCATGCAAGGACGAGTTGCCGACCAGCGCGGCGTAGGAGACGGCCGAGCGGGCCAGGGCGGCGGACTCATCCCAGCGGTCCAGGTCGAACGCGGTGGATGCCATCAGGGCCGTTGCCTGGCCCGCGATGACGTACAAGTCGGAGAGGGCCTTCGGGCTGCGGGTTGCTTCGGCCAGCTCCAGGGCGTGGCGGCGCAGCCGGTACGACGCGCTGAACGTCTGCCAGGCGCTGCGATTCGCTGCCCTAGCGATTTCAAGGACTTCCTCCCACAGGGAGTCGATCGACTGCTGACCTGGCTGTGCGAGCAGCCGCGACTGGTCGGCCTCGGCTTCGTGCGCGGCGGATGCCACCTCGTCGGCGTCGTGGCCGAGCCCGCCGAGCGGTTCATGGCGGACGTGAGGTACGAGCCGCCCAGTAGCATCGAGCATTTCCTCGAGGCGCGCCGCCATCGCCAGCGACGGGCGTTTCGTTCCATGGGCGAGCTTCGAGAGATAACCGTTGTCGCAGGGCACCTCGCGGGCGGCCTGCCGTAGGGACATGCCGCGCGCGGCGAGAAGAGCGCGCAGCTCGTCGGCGAAGTCCGCCATCGTGAGCACCAATCCACTTATCCGCTGCCTGCTGCCCGTGCCGTGGGGCAGCGGTCAGCATCTCCCCGAGGCTCCGGGGTCCGCGTTAACTGCCACTAGGCCGTGACGCAGGTCACAACTACCTGAGTCACGATACGGCACGCAAGCAGCGGATCGGGCGTGGCCGCGCGATAGCAACTTGACAACTGCAAAGCACAGGGGCATCCGTCCGGTGTGAGGCGGGTGCCCCAGGATCCCCGGTGACCTGGCGGTCCGGGCCGTGACGCTGCAGGTGCGCGGGGAACCGGGCAGCCGGGTTACGGTGATTACCGGCGAGCTATCGTGCCCTCGGCGGGAATGAGGGGGACCTGGACGAGATGACAGCGGCGATCTCCCTGATATGGGCAGCAGCTTCCGTCACGGGGCTGGTCCGGAAGGACAACCAGGATTCGGTGTATGCCGGACGGCGGCTTCTGGCCGTGGCTGACGGGATGGGCGGCCATGCTGCCGGCGATGTTGCGAGCGCCGCGGTGATCGTGTCGCTGCGGACTCAAGATCGTGAGGTTGCACCGGGGGAGTTGCTCGAGGTGCTTGCCCGGGCGGCTGCGGCCGCGAATGCGGAGGTTGCCCGGCGGGCTGCTGAGGATGCCTCGCGGTTCGGCATGGGGACCACGCTGACGGCGCTGCTGTGGTCAGGTGATTCGGCTGCGGTGGTCCATTTCGGCGACTCGCGCGGCTTCCGTCTCCGGGACGGCGATCTGCGCCAGATCACCGAGGATCACATTCTTGGCAGGCTGGTGTCCAATGCCGGGTGGATGGCTCCGGTGCTTGCGCGGTACCTGGACGGGCGTCCGGACCGGTCGCCGGATCTGGCGTTGCTGGAGTTGCGGTCCGGTGACCGTTACCTGCTCTGCTCGGATGGGCTGAGCCCGGTCGTGAGTGATACGGCCATCCGGGACGTGCTGGTGGCCGCGGCCGGGCCGCGTGAGGCCGTCGAGGGGCTTGTCGCCCTGGCCGAGGAGGCCGGGGCGCCGGACAACGTCAGCGTGATCGTGGCCGACGTGCGGGATGCCGGTGACGGGCCAGGGGTGCCTGAGCCGGTGGTGCTCGGGGCGGCGGCTGCCGGGCTGCTCCCGCGTTAGGCGGAGGCCTCGGGGGCGGGGTCGCCGGGCCAGGGCCAGGCCGCGGACTCGTCGCGTTCCAGCACGATGATCTGCTCGACCCGGTCGCTGGGGATGACGTACTGGGTGATCTCGATCGGGAGGCTGTCCCGGGCGGAGTAGCCGACGCGGACGATCTCCAGCACCGGGATGGTGGCGGGGATCCGCAGGAGGCTGGCTTCTTCGGCGGTGGGCATGCGGGCCCGGTGGGTTTCTCGCCAGGAGATGGGGCCGTGGCCGGCGAGTTCGAGGCGGTAGACCCAGTCGCCGGGGCCGGGGGCCTGGTTGGCGACGTCGGGGGCGTCGGCGGTGCCGCGGGGGTGGATCCACGTGTCGTTGGTCTGGAAGGGCGGTTCGGTGACCGGGCCGGTGACGCGGTGGCGGTGCATGACTTCGGTGCCGGGGGTGACGCCGAGCATCCGGGCCAGGCGGGAGTCGTTCAGCGGCTCCATTCCGGCGGCGGGCGGGATGTGGTGGGTCCAGACTTCCTGGCCGCTGGCGGAGGGGAAGCTGTAGCCGGGGCCGGCGGTGGCGACGTTGCGCTTAACGAGGTTGCCGCGGGCGCGTCTGGGGCGGCTCATACCGTACCTGACCTGGGTGCCGCGGCGGGCGACGGCCCAGACCAGGCCTTCGGATTCGAGGATCGCGATGGCGCGGCCGATGGTGTCGCGGTTGACGCCGTAGTGGGCGCCCAGCTCGGCGGCGTGGGGGAGGTTGGCGCCGGGGGCCCATTCGCCGGAGAGGATCCGGGCGCGGAGGTCGTCGGCTATCTCCGGGTAGCGGGCGTTCTTTTTCGGCACCGGCGTCCCACCTCTCCCATAATCCCAAGATTATGTTGACAGGTTGTGACCAGCCTTGTCACCATAGTCCCGACGCTGATTAAACCCAAGATTATACGGAGTGAAGGGCCTGCTCCAGGGATGCCCCCCTGGCGAAGGCGACGTAGAAGCACAGCGGGCCCCAGCGGGATTCCCCCCGCCGGGACCCCGGTCAGCCCTTGGAGGGAGCCTGACCATGACCATCATCCTTGATAAGCGCGCAGGCTGCGACGCGGCGTCCCAGGGCGCCCGGCGGCCGGGCCGGGGGCGGCAGGCCCGCCGGATCCGCAGCCGCGCCCTGGCATGGGCGGCGCTGCTGGTCACCGCCGCGGCCATCATCGGCTGCGTTGCGGTGATCTTGGCGTGCGGTCCGGGCTGTCCGGCCTGGGCGCTCGCGGCCGCGGCCGTAGAGATGGTGGCTCCGGCCGGTTTCGCCGCCGCCTGCTGGCGTGTTTTCTCGTCCGCGGGCGGTCGGCTGTGAGGGCGGCTGACCGGCCGGTTCCGGCGCGACAGGGACAGGGCGGCGCGGCGGGGGCCGGGACCGGGACCGGGGGTCGGCTGCTGGGGCTGATCGTCCTCGGCGTGATGGCGGGCGTGGGATTCGGGTTCGCGTTCGGCTGGGCCGCGGGCCTGGCCGCCGCGGCCGCCGAGTCGGTCGTTGTCGTGATGCTGGGCCGGCCGTCACGGCGGCGCCGGCAGCGGCGGCGGGGCGGGAGGCCGCGGTGAGGATCCTCACAGGACGGCGGCCCGGGTCTGCTGCCGGGCGCCTGCCGGAGAGCTGGCGGCCGGCGGCGAGGTACCCGTATACGGATTCCCGCACGGGTGTCACCTACCTGGGCGGTACCGAGACCCCCGGTGTGACCCGCTACCGGATGCGCCGTGGTCGCCGTCGTGCGTTCTGGTCACTGCTGGTCTGCGCTGTGGTCGTGGTGGTATCCGTGCTCGGCTTGGTCGCAGGGCATTTGCACGGCTGGCCTGCCCAGCTCCGCGTCGTGAATGTCGCAGCGAGCTCGGTCGGGGCCGTATTCTCGGCGGCCTCTTTGTGGCGGTACCGGAAGGCCAGGTGGCCGCGATGAGCAGCCGTCATGCGGGCGTGCGCACGCCGCCGGGAAGCGCCGCCGGGATGGCTGGCCTGGTCCCCGCGGAAGTGCTGGAGCGTGCCCGCCGGGCCCGCAGCGGCCGGCCCGGCCTGCCGGGTGCGGCGGGGGAGCCGGCGGCGCCGTGGCAGGGGGCCGGGTACCGGATGTCGGCGTGCGGTGATTGCGGAAGCCCGGTCATCCTCGCCGGCGCGGGCGTGGCGGTTCACGTCAGCCGCCCGGCGCGGCGGTGTGATCCGCGGAATACGCCAGGCTACGTCGCTGCCGGCGTGGGCCTGGCCGGTGCGCAGAGGAGGCGGTCATGACCGGAGCGCAGGGGCTCGTGCACGGAGGGCACCTGGTGGCCGTGGCCGCGATCGCGGTGGCCCTGGCCGCGGTGGCCGTGGTGGTCGGCGTGGTGGTGCGGGAGCGCCGGCAGGCGCGTGAGTGCGGGGACCAGCCTGGCGCGCGGATCTCGCGGTTGCAGGGTTTGGCCGTGCTCGCGGTCCTGGCCGCCGGGTCACCCCAGACCAGCTCCAAGCCGCCCTATGTCGGCTACGGCATCGAGGCGTTTATCGGCCTGATCATTGTGCTGGCCATCCGGCGGTGGTTCCGGCGATGACGTGCGAGGCGGCCGGGGTGACGGCGGGAGAACTGGTGGCGGCGGCCGCGGAGGCCGAGCTGAACCGGTTCGGCCACGATCCGGTCGTATTCCTCGGGGTGCGGGCGCTGGGCGTCTGGACCGGGACGTGCGGGCGGTGCGGCGGTCAGGTGGTAATCCAGCCGCGCGCTGACGGGGCGATCACCGTGTCCTATCCGGAGGCGGTCTTGCGTGAGGATGCGCCGTCGAAGCGGTTCCGCTGGTGCCCGGGCCGCCGTCAGGCGCGAGCGGCGGCCGCCTGGCCGGGCTGGCTGCGTGCGGGCCCGGCCTGGCGGCCGGAACCGGTGCCAGCCGGATGCGTGAGGGCTGTCTCAGGTGAGGCGCGCCGCGCGGCGGCGGGCGTGCTGGTGCTGCGGGACCG